>DATMDY010000129.1:0-3966 GCA_035557335.1 Methyloceanibacter sp.
ATGTCCGAAATCGAGTCTTCCATCACCACGGTGAGATATTGCGAGTCGAAGGGGTAGATCTCGAGATCGAACTTGGTAGAGAAATAACCCTGATATCTGACGAAGGAATAGAGGCTGCCATCTGGCAATTTCTGCGGCTCCTCGTAGAGGCGTTCGCGTATATTGTCGCCGCCCGCGAAGCGGTTCATGAACTCCATGGTCTTGGCAGGATCGAGCTCGGGATTTTTCCAGCGGAACCAGACATAGAGATCGACACTGTAACTGTTGGCCTTGAAGTCGATCTGCTGGATGTCGTTGATATAAGCGCCGACGAGCACCTGCTTGGCGTCGGGCGCGGGCGCGGCTTCGATTGCCTCTGTTACCGGCGCTACCGGTGAATCTTGCGCCTCAGGCGCGGTCCAGGCGGGCCAGCTCGCGAAAAACAGGAGAGGAAGCGCGACAAGAGCCGTGGCGAGACGGCCGGCAACCGTTTTAATCAAAACCGTGCTCCCAAAAGCTCCAGCATTTACAGGGCCTAATTCCACTACTGCGGGGCGGAACATGGGGCAAGGCGGGAACGCGGTCAATCTGCTCGACGGGCGGCACGGGTTACCTTGCTAGGAGAGCGCGTTAAAGACGATGAGCAAATTGGCGGCGAAATAGGCGATGAGCAGCATCGCCGCCCAAACATGGTCGCCGCGCGCGATGGCGGCCTCGGCCCTCTTGTCGGTGCCCTGCCACGAGGTTAGCACCACCCGACCAAGGGTGATGATGATGAACAGATAGGCGAGCAGGAACATCTTATCGAGCATGGTCAGATAATCGACGTCGGGCAGCGAGGCGCCTGATGTGAGCTGGAGTGCCACCAAGGTCAGCAACGCGGTGATGCCGAGCCCGATGCGGCCCTCGACATAACGCGGGCGAACGAAGAACACGAACGAGGCGCAAGCGACGATCAACAGGATCGGCACGAAGGTCTTGAGCGACATGGGAAGGGCCGGGCGTGTCACTGGGATCGAGAGCGCGATTCGCGAATAGGTCTCGGCCTGCGGCTGGGACAGGTCGCCGAAATTGGTCGGATAGGTATTTTCGACGACTTGCATCGTGGGGGTGCCGACCGAGAATCCGGGTAGCGTGAGCTCGGGGTTCATCGCGACGCTTTTCTCACCGTCAGGCGCGTAAATCTGTCTGCCGGCGCCTGAGACAGTGTCTTCCATCACCACTCTCAGGTTTTGCATGTCGAAGGGATAGTTCCCGAGATAAAACTTGGTCGAAAACAGGCCCTGATAGCGGACGATGGCGTAGAGACTCCCATCGGGCATTTTCTGCGGCTCGTCGTACAGGTTCTCGCGCAGATTGTCGTCCGAGGCGAAGCGGTTCATGAACTCCATGGTCTTGGAGGGATCGAGGTCCGGATCGGTCCAGCGGAACCAGACATAGAGATCGATGATGTAGTTGTTGGTCTTGAAGTCGATCTGCTGGATGTCGTTGATATAGGCGCCGACCAGGACTTGCGTGGGGCTCGACGGCGCGGGGCTTTCCGTGATGGCCTCCATCACCGCTTCCGGCGGTGATGGCGCGTCCGGTGCAGCCACGACAAGATGTGAAGGGAGCAGGGCGAGCGGCAGCGCAAGCAGAACCGCCACGACATAACCGGCCATCGACGGCATCGGAATCAGCGCTCCCACGCCTTGATCGCGCAATGGTGCCCCAGGCCGGACTCGAACCAGCACGCCCTTGCGGGCAACAGATTTTGAGTCTGCCGCGTCTACCAATTCCGCCACTGGGGCACGGGGCGGAACATGGGGTAAGGCCGCGATGGGGTCAACCTGTCGCGCGCCGCTTTAAGGGACTGGATGGACAACGGCGCGGGGCCCCGCTAAGCAGGGCGCCATGCTGAGGGACCTCTACGACAAAGTCATCAAGCTTTCCGAGAGCAAGAACGCGCTGCCGACGCTCGCGGCGGTGTCCTTTGCGGAAAGCTCGTTTTTCCCCATTCCGCCCGACGTCATCCTGGTGCCGATGTGCCTCGCCCAGCCGCAAAAGGCGCGGCTCTTTGCGGCGGTCTGTACCATCGCCTCGGTTCTCGGCGGCATCCTCGGCTATTTCATCGGCGCCTTCCTCTACGATACGCTCGGCCAGTGGCTGATCTCGCTTTACGGCTATGGCGACAGCGTCGAGGCCTTCCGCGAGGCCTACGCTAAATGGGGCGCCTGGATCATCCTGATCAAGGGCATGACGCCGATCCCCTACAAGATCGTGACCATCGCCTCGGGCTTTGCCGGCTACGACTTCTTCATGTTCGTCCTGCTGTCGATCGTCACGCGCGGTGCGCGCTTCTTCCTCGTGGCGGAATTGCTGCGCATTTATGGCGATCCGATCCGCGAATTCATCGAGAAGCGGCTGACCTTGGTCCTCACCGGCTTCCTCGCGGCTATTGTCGGGGGCTTTTTCATCGCCAAATATGCCTTCTGAGATCGACGCATTGGCGAGGCCCGTGCTGGCGAAACTTTCACATCCGGTAAGAACGGCAAGCGCCGTGGTATTCGTCGTGGCGGCGGCGACCATCCTTGCCGCGCTTGCCTTCGAGCATCTCGGCGGCTATGCGCCATGCACGCTCTGCTTGCAGCAGCGTTACGCCTATTACTTCGCGGTGCCGGCGAGCGCCGCCGCCGTCTTCCTCGCCCAGGGACATACGATCCGTTGGGCGCGCATCCTGCTGATCCTGATCGCGGTGGCTTTCGTGATGAATGCCGGGCTTGGCATCTACCATTCCGGCGTCGAGTGGAAATGGTGGCCAGGCCCTGACACCTGCGGCACCGCGACGGCGATCGAATGGGGCGAGGGCGGTCTCGCCGAGCAACTCGAAACGGTCCGGGTGATCGCGTGCGACGAGGCGGCCTGGCGCTTCCTCGGCCTTTCCTTCGCCGGATGGAACGCGGTGGCCTCGGCCTTCCTTGCAGGCGTTGCCGCTTGGGGCGCCGCGCAGAAGCGCTAACCGGTATGACGAGAAATAATTACGGCTCGAGCTCGGTATCCCAGTAGAGATAATCGAGCCAGCTCTCATGCAGATAATTCGGCGGGAACAGCCGGCCGTTGCGGTGCAGCTCGAACACCGTCGGGCGATAGGGCTTCTGCCCCGGATACATCTTTGCCTCGTTCGGCAGCTTGCCGCCCTTCTCCAGATTGCAGGGCGCGCAAGCCGTGACCACGTTCTCCCAGCGGGTCATGCCGCCGCGCGAGCGCGGCACGAGATGATCGAAGGTGAGATCCTGGTCGTCGCCGCAATATTGGCAGGTGAAGCGGTCGCGCAGGAACACGTTGAATCGGGTGAAGGCGGGATAGAGCGCCGGTCGGATATAGTTCTTGAGCGAGACCACGCTCGGCAACTTCATCTCGACGGAGGGGGAGCGCACGGCGCGATCGTATTCGGAGACGATGTTGACGCGGTCGAGGAACACGGCCTTCACCGCGTCCTGCCAGCCCCATAGCGAGAGGGGATAATAAGAGAGCGGCCGGTAATCGGCGTTGAGCACGAGCGCGGGGAACGTACCGGGTGCGGCCGATGCAGTTGCGACGTTCAAGGCAACAAAATCCTCAATCTTGCCCGTCGCACGCGGGACCCAATCTCCTTACGCGGCGGCATACTATAGGGGCATGTCGAGATTGTGAAGTGCCCTACATGCGGTAGTTAAGTACGCATATGAACGCAAACAACACCTCTCAGCGCCGGGCTTGACCCGGCGATCCATGAACCCCTGGAGAAATGACACCGTTGGTAGGGCTTAACGAATAGCCGCGCCGGCGGCGAAGGCTTGGCGGAGAAACGCGCCGCCAAGCCGCAGGCCCTCGCCGTCGATGCCGTGGCCTATGCCTTGGGCCACGTGCCATTCGACCGCGATGCCGGCGGCGGCAAGCTGCTCGCGGGCGATCAGCATGGCGTCGAGCGGGATCACCTGGTCCATGTCGCCATGCACGAGCAGGATG
>DATMDY010000130.1:0-5627 GCA_035557335.1 Methyloceanibacter sp.
CCCGGGTGCCCATGCTGCGTACATGAACCCGCGGGCGCCGCACCCCGTCCCGCCTCAAGATCGCCTCTAGAAACGCCCTTCAACCGGACGAGGTGCGCGCAGTGTAACCGCAGATTCAGAGGCGGGGATAAGTGTCCGCTATCCCCGCTAATTCCCAATCTAATTTTTCGTCACCCCCGGGCTTGTCCCGGGGGCCCCAATAGGGCGTTAGCTTGCCTCTATGCGTGAGTTTTACGTCTACATTCTCGCCAAGCACCGCCACGGTGCGCTCTATATCGGCGTCACCAACAATCTTATCCGGCGCGTTTACGAGCACCGCGAGGGCTTGGTTCCCGGCCACACCAAGCATTTCGGGATCAAACAGCTCGTCTATTTGAGCAACATGCAACCGCAGCGTCGGCAATTCAGCGCGAGAAAACCATGAAGCACTGGTCGCCGCAACTGGAAGATCCGCACCATCGAAAAGATGAACCCGACCTGGACCGATCTCTACGTTGAAATCTGCCGATAGGCCCTATTGGATGGCCGGGACAAGCCCGGCCATGACGAGTTGATTGGATTGATCAAAAAATCGCGGAGACGGGGATAGCCAGCTTATCTCCGTATCGTCTCTCGGCAAGCCGCTCTACCAGGCGACGCGCATGCCGCCTTGCCGCCGATGCCCTCGACATTGTCTGGCGGCGCCACGATCGTCCGAGAAAGGGAGCACCTGGCGAAAAATGGATTTGCGTCATTGACCCTCGCCGTGGATCGAACAACCAATTGCGGTGCGAATCGAAAACAAATTCTTCTAAATTCATCCTAGTAGAACCATTTTTCTCCTTTTCACTTGTAACAGGTTCCTGGAGCAATCATTTTCCAGTAATCTTTTGCGCCTAAGGCAGCGCGAACACGGGCGATTTGGCGATGCAAGCCGGTGAGACTTCCACCGATGTCATTATTATTGGCGCGGGCCCTGTGGGCCTGTTCGCCGTGTTTCAGCTCGGCCTCGCCAAGCTGAAGGCGCATCTCGTCGACATTCTCGACAAGCCCGGCGGCCAATGCGCCGAGCTTTATCCCGAAAAGCCGATCTACGACATTCCCGGCCTTCCCGTATGCACCGGGCAGGAACTCACCGGCCGCCTGCTCGAGCAGATCGCGCCGTTCGAGCCGGTGTTTCACTTGGGAGAGATGGCCGCGAGCCTCGACAAGACGCCTGGCGGCAAATGGCGTCTCACCACGGATGCCGGCACCGTGCTCACCGCGCCCGTTCTGGTGATCGCCGCGGGCGGTGGCAGCTTCGTGCCGAAGCGCCCGCCCATCCCCGGCATCGAGGCCTATGAAGGAAAGAGCGTGTTCTACGCCGTGCGCCGCATCGAGGACTTCCGCGGGCGTCGCCTGGTCATCGCCGGCGGCGGCGATTCCGCGCTCGACTGGACCGTCAATCTCGCGGCTGTAGCGAGCGAGCTGACGCTGGTGCATCGCCGGCCCGAGTTCCGCGCCGCGCCCGCCACCGTCGCCAAAATGCGCGAACTGGAAGCGCGAGGCCTGGTCAAGTTCGAGACCGGCCAGCCCTCCGAGTTGAAAGGCGCCGACGGCCAGCTCGAAGCGGTCATGATCAAGCGCACCGACGGCACGCTGTTCGACATCGAGGCCGACCGGCTCCTGCCCTTCTTCGGGCTCACCATGAAGCTCGGCCCGATCGCCGATTTCGGCCTCAACCTCAATGAGAACCTGATTCCCGTCGATACCGAGAAATTCGAGACCGGCACGAACGCGATCTTCGCCATCGGCGACATCAATGCCTATCCCGGCAAGCTCAAGCTGATCCTGTCCGGCTTTCACGAGGCGGCGCTGATGGCGCAGGCCGCGCACCGCTACGTGCACCCTGACAAAGTCCGGCGTTTCCAGTACACCACCTCTTCGTCGGAGCTGCAGCGGCTCCTGAAGGTGGCCTGACATGTTTCTCACCGTGCGCATGCCCGACGGCACCACCCACCGGCTCGAAGCGCTGGATGGCTGGCGCGTCATGGAGGTGATCCGCGACTGGGGCCTGCCCATCAAGGCCGAGTGCGGCGGGGCGTGCGCCTGCGCCACCTGCCATGTCTGGGTCGGCGAGGACTGGGTCGCCAAGCTCGCGCCGCCTTCCGACGAGGAGCTCGAGATGCTTGACGGCGCCTTTCAGGTCGACGAGCGCTCCAGGCTTTGCTGCCAGATCATCATGAGGCCGGACCTCGACGGGCTCGAAGTCGAGCTTGCACCTGAGAGCCTCGCCGATGCGCCACAGGCTGTGGCGGTGGGAGGCTAACCCATGCGGACCTTCCCCATCTTCGTGAGCTTCGACGGCAAGCCGCCGCTCGTGACCGGCGGCGGCGAGCTCGCGGCTGTCAAAACGCGGCTTCTCCTGAAGCGTGCGCCGTCGGTCGATGTCGCCGCCGATGAGATCGTGCCCGAGCTTGCCAAGCTCGCCGAGCAAGGCCTCGTTTCGCTTGTTCCAGCGCGGCCTGGCATCGATCAATTGCGCGGCCGCCCTCTGGTGATTGCCGCAACCGAGGACGACGCCGAGGATACCCGCGTCTCGGCCATCGCCCGCGCTCTCGGCGTGCCGGTGAATGTGCCCGACCGGCCCGAGCTTTGCACTTTCGCGCTGCCCGCCATCGTCGATCGCGGCGAGGTCACCGTGGCCATCGGCACGTCCGCCGCCGCGCCGGTTCTCGCGCAGCGCCTGCGCGCCTGGCTCGAGCGCGAACTGCATCCGCGCCTCGATGCTTTGGCGAAACTGGGAGGTGAATTCCGCGGGACCGTGGCCGAGCGCGTGCCCTCGGGACCGCCGCGTCGCAAATTCTGGGAGGCGGTATTCGAAGGCGCCGCCGCCGAAGCCATGCTTGAAGGCGACGAAACAAAAGCCCGCGACCTGATCGGCACCGCCATCGACGAGGCTGCCTCGGCCGCGCCCGCCAAGGGCCGCGTATTGCTGGTCGGAGGCGGCCCTGGCGACCCCGAGCTTCTCACCATGAAGGCGATCCGCGCGCTGAAATCGGCCGATGTCATTCTCTACGACCGGCTGATCGGCGACGGCGTGCTCGATCATGCCCGTCGTGAGGCCGAGTTGATCCCGGTGGGTAAGGCCAAGGGCGCGCATAGCGTGCCGCAAGCCGACATCAATGCGCTGCTGGTCGCCCGCGCCCAAGCCGGCCAGACCGTGGTCCGCCTCAAGGGCGGCGACCCGTTCATCTTCGGCCGTGGCGGCGAGGAGCTCGACGCTTTGCGCGACGCTGGTATCGCCGTTGAGATCGTTCCAGGCGTCACCGCCGGCATTGCCGCCGCCGCCAGTCTGCAGATCCCCCTCACCCATCGCGACGTGTCGCACACCGTCACCTTTCTCTCCGGCCATGAAGCCGGCGGCGAGGAGCCAAGCTTCGAGCACCTCGATCTCGCGGCGTTGGCAGGCGGCAAGAACACGTTGCTGGTCTATATGGGCGTGAGCACCGCGGGCCAGATCGCCAACAAACTGCTCGACGCGGGCTTCGCACCCTCCCTGCCCGTTCTGGCGGTAGAGAATGCGAGCCGCGACGACGAGCGCCGCGTCGCCACCACTATCGCCGAGCTGGCCACGGCGCCTGAGCGTCTTGGGCTGAAAAGCCCTGCCGTGCTCATCTTCGGCGAGGTCGCCGCGCTACCCACCCATGGCCTGGTCGAGGACATCCTCGCGCTGGAGGAGTTGAAGCGTGCCTAACGTCGTCACAGCCAACCGTCTCACCGACGGCATCGTCGTCTATCTGGCGCCCGACGGCGGCTGGGTAGAGGACATCGCGCATGCGCGCTTCGCCGAGACCGAGGAGGAGACTAAGGCGCTCGAGACGGAAGCCGACAAGGCCGTCAGGGCGCGCACGGTGGTCGCCGTCTATCCCATGCCGGTCGAGATCAAGAACGGCGAAATCGATCCGCTATCCGTGCGCGAACGCATCCGCGCCTCGCACCGCACCACGCTGACCAAGGACTGGTACGATGTACCGCTATGACGAGTTCGACCATGCGTTCGTGCGCGAGCGCGTGGCGGAATTTTCCGATCAGGTCGAGCGCCGCCTCGCCGGTCAACTGACCGAGGACGAGTTCCGGCCGCTTCGCCTGCGCAACGGACTCTATCTCCAACTGCACGCTTACATGCTGCGCATCGCCATCCCCTATGGCGTACTTAGCCCACGCCAGTTGCGCCAACTCGCCATGATCGGCCGCCGTTGGGACCGCTCCTACGGCCATTTCACCACGCGGCAGAACCTGCAATATAATTGGGTCAAGCTTGTCGATATTCCCGACGTGCTCTCCGCGCTCGCCGATGTCGAGATGCACTGCATCCAGACCAGCGGCAATTGCGTGCGCAACGTCACCGCCGATCCGTTCGCCGCCGCCGCCAACGACGAGCTGGAGGACCCGCGCCCCTGGTGCGAGATTTTGCGCCAATGGTCGACGTTGCACCCGGAGTTCTCGTGGCTGCCGCGCAAGTTCAAGATCGCCATTTCCGGCGCTGCGGAAGACCGCGCGGCCATCGCCTTTCATGATATCGGCTTGAAGATCGTGCGTGGGCCGAACGGCGAGAACGGCTTCCGCGTGCTGGTCGGCGGCGGCATGGGCCGCACGCCCTATGTCGGACAGGAGATCAGGGCGTACCTCCCGAAGGAGCACCTGCTCTCCTACATCGAGTCGATTTTGCGCGTGTACAATTTGCACGGCCGCCGCGACAACATTCACAAGGCGCGCATCAAGATCCTGGTCAACCAACTCGGCATCGACAAATTCCGCGAGGACGTCGAGGCCGATTGGGAGGCGACTCACAAGAGCGCCATCGATCTGCCCGAGGAAGAGCGCAAGCGCATCATGTCCTATTTCGCGCCGCCAGACTTGCCGCCGCGCCCGATCCGCGACGAGAAGCTCGCCCAGCGCCGCGAGACCGACCCCGCGTTCGCCAACTGGCTGAAGCACAATGTCAGGGCGCACCGCGTGCCGGGCTATTCCACGGTCGTGATCTCGTTGAAGGAGCCGGGTCGCACGCCGGGCGACGCGTCGTCAGACATCATGGATTTGGTAGCCGACCTCGCCGAGCAGTTCGGCCATCACGAGATTCGCGTCAACTACACACAGAATTTGATTCTGCCGCATGTCGCCACGTCCGACGTGACCGCGCTTTACGACATCCTGCTCGAGAACGGGCTTGCCACCGGCAATCATGACCTGCTCGGCGACATGATCTGCTGCCCCGGCCTCGACTACTGCAACCTCGCCAATGCCCGCTCGATCCCCATCGCCAAGGAGATCGCCAAGCGCTTCGAGGATCCTGCGCGCCAGGAACTGATCGGTCCGCTGCGTCTAAACATGTCGGGCTGCATCAACGCCTGCGGGCATCATCACTCGGGCAATATCGGTATTCTCGGTGTCGACAAGAAAGGCACCGAGCTCTACCAGATTTCGCTCGGCGGCAGCCCCAAGGACGACGCCGCGGTCGGCACCATCATCGGCCCGGGTTTCCGCGCCGAGGCGGTGCCGCAGGCCATCGACACCATCATCGACACCTATATCGCCAACCGCAGCGACGGCGAGACGTTCATCGACACATGGCGGCGCGTAGGCCCTGTCCCCTTCAAGGAGGCGCT
>DATMDY010000131.1:0-2673 GCA_035557335.1 Methyloceanibacter sp.
TGATGGTGGCGATCAGCTCCGACAGGCCGAGCCACCACAACAGACTCCCGCCCATCACCGAGACCAGCAGCAGCAGCGCCTGAAGATGGTTGATGCCGCCGATCAGCGCCGAGAAGCCGCCGATCATCGCCGCCATGCCGAGAACGGCGCCGGGATTGGTGATGGTGAGAAAAAAAGTTTGCGGGATGATGCCGGCATGTTCCCCGAGATGCGATTTCTCCCCGAGCGGCGTGATCATGGCCGGGCTCGCGAACAGCAGCGCCAGGCCGAAGGCGACCAGCAGTGCTCCGCCGATGAATTGGATCCACCCGGCATATGTCATCATCACGTCGGCGATCGCCGTCACGCTGAAAGCGGCAATCGCCGCGAGCAGGCCGTCGCCTGCCACCGCGCCAAGCCCCGCGGCAAGTCCGCCCCAGAAGCCGCGCGACACCGCGCGCTGGATGACGAGAATGTTCACCGGGCCGATCGGCGCCGACATCAAAATGCCGATACCGATGCCGGCCAGCACGAGCTGCACAGTTGACAGCACGATTTGCGCGCCTGACTGCAAGGGTCAGGCCTAGCCGCTCATGGAGGGTCTGGAACGCGCAAGCGGCGCCGGCAACGCCCGGGGTTGCGCTCGTTCGCCGATCTGCGAAATTGCCTGCGTGCTCAGGGAGTGATGCATGAATCGCTGGAAAACCCTCGTCATGCTTGGCCTCATGGCATTGGTAGCGGGCGCTGCCGCCGTTGTCTATGCCGAGAACGATAAGGCGACGGATGGCGGGGAGACACCCCAGGTCCTTTACGATTTCGACGCTTTGCCCGAGCCGGTGCAGCGCATGGTCGAACAGATCGTCGTCGCGGCGCAAACCGGCGATATCGAGAAGATGCGCCCCGTGCTCGAATCGAACGAGCTCAAGCCGATGGTCGCGGCGAGCCATGTCGACGATCCGATCGGCTTCTGGAAAAAGGAATCGGCCGACGGCACCGGCCGCGACGTGCTGGCCGCCATGCTCAACGTGCTAGCTTCTGGCTACGTCAAATCGGGGACCGGACACGATGAGATGTTCGTCTGGCCCTATTTCACCGAGACCGACCTCGCCAAGCTTACCCCGCCGCAGGAGGTCGAGCTGTACCGCATCGTGCCGGCCGCTGAGGCCGTGGCCATGAAGAAAAGCGGTAAATACAGCTTCTACCTGCTCGGCATCTCACCCTCCGGCGTCTGGCATTATTTTTTGAAGTAGGTCATCCGTCTCGCCCAACACTATTTTTTGAAGTAGCTAACCCTCTCCCTTATCTTCCGAGAAGGAAGGCTCGGTTAGGGTTGAAGGCCTTGCGCGTCCGCCGTTCAGCGCGTCGGGTCCATCGCGGACGCTTAAGTTCAGACTTCCTGACCACTCTGTCGGATATTTCGGCCTGAGCGGACCCGGCGCGCCACTTGGCTTTCCGCGAGGCAGCGTTGACCGCCCTCGGCTTTGGCGGAGCCGCTAAGGTCTTGGCTTCAGGCTGCGATTCCGCTACGGCATCATCGTTAATAGTTGGGAGTACCCGGCGGGGTTTCCGGTCGTACCAAGGCGTGGGAGGCAGGTTTTGTGAAGTAACCCGCGGCTTTAGAGAACGAAGGTCGGACGCCCACGAGCTTGGGTGAATTACAGCTGGGCGACTGTCCTGCGTTTGCGCCGCGACGGTGTTTGCATTGGGAGCAGGCAGGGGGGTGGAGAGATGCAGGGCCGCGTAAATGGCGGCGCCAATGAGACTCAAAAGCAACAGGGACTTCATGGTCAGATACTCCGACCGTACGCGTCCCTCTACACTGCCTTACCCGCTTCAGGCACTTTGAACCTGCACGTCATAGATTTCAAGGTGAACGTTTGAGAACGATCAAGATTTCGGCAACGCCTCGCCGAAGCGCACGGGTTTGCCGCCTGGCTCGCCCAACTCGCCCTCCCACATGACGCGGCGACCGCGCACGACGGTACCGACGGGGAAGCCCTTCACTTTGCGCCCGGCGAAGGGCGTCCAGCCGCATTTGCTGCCGATCCAGGCATTGTCGATGACGCGTTTGGCCTTGAGGTCGACAATGGTGAGATCGGCGTCGTAACCGACAGCGATGCGTCCCTTGCCGGCGATGCCGAACAGGCGCTGCGGCCCGGCGCTGGTCAGATCGACGAAGCGCGCCAGGCTCAAGCGCCCTTCATTGACGTGATCGAGCATCACCGGCACCAAAGTCTGCACCCCAGGCATGCCTGAGGGCGTCACCGGGTAGCTCTTGGCTTTTTCTTCCAGCGTATGCGGGGCGTGGTCGGAGCCCAGCACATCGACCACGCCCTCCCTAAGTCCCCACCACAGGTGCTCCTGATGGGCGCGGTCCCTGAGCGGCGGGTTCATCTGCGCCAGCGTGCCGAGTGCTTTGTAAGCCTCCGGCGCGGCCAGGGTCAGGTGCTGCGGCGTGACCTCGACGCTGGCGATGTCCTTGTGGCGCGCAAGCAGGTCCATCTCCTCGGCGGTCGAGACATGCAGCACATGCACGCGCTTGCCCGCCGCCGCCGCCATCCTGAGCAGCCGTGTGGTCGCCATGAGCGCGGCTTGCGGATCGCGCCACTCGCTATGGCTCGACGGGTCGCCTTCGCGCCGATGCGACAGGCGCGCCTTGAGCCGCGCCTCATCCTCGGCATGGAAGGCAGCGCG
>DATMDY010000132.1:0-13260 GCA_035557335.1 Methyloceanibacter sp.
CGTGACGAGGTGAGCGGCGGCCTTGGGCCTAAGCTCGGCGGGGCGAGGACGACGGCATGAAACTGGTTGCAGGCAACAGCAACCGCCCCCTCGCTGAGGCGATTTCCGCTTACCTGAAAATCCCGCTTACCAAATGCATCGTGCGCCGCTTCGCGGACATGGAGATCTTCGTCGAGGTGCAGGAGAACGTCCGCGGCGAGGACGTGTTCGTCCTTCAATCGACCTCGGCGCCCGCCAACGACCATCTGATGGAACTGCTGATCATCATCGACGCGCTGAAGCGCGCGTCGGCACGGCGCATCACCGCGGTCATCCCTTATTTCGGCTACGCGCGCCAGGACCGCAAACCGGGACCGCGTACGCCAATCTCGGCCAAACTCGTCGCCAACATGATCGTCCGCGCGGGCGCCGACCGCGTGATGACCCTCGACCTGCATGCCGGCCAGATTCAGGGCTTCTTCGACATTCCGACCGACAACCTGTTCGCCGCCCCGCTGATGGTGGACGATATTCGCAAGGTCTTTCCCAACGACAATCTGATGGTGGTCTCGCCCGATGTCGGCGGCGTGGTGCGCGCCCGAGGCCTCGCCAAGCGTATCGATGCGCCGCTCGCCATCGTCGACAAGCGGCGCGAGCGGCCCGGCGACTCCGAAGTGATGAACGTCATCGGCGACGTGGAGGGTCATAGTTGCATTCTCATCGACGACATCGTCGACTCCGGCGGCACGCTGGTGAATGCAGGGGAGGCATTGCTCGCCCAAGGCGCCAAGCTGGTCACCGGCTATATCACCCATGGCGTGCTGTCAGGCGGCGCCGTCGCGCGCATCATGGCTTCACAGCTGAAAGAGCTCGTCATCACCGACTCGATCCTGCCGAGCGAGTCGGTGATGAACGCACATAACATAAGGGTGCTGCAGTCCGCGCAGTTGCTCGGCGAGGCGGTGGCGCGCACCGCCGAGGAGAAGTCGGTCTCCAGCCTGTTCTATTAGTCAAAATACACCGCGCTCGAGCCGTCCCGCCCAAGCTAATTATGCTCTTCATATTTGAAGGAGACTTTGATCTTGGTGCGGTAGGCCTCGACCTTGCCGTCGGTGATGATCATGTCCTGCTCCACGACCTCAGCCACGCGCAGTTCGCGCAAATGTTGGGCGGCGCGCTCGACCGCTGCCTTGGCGGCATCCTCCCAGGACTTAGTGCTGGTGCCGATCAGCTCGATGACCTTGTAGGTGCTCTGGGGCATGTTGTTTCTCCTTCAACGCTTTGAACCGGCGCCATTGCCGCTTGTGGACCACTCTACGCCGAATGGCGTGCATTTGTCTGGCCTTCGCCACGAATCGTGGCTTCGTGCGTTTATCCGTCGCCCCATCGCCGGGGCCTAACCTTCACGACCCTGACCCAGGAGACCCGATCCATGCACGTCAATCTGAAAAATGCCGAGAAAGCCATCGCAGCCGCGCGCAAGAAGGCTATCGCGCTGAAGACGCAGATGTGTATCGCTGTGGTCGATTCCGGGGCGAACCTCAAGGCTTTCATACGCATGGACGACGCCTGGGTCGGCTCGATCGACATCGCCATCAAGAAGGCGAAGACCGCGTGCTTCTTCGGCATGGCGACGGGCGAGCTCGGCAAGCTGTCGCAGCCCGCCAAGCCGCTCTACGGCATCGAGCATTCCAATGACGGGCTGATCACCTTCCCCGGCGGCTTGCCCATCGTCGATGAGGACGGCGTGCTGGTCGGCGCCATCGGCGTCAGCGGCAGCTCGGTGGAGAATGACCACAAGGTCGCGGAAGCAGGGGTCAAGGTCCTCGGCGTCAGCGAGTTGCCAGCTCACCCCTGGCGGACTTAAGCGCGCGTGGGCTCGATCACGAGGCTCGGCGGCAGGTTGTTCACATCGTCGACACCGGTGAGCGCCATGCCCTGGTCGAGATCCTGTGCGACCAACCGAAGTGCTGCGGTCACGCCGGCCTCGCCATACGCGGCGAGGCCATAGACGAAGGGACGGCCAAGCAGGCAGCCTTTCGCGCCGAGACCAAGAACCTTCAGCACGTCGAGACCCGAGCGCACGCCACTGTCGAACAACAGTTCGGCATCGTCGCCGACGGCGTCGCCAATAGCGGGAAAGGCCCTCGCCGTCGTATTAGCACCGTCGAGCTGACGTCCGCCGTGATTGGAGACCACGATCGCGTCGGCACCAAGCTTGATGGCAAGCCTCGCGTCCTCGGAATCGAGAATGCCCTTGACCACCAATTTGCGCGGCCAGTTCCGTCGTACCCATTCTAAATCGGCGACGCCGACGGCGCCCTTATAGTTGCGCTCGGCCCATAACGACACCGTCCCCAAATCGGTGCCACCCGGCACGAACATCGCAAGATTGGCCAGAGTCGGCCTGTGGCGCAGCCAGCCGGCCAGCCAGCGAGGCCTCATAAGTATCCTCATGATGTTGCGGGGCCGAATCTTCAGCGGCACGGTCATACCGTTATCGAGGTCCCGATTGCGTCGTGGATGCACCGCCGTGTCGACAGTCACCATGAGCGCCGAGCACCCTGCCTGTTCGGCCCGTTGCAGCAAGGCCGCGTTCACCGCCCGATCCTTGAACATATAAAACTGAAAGAAGAACGGAGCCGGCACGGCAGCAGCAACTTCCTCAATCGAGCAAGTCGACAAGGTGCTGAGGCTATACGGCACGCCGAAAGCTTGAGCCGCCTTTGCCGCATGGATCTCACCGCGCGGGTAGATGACCCCGGTAAGTCCGATCGGCGCTAATGCCACCGGCATGCTGGCCCGCTGTCCGAGAATCGTCGTGTGCTGATTGCGCGACGGCGCGGATGCCAGCACGCGCTGCCTCAGCCGCAAGGCACTAAGATCGGCCGTATTGGCGCGCAGCGTGTCTTCGTCGTAGGAGCCACCTTCGATAAAGTCGAAAATGCCACGCGGCAGCCTGCGCCTGGCGGCGTCCTTCAGGTTGCCGAGATGCCAGGCAAGCGGCGCAATCTTGAATTCGTGGTCAAGGTCGGAAGGGCGGGGCTTGAAGCTGGCGTCGATGTCCTGGCGGCCAGTGATGTCATCCATATTTACGTATCCGAGCCCGTTGGCGTGTGCGTGTCGACGGTGCCAAAATAAGAGGTTTGACGCACCCCCGACCGCGGACGTTACTATCGCTTCCGCCTACGAAAACCAACCCCACACCACAATAATCGTTGAACATGGCCGTTAACCTCGATTCCCGCATCGTGATCGCCGGCGCGGGTAGCATCGGCTGCTATATCGGCGGCTGCCTGGCCGCCGCCGGACGAAATGTCACGCTCTTGTTGCGCGAGCCTCTTGCCGAGGCGATCTCTCGCCATGGTTTGCGCGTCTCCGATCTTAGCGGCGGCGATGAGACCGTGCAGCCGTCCTCCCTCAAGCTCGCGACCGATCCGGCGACGGCACTCAGCGCGGCGGATGTCGTGCTGGTCACGGTGAAATGCCGGCACACGCGCGACGTGGCCGAATCGATCGCCAGGCATGCGCCGGAAGACGCGGTGGTGCTGAGCCTGCAGAACGGCGTCAACAATGCCGCCGTGCTTGGCGCGATGCTTAGGCCGAGGCGCGTGGTGGCCGGCATGATCCCATTCAACGTGGTCCAGACTCGCAAAGACGGAGAAGCGCCGCGCTTTCACCGCGCGAGCAGCGGCACGATCCAGATCGGCCACGGTGTCCAAGGACTGCGCGGCCTGCTCGACGTTTCCGGCACGCCCTTCGCCGAGCATGCCGACATCGACGCTCTGTTGTGGAGCAAGCTTCTCGTCAACCTCAACAACGCGCTCAACGCCCTCTCCGATCTGCCGCTCGCCATAGAGCTTGGCGATCGGCGCTGGCGTCTTTTGCTGCGCCGGCAAATGCACGAAGGCCTTGCCGCATTGCGGGCGTCCGGCATCTACCCCGCGCGGATCGAAGGCGTGTCTCCCCGGCTGATCGCCTTTGCGCTGCGCCTGCGCGACCCGGTGTTCGGGCTAGTGGCGCGGCGCATGCTCGCGGTCGATCCTTCTGCCCGCTCCTCCATGTGGGAGGACCTCGAGGCGCGCCGCCCGACCGAGATCGACTACATCCAGGGAGAGGTCATCAGGCTGGCCGATACGCATGGGCTTCCGGCCCCTGTGAACCGGCGGGTCATGGAGTGCATAAAGGCGGCTGAGG
This sequence comes from Methyloceanibacter sp., assembly GCA_035557335.1. GTDB lineage: Bacteria > Pseudomonadota > Alphaproteobacteria > Rhizobiales > Methyloligellaceae > Methyloceanibacter. The sequence continues at coordinate 4,177 of DATMDY010000132.1, forward strand.
CGGCGGCCCACGGCTCGCCGCGCCTGGACCCGGCCGCCATCAAAGCGGGGCTATGAGCCTGCCCAGAGCGGATTGTCTTTGCTTACCGGCGGGGTTATAAGCCCCCTCGATTTGATCCCGGAGGCTCCCTGCCCCGGTCGATCTAGGGCCTTAGGGCCCTTACATCTTTTCCGGCTTCGGAGGCGGTCATGGCAGAGGCGATGGAACTGAAGGCTTGGGCGAGGCAGCACCGCGGCAAGGGTGGCGCGCGCTCGATCCGCCGCGAGGGCCGTATTCCCGGCATTCTTTACGGCGACAAGCAGGAGCCGCAGTCGATCGCGGTCGATTATCGCGCCATCACCCTGCAGCTCCATACCGGCCATTTCCGCAGCACGGTGTTCGTGCTCGACGTCGAGGGCACCAAGATTCGGGTGATCCCCCGTGACGTGCAGCTCGATCCGGTGCGCGACTTCCCCATCCATGTCGATTTCCTGCGTCTCGCCAAGGACGCGCTGGTTTCCGTCGACGTGCCGGTGCACTTCCTCAACGAGGCGGCGTCTCCCGGTCTGAAGCGCGGCGGCGTGCTCAACATCGTACGCCACGAGATTCCGGTACGTTGCCCGGCCGATGCCATTCCCGCTCATTTCGACGTTGATCTGACCGGGCTGGAGATCGGCGACTCCGTGCACATTTCGGCGATCGCCTTGCCTGAGAACGTGCGCCCGACCATCACCGGGCGCGACTTCACCGTGGCAACCATCGTCGGTCGCGCCGCGGAAGAGCCCGTGCCTGGCGCCGTGACGACCGAGGTTGCCGAGCCTGGCGCCGAGGGCGAGGCCGCTGCCGATGCGGGCGCCGAGGCTGGCGAGGACAAGGACAAGCCGAAGGAGCGTGAGAAGGAGAAGAAGAAGGACTAGTCTCTCGGGATTAGTCCCTCGGGCAAAAGTTCCTCCGCTCCGGCGCGCGTTTTCACGCGTGCTTCAGCCTTCGATCAGGATGACGCGATGAAGCTCTTTGTCGGCCTCGGCAATCCCGGGGCGAACTATGCCTTCAACCGTCACAATGTGGGCTTCATGGCGGCCGATGCCATCGCTTCAGCCCATGACTTCCCCACCTGGCGCAAGCGCTTCTCGAGCCTTGCCACCGAAGGCAAGCTTGGGCGCGAGCAGGTCCTGCTGTTGAAGCCGCAGACCTTCATGAACGAGTCGGGCCGCGCCGTGGGCGAGGCCTTTCGCTTCTACAAGCTCGATCTCGGCGATGTCGTGGTGTTCCACGACGAACTCGATCTCGCGCCCGGCAAGGTGCGGGTCAAGACGGGCGGCGGCGTGGCCGGCCATAACGGGCTGAAATCGCTCTCCGCCCATATCGGCAACAATTATGCGCGCGTGCGCATCGGCATCGGCCATCCGGGGCACAAAGACCTGGTCAGCGGCTATGTGCTGCATGATTTCGCCAAGGCCGACTATGCATGGCTCGAGCCGCTGCTCGGCGCCATCGCCGCAGAGGCCCCTCACCTCGCCGACGGCGCCTATGACAAGTTCCAGTCGCTGGTGGCGCATCGCCTGCAAGCCGAGGACGCGGCAGAGACCGAGGCGCAGGCACCGCGCGCCAAGCCCGCGTCACGTCGCAAGCAGATTTCGGACGACAGACCGGACCAAGCGCCCGAGCACAATGGATCGCTCGCCGGCATGTTGCGCCGCTGGCTTGGCTCGTGATGGTTTCCTAGCATGGGTTTCAAATGCGGCATCGTCGGGCTGCCCAATGTCGGCAAGTCCACCCTCTTCAACGCGCTGACGCAGAGCGCCGCGGCCCAGGCCGCCAACTATCCCTTCTGCACCATCGAGCCGAATGTCGGCGACGTGCCGGTGCCCGACCCGCGTCTCGACGAGGTGGCCGCCATCGCCAAATCGGCTCTGGTGACGCCCACGCGGCTAACCTTCGTGGACATCGCCGGGCTGGTGCGCGGCGCTTCCAAGGGCGAGGGACTCGGCAACCAGTTTCTTGCTCATATCCGCGAGGTCGATGCCGTCGCTTATGTGCTGCGCTGCTTCGAGGACCCTGACGTGATTCATGTCGAGGGGCGTATCGACCCAATCGCCGACGCCGAGACCATCGAGACCGAGCTGATGCTCGCCGACCTCGACAGTCTGGAGCGGCGTCTGCCGATCCTGGAGAAGAAAATTCGCGGCCAGGACAAGGACGCGAAAAAGACGCTCGAGTTGATCGAGCGCATCCTCCCTCTGCTGCGCGAAGGGAAGCCAGCGCGGCTAGCCAAAATAGAGGACGACGAGCACGCCGCGTTCAAGGCGCTCGGCCTGCTCACCTCCAAGCCCGTGCTCTATGTGTGCAATGTGGATGAGACTTCGGCCGCCACCGGCAATTCTTATTCCGCTCTCGTCGAGGCGCGGGCACGCGCGGAAGGCGCGGGCTGCGTCGTCATCTCGGCCAAGATCGAGGCCGAGCTTGCCGAGCTTTCCGAAGCCGAGCGGCAAGCCTATCTCGCCGAGCTTGGACTGGCTGAGCCGGGCCTCAACCGGCTCATCCGCGAAGGCTATAACCTATTGGAATTAATCACTTATTTCACAGCCGGGCCGAAGGAGGCGCGCGCCTGGACCGTGCCCGAAGGCACTCGCGCGCCGCAAGCTGCGGGCGTGATCCACACCGATTTCGAGAAGGGCTTCATCCGCGCCGAGACCATCGCGTTCGACGACTATGTGGCCCTGTCCGGTGAAGCCGGCGCGCGCGACGCGGGCAAGCTCAGGCTCGAAGGCAAGGACTATGTGGTGAAGGACGGCGACGTGCTGCACTTCCGCTTCGCCAATTGAGCAGTTTATTTCGCTTTCGGCGATTTGAACAAGGCCGTCTTGATGTCCGCCAACGGCTCGGCGCGCCCCTCGATGATCGAGGGCTTCGCAATGGGCGGAGTCACGCCCATCGACACATAGACATTCATCAGCCGCTCGACGCCGCCTTCCGCCGGCTTGATCCACTCCGCCGGCACATAGATCAGCGCACCGCCGAACGGTACCGGCGCCGAGGGGACGAGCACGGCGATATATTTACGTTCGCCGATCATGACCGGCTCGGGTGACGGCATCAGCGCGAGAACCGCGGCGCTCCCCTCGCCCCCGAAGAAGCACCATACCGGCTGCATGCCCTTGAGGCTGTCCTTGTCGCCGCGATCGACGATAGCCACAAAGCGCTTCGACAAATCGTAGACATTGGAGATGAGCGGGATGCGCGTCATCAGCCAATCGAAGCTGTTCGAGATCCACGACCGCAGTCCCGACTCGACGAGCAGGCCGAGCACGAAGATGCCGCCGAGGATGATGGCGAGGCCTAGGAAATAGGCGGAGGTCGAGCTCGGCGTGATTTGCAGCCCGACGATCCGTCCGAGCGTGGTGATGAAGCGCCCGATGAAGCTGTCGGGGCCCGCATAGCTGGCGATCAACGTAGCGACCCAAGCGGTCACGAACACCGTGACGGCGATGGGCAGAAGGGCAAGAACGCCAGCGAGAAAAGTGCGTAAGATGCGGCCCAAATGCCGTCCCCCCCTTGCCGGAGTGCTGAGATGGAACGGCAGAGCTTCGCTGCGCCACCTCTATCCGTCAACCTCGTTCCAAGACACGCGCGGTTAGCGGAGCGCCGCGGCGATATTGCCCCCGTCGACCGTTTCGATATGGCCGGTGGTCTTGCGCGCCTTGGCAAGCGCCACGAACGCTTGCGCCACATCGTCGGCAGTGACCTCGGCGTGCAACAGATTGCCGCTCATATATTCCGCCTCCGACACACCGCGCGCCTTGGCCCGCACCGCGATCATTTCGTCAGTCAGGAGCCCGCTCCTGATACGGTCGGCGTTCACGCCGTTAGACCGGATGCCGTCAGCTCCGTAGTCGAGCGCGTATTGACGCATGAGCAGCATGGTAGCGGCCTTGGGCAGGCCGTAAGGGCCGAAATTGGCGCCTGGATTCACCGCCTGCTTGGAGAGGTTGAACAGCAGCACGCCCCCCGTGCCCTGCTTCAGCATAATGCGCACAGCTTCCTGCGCTACCGTCTGGTGAGCGAAGAAATTGAGCTCGAAGCTCCGGCGCAGGATCTCGTCAGAGACCTCGCCGATTCGGCCCTGCCAGGCGGCGCCGGCATTGGACACGAGAATGTCCACCCCGCCGAAGCGCTCGCAGACTGCGGCAAAGGCAGCTTTCACCTGCTCAGGTTTGGTCACGTCGCATTGCAGACCAAGGCCTTTGACCTCGGCCGCTGCTTTCTTTGCCAGCTCGCCCTCGATGTCGAGGATCGCCACCGCGGCGCCTTCGGCGGCCAAAGCCTTCGCCGTGGCGGCGCCGATGGCGCCGGCGCCCGTCACCAAGGCAATTTGGCCGGTGAGCGGCTTGACCACGGCGCCTTTGAGCTTGGCCTGTTCGAGACTCCAATATTCGAGCGCGAAGAGATCGCTCTCGGGCAGCGGTTCGTAGCGGCCGATGGCCTCGGCATCGGTGACCACCTTGACCGTGTTCTCGGCCAGGTCGGCGGCGATGGCGGCATCCTTCACCGTGCGCCCAAGCCCGAACAGGCCGACGCCCGGCACCAGCACCACGCGCGGCATGGGATCGAGCTTGGTCTTGGTGTTGCCTGCGGCTTTATTCTCGCGGGCGAAATAGGCGTCGTAATCGGCGATGAATTTGGCGATGTCCGCGCGCAGCGCATCGGCGAGCGCATCGAGTTTGCCTTCTTCCGGCGGCGGAACCACCAGCGGCTTGTTCTTGGTGCGGATGATATGGTCGGGCGTCACCACGCCGCGCTGGCTGTAGGAAGCGAGTTCCTGCCCGTTCACATAAGCGAGGATCTCGGGCGCGGTGCGAAAGTCGGCGATGAAGCGGATAGGTTCCGCATTGTCCTTGCGAATGGCGCAGGCGCCGCGAACGACCGGCGCGATTTCGGCAGCCGTCGCCACCGTGCTCGCGATTTTCCGCGCCGGGAACACCACGGGCCGGCCCTGGCGCAAACGACTCTCGGCCAGCGATACCATCTCGATCATGCGCTCATAGGCCTCGCGGGCAGTCTCGCCGAAGGTGAAGATGCCGTGCTTGTGGAGGATCAGCCCTTCGACGTTTGGCTTCTCCTCGAATATGGCGGCAGCGGCTTTGGCGAGGCCGAAGCCCGGCGCGATATAGGGCACGATGCCCATGCGCCCGTCATAGATCTCGGCCGCAAGAACCTCGCCGTCCGGCTGATCGACGATCGAAAGTACGGCGGCGGCATGCGTATGATCGACGAATTTATGCGGCAGGAAGGCATGCAACAGTGTCTCGACCGAAGGATTGGGCGCGGCGGAATCGAGCAAATTCAACCGCTGCACATTGACCATGGCTTCGTCGGATAGCGCCTCGAGGCCGCGCAACTCCCTCAAGGGCGCAAGCTTCACCGCGGGCAAGCCCCACGGCTCGATATCGGCCATGTCGGCGCCCGAGCCCTTGACGCAGATGACCTCGTGCTCCTGGCCGAGATCGTCGTGCGCCCGCGTCTTGACCGAGGTGTTGCCGCCGCCATGCAGAACGAGCAGCGGATCGCGGCCGAGCAGGCGCGTGGTGTAGACCCGGAGCGCTACGTCCTCGCCGACGCCGTCCTTGGCGTAGGCCTTGACCGCCTCCCGCGCGGCTTCATCGTTCCATTGGCTTTGCATGGGGCGCCTTGTTCCACCCTTGCCGGAGAGACGCAAGGGGTCACCTCTACTCCGGATGAAGATTTGGCAATGCCAAAAAAGACCTTGTTTCCGTCACGGTCCTATACCGATTTGCAACATATACGCGCGTAGTCTTGACGCTTCGGGACTTCCTGCGGAGGGAGTGAAGTGGGAAAATTTCGCGATCCTTATCGGCCAGAGCGGCACTACATGCGCGGGCCAGGTCCAAAATGGCATGCCAAACATGCCGCGGCGTTGATCTCGGCCGCTGGCGCTCAGCGTGATATGGGCGCCAAGGCGCAGCGCGAGCTGCCTCTCGCCGTTTGGGCTATCCCGGCCACCGCCGCCGTTCTCTTGGGCTTCGTGGCCGTCGTCACTCTCACCTGACCGCGCATGGCGTGATCCCGCCAAGCCCGCCCGCTACTCTCTCAATTGTGAAGATGAGCCGGAGTCCTCGCCTAGCATCGGAACTTCTGCTGCATTATATGGTTATGCTTGCAATCGGTCAGCAAATCACCAGAGGAAAAGCGATGCGCGGATTACTTGGTCTTTCTTGTGCCGCCATTCTGGCCGCGGCCATCTTCGCAGTGCCCAAGCCAGCTTCAGCGCTCCCGGGAGCTTCAACCATCGCCCAAGGCCATGCCCATGCGGGCGTCGTGGAGGAAGTCGGCAGGCGTTGGTACAGGGGCCCCCGGCGCTATTATCGGCCTTACCGCTACCAGCGTTATGGCTACCGGCCGTATTATGGCCGGCCCTATTACCGGGGCTGGGGTTATCCCTACTGGCGCCGTCCGGGCGTCAACATCTGGCTCGGGTGGTAAACTCGCGCTTGATGGCCTAATCAATCGGCAGGTGGGCTCACCATGCGTGCCCACCTGTATTTCTTTGCCCTAGATCACCAGCCGGTTCTCGGTGAGCTCGGCCAAGCTCTCTTTAACGATACTCTGGATAGAGCACGGCTAGACCTTCCCTGCTACCGGGTGTAACGCCGCGCTCGGTGATGAAGCCGGTGACGAGCCGCGCCGGCGTGACATCGAAGCCGTAATTGGCGGCGGGACTGCCATCGGGCGTGATCGCAACAGTCGCGACCGAGCCGTCGGGCAGCTTGCCCGTGATGTGGGTGACTTCTTGCGGGTCGCGCTCCTCGATGGGGATGGCGCTACCGTCGTCAAGGCTCCAGTCGATGGTCGAATGCGGCAACGCCACGAAGAACTGGACGCCGTTGTCGCGGGCAGCGAGCGCTTTCAGGTAAGTGCCGATCTTGTTGGCGACGTCGCCGTTCGCGGTGACGCGGTCGGTGCCGACGATGCAAAGGTCGACAAGCTTCTTCTGCATCAAATGGCCGCCGGTATTGTCGGCGACGACGGTATGCGGCACGCCGTGCGCGCCGAGTTCGAAGGCAGTAAGCGAAGCGCCCTGATTACGGGGCCGCGTCTCGTCCACCCACACATGCACTTTGATGCCTTGGTCATGGGCGCGGTAGATGGGGGCGAGCGCCGTACCCCAATCGACGGTCGCGAGCCAGCCAGCATTGCAATGGGTGAGGATATTGACCGGCGCGCCGCCCTTCTTCTCGGCATGCGCCAGGATCAGGCCGAGGCCGTGCTCGCCGATCTTCCGGCACGTCTCCACGTCCTCGTCGCAGATGGCGGAAGCGCGGGCGTAAGCCGCCGCGACACGCTTATCGTGCGGCTGATTGCGTATTGCTTTCTGCATTTCTTCAAGCGCCCAGCGGAGATTGACGGCCGTCGGGCGGGTGGCGGCAAGGATATTGCAAGCGTGATCGAGCGCTTCGTCGGAGGCGTCATCGCGCAGCGCCAGCGCCACGCCATACGCAGCGGTCGCACCGATCAGCGGCGCGCCCCGTACCTGCATGGTGGAAATCGCGCGCGCCGCGTCTTCCAGTGTGCGCAGCGTCACGGTGGCGAAGACGAAGGGGAGCTTGGTCTGGTCGATGATCTCGACCGACCAGCCGTCCTCGTTGAGCCAGATGGTGCGGTAAGGCTTGCCGTCGATATTCATGCCGCAAGCACGCGCCTCAATCCCCGGCGAAGGACATCAGCGAGTGGCACTCGACGCCGAGCTTGGCGAGGCGTGCGCAGCCGCCGAGATCGGGCAGCTCGATGACGAACGCGGCGCCGATCACCTCGGCATTCAGCCGGCGCAGGAGCTTGACCGCGGCCTCCGCCGTCCCACCAGTGGCGATCAGATCGTCGACCAACAGCACCGGCTCGCCCGAGCTGATCGCGTCCTCATGCACCTCGATCACGTCGATGCCGTATTCGAGCTCGTAATCCTGGCCGATAGCCTTGGCCGGCAACTTGCCCTTCTTGCGGATCGGCACGAAGCCGCAGCGCAAGCGATCGGCCACGGCGCCGCCCAGGATGAAGCCGCGCGCCTCGATGCCGGCCACCGCCTCCACCCGTCGATTGGTGAACGGCGCCACCAGCCGCTCGACGCAAGCACGGAAGCCGTTGGCGTGGCCGAGCAGCGTGGTGATGTCGCGGAACATGACCCCGGGCTTCGGATAGTCGGGAATGGTGCGCACGAGGTCCTTGAGATCGATATCAGCAATCAGGCTCATGCAAGGACCTCCGCAAAATGGCTCGGCAAAACAGCAACCCGCGTGAGCCTATCGTCGAACCGGGCGGCTGACTAGTGAGGGTTCAGCACACGCCCCGCCACGGCATCGAGCTTCTTGAGGAGCTCGGGATCGCGCGCTTCCGGCGCGGTGATGATGGCGGTGTCGAGCGCGCGGTCGGAGCCGATCGGGCATGGTTCGTGCTCGCGCGGGAAGTCGCGAGCCAGCCGCGCCACGAGACGCTGCGCCTTCTCGGCATTGGCCGTCAGAACCTTGATGATGTCGGTGACGGTGACCGCGTCGTGGTCCGGGTGCCAGCAGTCGAAATCGGTGACCATGGCCACCGTCGCGTAGCAGATCTCTGCTTCACGGGCGAGCTTGGCTTCCGGCATGTTGGTCATGCCGATCACCGAATAGCCGAGGCCCTTATAGGTATTGCTTTCGGCGAGCGTGGAGAATTGCGGACCCTCCATGCACACATAGGTGCCGTCGCGCACCACGTCGATGCCTTCGGCCATCGCCGCTTCCGCAAGATGGATGCGAAGTCGCGGACTGACCGGATGGGCCATGGAGACGTGGGCCACGCAGCCTTTGCCAAAAAAGGAGCTGGCGCGCGCGAAGGTGCGGTCGACGAATTGGTCGATCAGCACGAACGTGCCTGGCGGCAGGTCTTCCTTGAATGAGCCGCAGGCCGCGAGCGAGACGAGGTCGGTGACGCCGGCGCGTTTCAGCACGTCGATATTGGCGCGGTAGTTGATGTCGGTGGGGGAGAGCTTGTGCCCTTTGTCGTGGCGCGACAGGAACACGATGGGGAGCCCGTCGATCTCCCCGATCCGAAGCGGAG
>DATMDY010000133.1:0-13968 GCA_035557335.1 Methyloceanibacter sp.
TATAGGAGAACTGAAGCATGTCACTAAAGATCAGACTGTCGCGGGCCGGCGCCAAGAAGCGGCCCTTCTACCGCATCGTCGTTGCCGACTCGCGCAGCCCGCGTGACGGCCGCTATATCGAGAAGATCGGTACCTACGATCCGCTGCTGCCGCGCGACTCGGCGCAGCGCGTGAACCTCGAAGTGGAGCGGGCCAAGCATTGGCTGTCGCAAGGCGCGCAGCCGACCGACCGGGTGTTGCGCTTTCTCGACGCCGCCGGCCTGATGAAGCGCGAGGCGCGACTGAACCCGCATAAGGGCCAGCCCGGCCAGAAGCGTCTCGATCGCGAGGAGGCAAAGCAGAAGGCCGAGGAGGAGAAAGCCAAGGCCGCGGCCGAGGCTGCCGCCGCGCCCGCGCCTGAGCCCGAGGCTGCGCCTGAGGAGCCAGCCGCCGAAGCGCCCGCGGAAGAGGCTGCCGCCGAGGTGCCCGCTGAAGAGGCCCCGGCCGAGACGGCTGAAGCTGAAGCCGCTCCCGCCGAGGCCGAGCAACAAGCCGAACAGTCTTGAGCGAGAAAGACGACCGCTTGCTGATGGGGGAGATCGGCGCGGCGCAAGGTCTCAAAGGCGAGGTGCGGTTGCGCGTCTACACGCAGGAACCTGAGGGCATCGCCGCTTATGGTCCGCTCGAAGACGAGACGGGGCGTGGAATCGAGATCGAGAGTGTGCGGGTCACGCCGAAGGCGCTGATCGCCCGCATCAAGGGCGTGACCACGCGCGAAGCCGCCGAGGCGCTCACCCACACCAAGCTCTATCTGCCCCGCGCTCGTCTGCCCGCGAGCGATGAAGACGAGTGGTATCACGCCGACCTGGTCGGGCTTGCCGCGGTCGATGCTGACGGCGCGCCCATCGGCACGGTCGTGGCGATTCACAATTTCGGCGCCGGAGACATCGTCGAGATCACGCCGGCAAGCGGCGAGGCCAATATGCTGGTGCCCTTCAATTCGGTCACGGTGCCCGAGGTCGATATCGCAAGAGGCTGCATCGTGCTCGTGCCGCCCGAGGACCTCGCATGACCTGGCGCGCCACCGTGCTCACCATCTTGCCCGAGATATTCCCCGGGCCGCTCGGCGCGAGCCTCGCCGGCAAAGCTTTGAGCGAGAGCAAATGGACGCTCGATGTCATCGATATCCGCGACTTCGCCAAAGACAAGCACCGTTCCGTTGACGACACCCCGGCAGGCGGCGGCGCCGGCATGGTGATGCGCGCCGATATCGCCGCCTCGGCTATAGACGCCGCGCGTGAAGGCGCCGCGCCGGAGACATCGACTCTTTATCTTTCGCCGCGCGGAAAGCCGCTAACGCAGGCCCGCGTGCGGGAGCTGGCAAACGGTCCCGGCGCGATCCTGCTCTGCGGCCGCTTCGAAGGCATTGACGAACGCCTACTCGAAGCGTGCAACATCGAGGAAGTGTCCATCGGCGACTATGTGTTGTCGGGCGGCGAGCTCGCGGCACTCGTGCTGATCGACGCCTGTGTGCGGCTTCTCCCCGGCGTCGCCGGCAACGAAGGCTCGCTCGCGGAGGAGAGCTTCGCCGAGGGACTTCTGGAATATCCGCATTACACGCGGCCACGCGAATGGAAGGGCCGCTCCATTCCCGAGGTGCTGCTCTCTGGCGACCACAAGGCTATCGCCAAATGGCGGCGCGAGCAGGCCGAGAGGCTCACTAAATCCCGCCGCCCCGATTTATGGGAGAAATTCAAGCGCCGGTAGGCCTATCGACAAGGCCGCCTTGCTAGGCTAGACAACCCCGGCGCGAGCTTCCCTGCCCGCGTTCAGACTAAAGGATCAATCAAAAAGAATGGCGTTCGCTGAAACCGGCCGAAGGGCCCGGCAGGCGCCCACCGAAAGGTATTGCCATGAATATCATCGAACAGCTCGACAAGGAGCAGGTCGCGGCGCTCACCAAGAAGCGCAAGGTGCCGGAATTCGGCCCCGGCGACACGGTGCGCGTCAACGTCAAGGTGGTCGAAGGCGAGCGCACCCGCGTGCAGGCCTATGAGGGCGTGTGCATCGGCCGCGCCGGCGGCGGCATCAACGAGAACTTCACCGTGCGCAAGATTTCCTATGGCGAGGGCGTCGAGCGCGTCTTCCCGGTGCATTCGCCGCTGATCGACTCGATCGAGGTGGTGCGCCGCGGCCGCGTGCGCCGCGCCAAGCTCTATTACCTGCGCGGACGTCGCGGCAAGGCGGCCCGCATTCCCGAGCGCCAGGAGGTCCGGGGCAAGAAGAAGGAAGCCTTCAAGGGCTTCACCAAGCCCAAGGGCGCGTCCGACGATCTGAAACTGATCTACGGCGTCACGCCCGAGCTGGAAAAGAAGCTCAACAAGCTCAACCTGATCAAGTTCGAGCAGATCGCCAATCTCACCGACGACGAGATCGCCTGGCTTGACGAGGAGCTTAAGCTCGGCGGCGTCATAGAGCATGACGACTGGTCGGCCAAGGCCGTCGAGCTGATGGCCGAGACCACCGCCGACGAGGTCCCCGCCGAGGAGGAGGAGGACGAGACCTCGGCCGAAGGCGAAGCACCCAAGGCTAAGGCCGAGAAAGCCCCCAAGGCCAAGCCCGCCAAGCCCAAGAAGAGCTAGGCTAGCCGGAACGGCCATGTCCCTTTCGATGTACCAGGCCTCGGTTCCCGTCTTCAGCCACATGCTGGGCGTTCTGTCCAAGATCCTCGACAAGGGCGCGGCCTATGCCGAGGCCCGCAAGATCGAACCGTCCGTCTTGATCAATGATCGGCTGGCACCGGACATGCTGCCTTTGTCTCGTCAGGTACAAATCGCCGGTGACATGGCCATGCGCGGCGCGGCAAGGTTGGCGGGAGTCGAATTTCCGAGCAACCCCGACATCGAGGCCACGTTCCCGGAGCTGCAGCAGCGGGTTACCAAGACGTTGCGCTTTCTGGGCGGCATCTCAGCAAAGCAGATCGACGGCAGCGAAGAGAAGTCGATTTCGTTCAAGCTGGGTGGGGAAGACGTGACCTTTTCAGGTCAGGCCTATTTGCTGAACTTCGTTCTACCCAACCTCTATTTCCACGTCACGGCCACCTATCTGATCCTCCGTCACAATGGCGTCGATCTTGGCAAGAAGGATTTCCTCGGCGGAATCTGAGTGGAATTCGACAGCCCGCGCGTCACTCGCCGCGCCTCAAACTGGCAGTCACCCCGAATTCTCCCTTCCCCGCGTGGGAAGTATGGATTTTTGGGGCCCTGTAGGGGTTTGTAAACCGGGGGCGGAGGCGCTATCTGAGGGCATACTTCAGATATCCTGGCCACAAGTGAGCTATGGCGAAGCCCCGCACCATTTACGACAAGATCTGGGACGAGCACCTCATTCATGAGGCGCCGGACGGCACTTGCCTGATCTATATCGACCGCCATCTGGTGCATGAGGTAACCAGTCCCCAGGCCTTCGAGGGCTTGCGTATGGCCGGGCGCAAGGTGCGCGCGCCGGAAAAGACTCTGGCCGTGGTCGATCACAACGTGCCGACTACTGACCGCTCACTCGGCATCGACGATCCGGAATCCGCGCTACAGATCGAAACGTTGGCCGAGAACGCGCGCGATTTCGGCGTCGAATATTTCAGCGAGCGGGACCGCCGTCAGGGGATCGTCCATATCATCGGCCCCGAGCAGGGCTTCACCCTGCCCGGTACCACCATCGTCTGCGGCGACAGCCACACCTCGACCCACGGCGCCTTCGGCGCGCTGGCGCATGGCATCGGCACCAGCGAAGTGGAGCACGTGCTCGCCACCCAGACGCTGATCCAGCAAAAAGCCAAGAACATGCGCGTGCGCGTCGAGGGCAAGCTGCCCGACGGCGTCACCGCCAAGGACATCATCCTCGCCATCATCGGCGAGATCGGCACCGCGGGCGGCACCGGCCATGTCATCGAATATGCCGGCGAGGCGATCCGTGCGCTCTCCATGGAAGGGCGCATGACCATCTGCAACATGTCGATCGAAGGCGGGGCCCGCGCCGGCCTGATCGCGCCCGACCAGTCCACCTTCGACTACATCAAGGGCCGCCCGCGCGCGCCGAAGGCCGGCGCCTTCGAGATCGCGCAGCGCCATTGGGAAACGCTTTATTCCGACGAGGGCGCCGAGTTCGACCGTGAGGTCGTGCTGCATGCCGAGAGGCTGCCGCCGCTGGTCACCTGGGGCACGAGTCCCGAGCAGGTGGTTTCGGTCGCGGGCCGCGTGCCGGTGCCGTCGGAGATCGCCGACGAGACCAAGCGCATAGCTGCCGTCCGCTCGCTCGACTATATGGGGCTGAAGGGCGGCGAGAAGATCACCGAGCTTTCGCTCGACCGCGTGTTCATCGGCTCCTGCACCAATGGCCGCATCGAGGATTTGCGCGAGGTCGCGCGGATCGTTGAAGGCCGCAAGGTCAACGAGCACGTTCGCGCCATGATCGTGCCGGGCTCGGGGCTGGTGAAGGCGCAAGCCGAAGCCGAAGGCCTCGACGCCATCTTCAAGGCGGCGGGCTTCGAGTGGCGCGAACCCGGCTGCTCCATGTGCCTCGGCATGAACCCCGATCAGCTCTCACCCAGAGAGCGCTGCGCCTCGACCTCGAACCGCAATTTCGAGGGACGCCAGGGACGGCTCGGCCGCACCCATCTGGTGTCGCCGGTGATGGCCGCGGCGGCGGCGCTGGCCGGCCGCTTCGTCGACATCCGCGAATACCACTAGGACGCAAAGGCGCGCCACCCTGGGATCGCGCGAGGGGAGGAGCGAGCGATCCCGAGAATGACGCGCCGCGCCGGGGAGAGAAGACTCCCGGCTAGCGGTAAGAGCGTCTGCCGGACCGCTTGTGAGCGTGCTTCTTCTTGCCGCCTTGGTAGTACTTCTTGCTGTAGCCGCGGTGCCGATCACCGCCCCACTGCCTATGGCCGTAGCCGCCCCAGTAGCGGGGAGCGCGATAGTAGCCCCAGCCAGGGCCTTTCCCGTACCACGAGCACCAGCCATTCCACGGGCCGCAGGAATAGCCCGCCGATGCCGGTGTCGTGCCAACCATGGTCGTTGCCGCCACGAGCCCCAAAAGACCCAAAGCAGCGATCAAACTTTTCCGCATCATGTTCATACCTCATTTGCTGACCCGCCGCAGGGAGCGCGGCTCAGGTTCAAGGCCAAGATGACGCGCATGGCCTGAACGCAATCTGATCGCTACATTCATCCGCGGTTCAGATTCGTTGAACCTGCACAGGCGCGGCAAAGGAGCGATGGACACGTGGATGAACAAGGACGCCTGGGATAATTATCAAGCCCCGTCGCTTGCCGAGTTCGAGACTCTCACCTGGTCCGTCTACCGGCGGCTGCCGTCGCGCTTCCGCGCGCTTACCGGCGAATTGGTGATCCGCATCGAGGACTTTCCCACCGACGAGGTGCTCGACTCGCTCGGCATCGACTCGCCGTTCGGGCTGCTCGGGCTCTACACCGGCGTCGATCTCGCCCGCAAAAGCGTGATGGATGTGAGTCCCATGCCCGACATGGTGTTCCTCTATCGTCGTCCGATCCTCGATTATTGGGCCGAGCATGAGGACCCGCTCGGCGCCATCGTCGCGCATGTGCTGGTGCATGAGATCGGCCATCATTTCGGCCTATCCGACGACGACATGGAACGCATCGAGGCCGAAGCCGGCGCTTGACGCTTCGCCGGGGCGCCCGCAGACTGCATGGTCGGTAGAGTGGGCAGCAGAGGGAACAGCAATGCGGTCGGCTGCCCGTCTCTCAATGGGACTTGCGCTTTGCCTCGGCCTGTCCGCCGCCAGCCCGCAAGAGAGCGCGGTCGCCGTCGAGCAAGGCACATTGGTTGCGCCTGGGCGTCTGGTGGTCGCCGGCCGCAATCTCTCCTGCGGCACCACCGCCACACTGATCAGGGATTTCCAAGGCTTCGCCGTCTCCTCGACGGTGATCATGCTCAATATGCAGGCAATGAAAGATCTGCCACGTCGGGTGCAGTGGCTGATCTACTATCATGAATGCGGGCATATCCTGCATGGGCCGAGCGAGACGGCCGCCGATTGCTACGCGGTGCGCCGGGCCAGACGCGAGGGCTGGCTCACCCGGGAGGCGCTCGAGGATATCTGCGCGGCCTTCAACATCGCCGGCCACGGCCCGGTCCATCCGGACGCCAAGGCAAGGTGCAGTCAGCTCAGGCAATGCTTCGCCTCACGGGCGGGAGCCGCCCCGCCGCCGTAATTGAAGGGTCCGGGGGCGATTGCGCCCGCCCCGAACGCACCGTAAAGTACGATTCATTATGCTCAAGGGACGGACCATTCATCGTACGGCGTGGGTCTGCGCCTTGGCGTTTGCGCTTTGCCCTGCATTGGCCGGCGAGGCGCGCGCCCAGGAATGGGTCTATAAACCCTCGACTTCCACAGGCCCCACCATCGATGCCTATGTGAAGCAGGTCGGCCCAGAGGCGAACATCATCGCCCACGGCGATCTTCAGATCGACGGCAAATCGGTCAATTGCGGCAAGCGGCCGACCGTGATCAACCCAAATTTCGACAGTTGGGGCGGTGCTTTTCCGGGCTTTCTCATCCTCAACACCAACAAGATCGGCGGCCTCACCACCCAGGTGAAGCTCTATATCTATTCCCATGAATGCGGGCATCAGTTCGTCGGCGCCGACGAGATCCAGGCCGATCTCTTTGCTATCAGGCGCGGCGTGAAATGGGGCTGGCTCGACGCGCAAGGCATGGAGGACATCTGCACCTTCATCTCGCAGCTCAAGGGCGACTCGGTGCATCCGCCGGGGCCGAAACGCTGCGAGACCATGCGCAAGTATTACCGGCAGTTGATCGAGAACGACACGCGAACCTCGACCACGACGCCGGATGCGGGGGCTCACACATTAGGCCCCCCGCGATAGTCAAACGGCTGGAAAGGCCGCGCACGAGAGGCTAAATAACGCTCTCGTCTTTAACCGAAATCGTCATGCAGAAATTCACCACACTCACCGGCATCGCCGCCTATTTGCCGATGATCAATGTCGATACCGACATGATCATCCCCAAACAGTATCTGAAGACCATCAAGCGCACGGGGCTGGGCACGGGCCTGTTCGCCGAGCTGCGCTATGACGAGGCCGGACAGCCGCTTGCCGACTTCGTGCTGCACAAGCCGCCTTACGACAAGGCGGTGATCCTCATCACCGGCGAGAATTTCGGTTGCGGCTCGTCGCGCGAGCATGCGCCCTGGGCGCTGCTCGATTTCGGCATCAGTTGCATCGTCGCGCCGTCCTTCGCCGACATCTTTTACAACAACTGCTTCAAGAACGGCATCTTGCCCATCACCTTGCCGCAAGCGGAGATCGACAAACTGAGCGACGACGCCTCGCGCGGCGCCAACGCCGTGCTTACCGTCGATCTCGAAACGCAGGAGATCAGAGGGCCGGATGGCGGCGCCATTCATTTCGATATCGATCCGTTCCGCAAGCGCTGCCTGATGGAAGGGCTCGACGATATCGGGCTGACGATGGAGAAAGCCGACGCCATCGCCGCGTTCGAGCAGGCGTCGCGCGTGCAGCGCCCCTGGGCCTAGGCAGAAGCCTCAATCGAATACGAGCGGCTTCGTGGTTTCACTGATGGCCGGCTTGCCGTCGCGCGTGACCGTGACCGTTCCGGAATAGGACCCCTTGGGCCAACCGCCCTGCGGCGTCTTCTTGCCGGCGAACAGCATGTATTGCGCCTTGTTGCGGTCGAGCGTCACCGTATTGTCGGCCACGACCTCATCACCGCGCTTGAGCTTGAGCTCGATGACGTCGCCCCCGCGCAGATTGATCGCCCACATATAGGCCACGAGCGGCGCATCGCGCGCGGGTGGTGCAAGCTTTTCGCCGGTCTCCAGCGCCGCGAGTTCGATGACTTGGCCGGCCAATCCGAGATCGAGCAACTGCCCCGCCCGATAGGGTAACGCTGCCTTGGCCTCTCCCGACCAGAGCATAGGGCCGTCTTCACCGCACGCGACGTTCGTCTCGGCGAGAAACGGATCGATAGTCTTCCCGTCTTTGCTGACGGCGAGATGGACATGGGGAAAGGCTGCGTCACCCGAATAGCCGATTTCGCCGAGTCTATCCCCGGTCTTGACCGCGCCGCCCTTCTTCACCGTCACGGAGCCTTTGCGCAGGTGACAATATTGCGTCACCCAACCATCGCCGTGCTCGATGCGGATACCGTTGCCGCATTCGCGATCGGCGACCGCGGCGCGATCCTCATCGCTGCGAACGAGACGGTCCGGCTCGCCGTCGCGCACGCCGACGACGGTGCCGGGAGCTGCGGCAAGCACGGCGACGCCCTTGGCGACATCGGCAATGGAGCGCAATCGGATGTCGGTGCCGTCGTGCCCATCATAGGTCTCGGCGCCGCAGGCATAGTCGCGCAGGTCCGGTCCGGCATCGCGATCGACATATTGCTGGATGAAGCAGTCGGTGCCCGGCGTGCAGGCGACCGGCAGATCGAGCTCGAAGGCGAAGGTCGGTCCCGCCGTCAGAACAAGAACTGAGAAAGCCCTTGTCAGCATGTCACGCCCGTCTGCGTCTCACTCGAAGACCGTCGGCGGGGATTTCTCCTCGATCAGGGTCTTGCCGTCGCGCGTGACCTTGACCGCGGCGAGATAGGTCCACTCCGGCGGCCAGCCTCCCGCGGGTACGCCTCGCTTCCCAGCTTGCAGCAAGACCTTCGACCTATCCTCATCAAACGTCACGCTGTTGCTGTGCAATGGCCCCTTGTCGTTGTTGAACGTGATCTCGACGACATCGCCTTTCTTGACGTTGGCGACCAAGGCATAGGCAATGCCCGGAGTGTTGAATTTAGGCATGGGAAGAGCCTTCCCCTCCGCAAACTCGGTTTCGGTCACCTCGTGGTCGGCAAGTCCAAGCGCCAGAAGCTTGGGTTCCTCCGCGCTCGCCATCACAGGCAATGCGAGCAATCCGCCCAGCAACATCAAAACCAAAAGCGCCCTTGTCAGCATTTCCTACTCCCTTTAGGCAAGCGGCAGGATTTAGCACAGAACGGCCGCGACATGACCCCTTACAAGCTCCTGCTGCTCCCAGGCGATGGTATCGGCCCCGAAGTCATGGGCGAGGTGGAGCGCCTGGTCGCCTGGGTCAATGTGCAAGGCCTGGCCAAGATCGAGACCGAAACGGACCTGGTCGGCGGCTGCGGCTATGACGCGCATGGCGAGGCGATTTCCGACGCCACCATGGTGCGCGCGCTTGCCGCCGACGCGGTGATGCTGGGCGCCGTGGGCGGCCCCAAATGGGACGGCGTTGCTTACGACCAGCGCCCCGAGGCGGGACTCCTGCGCCTCCGCAAGGACCTCGAGCTGTTCGCCAATCTGCGTCCCGCGATCTGCTATCCGGCGCTGGCTGATGCTTCCTCGCTGAAGCGCGAGCTGGTCGACGGGCTCGATATCATGATCGTGCGCGAGCTGACCGGCGGCGTCTATTTCGGCGAGCCTAAGGAGATCACCGATCTCGGCAACGGACAGAAGCGCGCCGTGGATACACAGGTGTACGACACCTACGAGATCGAGCGCATCGCCGCGGTCGCCTTCGAGCTCGCGCGCAAGCGCCGCAACCTCGTGCATTCCGCCGAGAAGCGCAACGTGATGAAGACGGGCGTGCTGTGGCATGAAGTGGTCACGCGCGTGCATAAAGAGCGCTACGCCGACGTGACGCTCCAGCACATCCTCGCCGACAATTGCGCCATGCAGCTCGTGCGTCAGCCCAAGCAGTTCGACGTCATCGTCACCGACAATCTGTTCGGCGACATGCTCTCGGACGAGGCGGCGATGGCCACCGGCTCGCTCGGCATGCTGCCATCGGCCTCGCTCGGCGCGCCAGACGCGCACGGACGGCGCCGCGCGTTGTATGAGCCGGTGCACGGTTCGGCGCCCGACATCGCCGGCAAAGGCATCGCCAATCCCATCGCCACCATGGCGAGCTTCGCCATGTGCCTGCGCTATTCCTTCGATCTCGGCGACGCCGCCGGCCGCATCGAGCGCGCTATAGCCGATGTGCTCGACCAGGGCCTGCGCACCGCCGACATCAAGCAGGAGGGCTGCCGGACCGTCGGCACGCGCGAGATTGGCGAAGCCATCCTTGCTGCCCTCGACCGCCAAGCTTAGCTGGAGTGAGGCACAAGCCATGAAGGTCACTTTGCTTGCAGGGCTGATCGTTCTCCTGACCTTGGGCCAGACAGCCAGCGCCCAAGATCAGACACTGGAGGTGCAGGCCGAGAAGGAAGCGCGTAAGGCCTGCGAAGCAAAAATCTGCGACATCATCGCCACTAGGGACCCGGCCGGCGAGGACGTCACTTGCGACATCGTCAAAACCTGGCGCGCGGCCGACCTCGTCAAGATGCTCGGCGGCCGGATCAATTGGCCCTGGGGCGGCGCCATGTGCCAATCGAAGGTCACGCTCGAGCGCGGGCCTTTGGCCAAGGCCATGCGCGAACCCACTTATGAGATGTCCATGCCGACGCAGACAGCGCGCTGCACGCTCGCCCAGAAAGAGGGTGGCGATCCTTACGTGGTCGAAATCTCGGTGGCGCCGAAGGTGAAGTTCGAAAACGGCAAGGCTGTCGAGGGACAGGTCAATTGGGGTACGGCTTCGGCCCCGATGGCGATCTACCCCCTGATCTATGCGGGTACGGCGCTCGACAATTCCGCCAATGTGCTTGGGCCCGAGCTGGTGCGGCTGGTGAACGCGTTCACCGCCAAGAAATGCGCCCAGGTAAAGACCGAGCTGCCAAGCAGTACGCCGGATTAGACCTCATCCCCGACTCAGGGTTTAATGACGGTGTTGTTGAACCACCGTCATATTGCCGGCTTAAGGAAGCGTGGGGGGTGAGTCCGGCCGAGTATCGACGCCGCCAGGACAGGCCTTTGCAAACGCCGACCACGGAAATAACGCCAATTCTCGAGGATGAACCGCCCCGCGGAGCCGATCGCGCCTCTCTGGCTGCCGCGGACCGCGCGCCGTCTTTGCCGCCACAAGGAGAGACGACCAGCCGGCGTACCTCGATGCTGTTGCGCGAGTTCCTCGCCACGCAGACCGGTCCGCGCGTGAAATTCGGCGATCTGCGCGACGCGCTTGAGGATCGCGGCTTCGGCGTCCTGCTCTTCATCTTCGCCTTCCCGAATTTGATCGCGGCGAACATTCCACTGCTGTCCTCGGTCCTTGGCTTTCCGCTGGTGCTGCTGGCGGCGCAGCTCACTTACGGTCGGCACAAGCCGTGGTTTCCCCACTGGCTCACCGCGCAGACCTTTCCGCGCGAGAAATTCACCGCCATCACGCTACGCGCGTTGCCTTATCTCGAGCGCGCCGAGATGCTGTTCCGCCCGCGCCTCACCTTCATGCTGTCCTGGACCGCCGAACGCCTGATCGGGGTCGCTCTCCTCATCCTCGCGGCGATCCTCGCTTTGCCGATTCCATTCGGCAATTGGCTCCCGGCGCTTTCCATGTCGATCATCGGGCTTGCCATGGTGGAGAAGGACGGGCTCGCCCTCCTGACCGGGCTCGGGCTCGGCGTAGCGGCCCTGATCGTGGTCGCGGCCGTCATCACCGGCCTGATCAAGGCGCTCCTCCTGCTGTTCTCAGGCCTCGCTGGCTGAGCAACTCCCGTGTGTGTGCGAGGCACGGGACGTAGCGATCCCTGATCGCGACTTGCCCTCCAGATCATTGCGCCGCGGTCTGCGCGGTCGGTGTCACCCGCCACACCGTGTTGCCGACATCGTCAGCGACGAGCAGCGCGCCGGCGCGGTCGATGACGACGCCCACCGGCCTGCCCCGTGCCTCTCCCTCGTCATTGAGGAAGTGGGTGAGCACGTCGACCGGCGCGCCGTTCGGGCGCCCATCGGCGAAGGGCACGAAGATGACTTTGTAGCCGCTCAAGGGCTCGCGGTTCCAAGACCCGTGCAGCCCGACAAACGCGCCGCTCTTGAATTGCTGAGGCAGCGCTGTTCCTTCGGCAAAGGTCAGCCCGAGCGGCGCCACATGGTTGCCAAGGGCATAGTCGGGCACGATGGCCTTGGCCACGAGCTCCGGCTTCTTAGGCTCGACACGATCGTCCACATGCTGGCCCCAATAGCTGTATGGCCAACCATAGAAGCCGCCTTCCTTGACCGAGGTCAGATAATCCGGGACGAGATCGCTACCGAGCTCGTCGCGCTCGTTGACCACGGCCCACAATACGTCGCCCTTCTCGAACGCGACACCGATCGGATTGCGCAAGCCTGTCGCAAAGATTCGTGAGGTTCCCGTCTTCGCGTCGATCTCATGGATCGCGGCCCGGCCCTCCTCCTTCTCCATTCCGTTCTCGGCCACATTGCTGTTCGAGCCGACGCCCACATAGAGCCGCGAGCCGTCAGGGCTTGCGGCCAGACTCTTGGTCCAGTGATGGTTGAGCGGGCCTGCGGGCAAATCGGCAACCTTCTCGCCCTTGCCGGTTAGTTCCGTCGCGCCCTCCTGGTAGTCGAAATGAACCACCGCATCGGTGTTGGCCACGTAGAATTTGTCGCCTACGAGCGCCATGCCGAAGGGCGAGTTGAGGTCCTTAAGAAACACGGATTTGGCTTCGGCGACGCCGTCTCCGTCGGCATCGCGGAGCAGCGTGATACGATTTGCACTCGGCACATCGGCGCCGGCCTGCTTTTGCGCCAAAAGAAAGATCATGCCCTTGATGCCCTTGCCTTCCTCGGGCCGCGGCGGCGCGTTGGTCTCGGCGACGAGCACGTCGCCGTTCGGCAACATGTAGAGCCAGCGCGGATGGTCTAGACCGGTGGCGAAGGCGTTGACCGCAAGCCCCTCTGCGGGCTTTGGCGTCTCGCCCGCCGGCCACCCTTTGGCCGGGGCGACGTTGACGGTGGGTATGAGCGCCTGGCTTGGCTCCGGAATGGGCGGTTGCGGACCCTGCGCCTGCTTTTCCGGCACCTCCGCCGCATCGCAGGCAGCAAGAGCCACCACCGCGATGAGCGCCACAAACGCCTTGCTCGGTTGCATCTTGGAATGCTCCATTGCCCGGTCCGCCGATAGGGCAACGCCCGCCGCCCTAATCGGTTTCCTCGAACGGCGGCTTTACTTTGCCCCGGCCCTCGCCTAAATCGGCCGCAAAGGCGCGCGATGCGTTGCGGGCGCAGTCTGAGTTGGAGATGGCACATGGGCTACAAGGTCGCCGTGATCGGCGCCACCGGCAATGTCGGCCGCGAAATGCTCAACATCCTGGCCGAGCGGGAATTTCCCGCCGACGAGGTGTTCGCGCTCGCGTCGCGCCGCTCCATGGGCGTCGAGGTCTCATTCGGCGACAAGCGGCTGAAATGCCGGGACCTCGAGACTTTCGATTTCCGCGGTGTCGATTTCGCCCTGATGTCGGCGGGCTCCGCCGTCGCCAAGGAATGGGCGCCGAAGATCGGTGCGCAAGGCTGCGTGGTGATCGACAATTCCTCCTGCTGGCGCTACGACCCCGACGTTCCCCTCATCGTGCCAGAGGTCAATGCCGACGCCGTCACCGGCTTTGCCAAGAAGAACATCGTCGCCAATCCGAATTGCTCGACCGCCCAGCTCGTCGTGGTGCTGAAGCCGCTGCACGACGCGGCTCGCATCAAGCGCGTGGTGGTGGCGACCTACCAGTCGGTTTCCGGCGCCGGTAAGGAGGCCATGGACGAGCTGTGGAACCAGACCAAGGGCATCTTTGCCACCGCTCCGACCGGACCCAAGACTTTCACCAAGCAGATCGCCTTCAACGTCATTCCGCATATCGACGTCTTCATGGAGGACGGCCAGACCAAAGAGGAATGGAAGATGGCGGTCGAGACCAAGAAGATTCTCGATCCCAAGATCAAGCTCACCGCCACCTGCGTGCGCGTGCCGGTATTCGTCGGCCATTCGGAAGCGGTCAATGTCGAGTTCGAGGAGCCGATCACCGCGGAC
>DATMDY010000134.1:0-8505 GCA_035557335.1 Methyloceanibacter sp.
TCTTGCTTCCTCGACCCGCGCTATAAGAGCTGTTTCCGCGCCCCGGGAGCCGAGGAGGAGGGTGCCCATCGATTTCGAGGCATTCCACAAACTGAGCAGAATGTGGCCGTCGACCGATGTGGCGGAGTCGATCTCTTCATAGGGCGTGCCCTCGCAGAAGTGTTCGATCGCCAGATATTCGAGGATGAGGCCCGGACCGAACTTCCGGTACTTCTCGTCGAAGGCGCATTTTGCCGTGAAGAGTGACGAGCCCGTTGCGATATTTACAACGGTCGCGAGGGGTTTGCCGTCGAAAAGAAGACTGTCGACGCTCGTGAATCCGTTCTCGGCCGTAAATGCGCGGCGAGCGAACGCGGCATGATCCTGCCGCGCAAGGAACGAGGTCCGGCGCGTGCCTTTCCAGCCGGCGTTCTCGATATGAAGGAAGGCTTCGAGCCGCTCGGCGACGAGGGCCGGGTCGGTTGCGCGCTCGAAGGCGACCTCACCCTTTTCGCGCAGACGGCGCAATGTACGTGCGATTTCCCGCTCTCGCTTCTGCCCGGCGATGCTGCGGACGAAAGCGGGGCAGCCGCCTTCGATGCGCGTCAGCACGGGACGCGTGTAAAGGCAGGTCCGGCTCATGTTGAGCCGCCGCGCGGTCGCCACGCGCGCAATCGCATGCACAAACGGCCCGTTGAAATCGACATGCGGGAACGCCCAATGGACGGGAAGTCCCGGCATGTCCAGAAGCGCCGCGAGAGCCCTGTCCGCGTGTTCCCTGCGGATCAATGGCGCGCCATGAACCTGGTAGAGATTGAGCGCGATCTGAGCTTGCTGGAGCGGAAGGAATCCGCAGGCCGGGCGCGTGCGGAACGGGACCAGCCCTGCGAGGACGCCATCCGCGCGCAGGATGACCACCTGCATGCCGTAGGCGTCGCCGAAGGCATCCAGCCCCGCCATGACGAAAGGCCGGGCAAGAAATGGGTTTTCCTCGACTGCATTGACGGCGAGATCATCCCATTCGCGCGGATCGAGCGTGCGCAGATT
This sequence comes from Methyloceanibacter sp., assembly GCA_035557335.1. Taxonomy (GTDB): domain Bacteria; phylum Pseudomonadota; class Alphaproteobacteria; order Rhizobiales; family Methyloligellaceae; genus Methyloceanibacter. The sequence goes on from DATMDY010000134.1 coordinate 1,027, forward strand.
CGCGCCGGACATGAGTTCGGCCGTGCAGCGGACATCGTTCGCAGGGGCATGCTGAAGTGTGTGAATAGTAGCCGTCATCGTGCCGCCCGCCAGTCAAGCCAGGCCGCGCGCGCCCGCGCGATTGAAACCGGCAGGTAAAGACCGGTTCGTCTGTGCGCGATCCAGGCAAGAATCCCACCGCGCAATCCGAGGGCGATCGTGGTCGCCGCAGCAGCGCCCATCATGCCGAATGCCGGAACGAGGATGAAGTTCAAGGCGACGTTCACGCTGATGAAGACAAAGAATATGGCCGAGCAGACACGCTCATGCCCCAGCATCGTCAATACGTCCTCGCCTGGTCCAAAGGCGCATACGAACACGATACCAAGACTCAGAACCGGCAGGATCGGCGCGGCGGCGTCGAAGTTGTCGCCGAAGACGAGAAGAAGGTATCCGCCTATAACGGACAGAACGATCGCTCCTGAAACGGCCAGTGCGGTTGAAAGCGCGGTCGCCGCGGAGATCAGCTGCTGTAGCGATTTCCGGTCGCCGCGCTCGTGGAGCACGGCGTATTTCTGCGCGGTCGCGGCCGAGATTCCATACGGTACATAGCCGAGGAACTGCGCCAGCCGCGTCGCCGCGTAATAGAAACCGACGATCTCCGGCGGGACGAACAGGGCCAGGATCAGAATGTCCGCGTTGTTGAAGAGAGTCTCGGTGGCATCGAGCAACGCGACCGGTAGCGCGGTGCGCAACCACATTGCGGATTCATAAGCCGGCCGCGCACCTCGCAGCTCCGCCCGCAGCGGCCGCCACAGCAGCATCACTTGTATGAGGATGCTCGCGCCGAGGCCCGCCATCGTCATCATCATCACGGTGAGCGCGTCTGCGTCCGCGCCGAGCAGCAGCAGCGTGCCGGCGCCGGCGAGCAGCGCGATCTGGCGCATGAGCATGGCCGGCGCGATGCCGAGCGTCGGACGATCCATGCCGCGCGCGATGGCTTCCAGGAAATCCTGCAGAACAAGAAGCGGGATCGCGCAGAAAGTCAGCGAAGCCAGCACGACGAATTCGGCATCGACGTTAAAGACGCCGGACTGCACCACGCCAATCGCGGCGACCGCCACAACTGCCGCAACGACGGCCGCCATGAGAAAAGCGAAGCGCAAAAGCCCGGCGGCGGGATTTTTGGTGCCGCGCTCGCGGTATGTAGCCAGGAAGCGGCAGATAAGCTGGTTTGTGCCAGCCGTCGCGCCATGACCGAGCAAAATCAGCCAGACGAAGGCGAGCGCGTAATAGCCGAACTGGTCGGCGCCAATCAGCCTCGAAGCAAGCGCCTGCGCGCCGAAGCCAAGCCCAGCCCCAAGAACGCGAATGCCGATAACCGAAATTCCGGCGAGCGAGAAGCCGCCCGCGCCCGACCCGCCCGCGGGTGCCGCTGTCACTTCACCTTGCGCCGCCATCGTCATTGCACACGGATAAACCGCAAAACGGGATAAAATCTGAATTCCATCAAAAGAATCAGGGATTTGCCGCGAGTAGTTAACGATTGATTAGCTACCGTGACCGGGCGTTAAATGCGTATACCGGCGCTTGCCACAATTGGCTTCAAGGGTTAGGAAAACGGCACACTGGGAAGGGCCCTCATCCTGCCCTTGCCGCAGCATCCGGCCTGGCGGCGAATAGCTGTTTACGGCCAGCAGTTTAGCCCGGCCTTGCTTTCTGTCGCGGATAGGCCAGTTGTGTATGAGAGCGGGGCGCTTGATCCCCGAAAACGCCGCAAACCTTGCCTATTTCAACAGGCTGACATTTTCCCTGCGGGGCGACGACAGTCCAAATCGGGCCCGGCCCTTGCTTTTGAAAGATTGACCATGCCTGAGACCCCGCTTCTCGACACGATCCGCACGCCTGAAGATTTGCGCCGCCTGCCCGAAAGCAAGGTGCAGCAGGTGGCGGATGAATTGCGCCAGGAAACGGTCGATGCCGTCTCGGTGACGGGCGGCCATCTCGGCGCCGGCCTCGGCGTGATCGAGCTGACGGTGGCGCTGCATCATGTTTTCGACACCCCAGCAGACCGGCTGATCTGGGACGTCGGCCACCAATCCTATCCCCATAAGATTTTGACGGGACGGCGCGACCGCATCCGCACGCTGCGCCAGGGCGGCGGCCTGTCCGGCTTCTGCAAGCGGGCCGAGAGCGAATTCGACACGTTCGGCGCGGGCCATTCCTCGACCTCGATCTCCGCCGGCCTCGGCATGGCGGTGGCGCGCGACCTCGCCGGCAAGGAACACAACGTCGTCGCGGTGATCGGCGACGGCGCCATGAGCGCAGGGATGGCCTACGAGGCCATGAACAATGCCGGCGCGATGGACTCTCGGCTGATCGTGATCCTCAACGACAACGACATGTCGATCGCGCCGCCGGTGGGCGCCATGAGCGCCTATCTCGCCAAGCTCATCTCCGGAGGCACCTACCGTCGCTTCCGTCGCTGGATGAAGCAGCTTGCGCATGCGCTGCTGCCCAAGACTTGGCAGAAGCGGGCGGCGCGGGCCGAGGAGTTCACGCGCGGCTTCTGGACCGGCGGCACGCTGTTCGAGGAGCTCGGCTTCTATTATGTCGGCCCCATCGACGGCCATAATCTCGATCATTTGCTGCCCGTGCTGCGCAACGTGCGCCGCATGAGGAACGGCCCGGTCCTGGTCCATGTCGTCACGCAAAAGGGCAAAGGCTATGGGCCGGCGGAAATCTCAGCCGACAAGTTCCACGGCGTCGGGCGCTTCAACGTGGTCACCGGCGCGCAGGAAGCCTCCGCGCCGGGCGGGCCTCCGAGCTTCACCAAAGTTTTCGCCGACGCCCTGATCGAAGAGGCGCGTGCCGACGAGAAGATCGTGGCCATTACCGCGGCGATGCCCTCAGGCACCGGGCTCGATCGCTTCGCGCAAGTCTTTCCGGAGCGGTGCTTCGATGTCGGCATCGCCGAGCAGCACGCCGTGACCTTCGCCGGCGGCTTGGCGACGGAAGGCTTCAGGCCGTTCGCCGCGATCTACTCCACGTTCCTCCAGCGGGCCTACGACCAGGTCGTGCACGACATCGCCGTGCAGGGCTTGCCCGTACGTTTCGCCATCGATCGGGCCGGGCTGGTCGGCGCCGACGGCCCGACCCATGCCGGCTCATTCGACGTGGCCTACCTCTCTTGCCTGCCGGGCATGGTGGTCATGGCCGCCGCCGACGAGGCCGAGCTTGTGCATATGGTCGCCACCGCCGCTTCGATAGACGACCGCCCATCGGCGTTGCGTTATCCGCGGGGGGAGGGGACCGGCATCGTACTGCCCAAGCTCGGCACGCCATTGGCGATCGGCAAGGGACGCATTTTGCGCGAGGGTTCCGCCGTGGCGCTGCTCTCATTCGGCGCGAGGCTAGGCGAGTGCTTGAAAGCCAGCGACGAGCTTGCCGGCTATGGCTTGCCGGCGACCGTGGCCGACGCCCGCTTTGCCAAGCCGCTCGATATGGACCTTCTCCGCCAGCTCGCGCGCCATCACGAGGTTCTCATCACCGTCGAGGAGGGATCGAGCGGCGGATTCGGCGCGCAGGTGCTCGAGATCCTGGCGCGCGAGGGGCTCCTCGACCGCGGCCTCAAGATCCGCACGCTGACCTTGCCCGACCGCTTCATCGAGCAGAACAAGCCTCAGACCATGTACGCGGAAGCGGGGCTCGATGCGCAAGGCGTCGTCGCCGCGGTGTTCGCCGCGCTCGGCAAGGATATCGGCGGCGCCGAAATGGTGCGCCTCGCTTGAACCGAGGCCCCGCTTAGCGGCCGTTCAGCGGCAATCTCGCGTCGGGAGACGTCTCGGCCTCCGAGAAGAAGCCATTAAACGCCGGGTCGATCTCGTAGTAATTGCAGGTGAGCTCGTCCCCAGCGGCGATATCGACCAGCGCATAACCCTTGTCGAAGATGCGGAAGTCGGTGTTGGGGGTCATGCTGTGATTCATGAACCTGCCATTGTCGCTGTCGAGGACCACGACGCCCGGCATTTCCAGATGCGGATAGGTGTAGCGGGCGATGTAATCCCGCATATGCGGCGGATAGTCCCCGATCTCACTCTCGTGAATGAACAGGTCGAATCTCGGGTTCAGGCTCCAGATCAGGCTCCCTTTCGCCGCCGCTTCGCCGGCGAACACGCCGATCCCTTCTATGGGACTTTGCGCCACATAGGTGCCGATAAGCAGCATTACGGCGCTTCCCTTCCGCCCGCCGCGAGCGCCAGCACGCGCTTGCGTCTTGGGCGCCGCGGCGCCCGCGCGCGTTGCAACGCCTCGATGCGGCGGTGCAGATATGGCGAGAAATGTCCGGCGTAGCGCTTCCACAGGACCGGATTTCGCCAGTCCTCGCCAGTCACCCGCCCACGGCATGACGGCGTTCCGCACGCGCACTCGAACTCGTCATAGGGCGAGCCGTCGCACATGGCGTAGTCGATGGTCACTTCCTGACCGGGGAGGATGCGCTGTAGCGCGACGATGACGATCTGCCCGTCTAGCCCGGCATTCGGCTCGCAACTATGGTTGATGAAATCGGGCGGCTCGGCAGGCGTGCAGGAGGCGAGATAAAGTCCCTCTTCCACCTGCACCGTGTGGCGCCTGAACTCTTCCGGCAGAGCCTCGAATTCTTCGAAGCCGACGATACTGCCGCTCCACACGGCGATGAGCTCACCCGGCTCGATCACATTGCGAGCGATGACGGATTTCCCGCCAGCTACGTCACGATTTCGGACTTCGCACTTATGGGTAAGGTAAGCCGTCGACTCTTGGCTCACGAGACCTCCGCGATGGCGCGCCGAGCGGGGCGCTTCGCAGTGTATGTTGCGATGGCGGCGCCGACCGCTCCCGGCCTACGTCCGCGCGTGGGGACTCCCGACGCGACGCGGAGCATATGAGAAGCTCTGATGCCCAGCTACAAAAAAAAGCGGCTCGATCACTTCTTGGTGGAGTGTGGCTTGGCGGCCACGCGCGCTCAAGCCGCCGACATGGTGCGGCGCGGTGGCGTGAATGTTGGCGGTAAGGTGGCAACGAAGCCGGGGGCGCTGGTCACGCCCGACGCGGTCGTTACGGTCAGCGCCGGTGCCGCGCCTTATGTCTCGCGCGGCGGGCTGAAGCTCGCGGCGGCGCTCGACGCCTTCGGCCTCGACCCTCGGGGGAGGGTGGCGCTCGACCTCGGCGCCTCGACCGGCGGCTTCAGCGATGTCCTGCTCGCCCGCGGCGCGGCCAGAATCTATGCGGTTGACGTCGGCCACGGCCAGCTTCACCCGAGCCTGCGCGCCGACCCCCGAGTGGTGTCGCTCGAAGGCATCGACGCGCGCCGCCTCGACACGATCCTGGTCGGGGAGCCAGTCGAGGCCATCGTCGCCGATGTGAGCTTCATCAGTCTGACCTTGGTCCTGCCGCCCGCGCTCAGGCTCGCCGCCCCTGGCGCTTGGCTCGTCGCCTTGATCAAGCCGCAATTCGAGGCGGGACGCGAAGCGGTGGGGAAGGGCGGAATCGTCAGGGACGAGGCCGCGTGGGAGGCGGCGGTCACCCGCGTGCGAAATTTTGTCGCGGGGGTGTCGGGCTGGTCTGTTCTGGGCATGATTCCGTCGCCGATCGAGGGCGGCAGCGGCAATCAGGAGTTCCTCCTCGCCGCCCGCTACGAGCAGTCCTAGCCCTTGCCGGTCTGGGCGCGGTGGCGGAGGTAATGGTCGGCGAGCACGATTGCCGTCATCGCCTCGCCGATGGGCACGGCGCGGATGCCGACGCAGGGGTCGTGCCGTCCTTTGGTGGAAATCTCGGTGTCGTGGCCCTGCGCATCGACGGTGCGGCGCGGCGTCAGGATCGACGAGGTCGGCTTCACGGCGAAACGCGCCACGATGGACTGGCCGGTGGAGATGCCGCCGAGAATGCCGCCGGCATTGTTCGACAAAAACTCAGGCGTGCCGTCCTTGGTCATGCGCATCTCGTCGGCATTCTCTTCGCCCGATAAAGCGGCGGCGGCTAGCCCCGCGCCGATCTCGACGCCCTTCACCGCGTTGATGCTCATGAGCCCGCTAGCGAGGTCCTGGTCGAGCTTGCCGTAGACCGGTGCGCCGAGGCCCGCGGGCACGCCGTCCGCCACGATCTCGATCACTGCGCCGGCCGACGATCCCTTCTTGCGCACCTCGTCGAGAAAGCTCGCCCATGTCTCGGCCGCCTTGGCATCGGGTGAGAAGAAGGGATTGCGTGCGACCTCGTCCCAATCCCAATTGCCGCGGTCGATCTTATGCGGGCCGATCTGCACCAGCGCCCCGCGCACGCGCATGCCCGGCACCACCTTGCGGGCGATGGCCCCGGCCGCCACCCGCATGGCCGTCTCGCGCGCCGAGGCGCGACCGGAACCCCGCCAGTCGCGCAAGCCGTATTTCAGGAGATAGGTGTAGTCGGCGTGGCCGGGGCGGAACTTGTCCTTGATATCCCCGTAGTCCTTGGAACGGGCATCGACATTGTCGATCTGAAGCGCAATCGGCGTGCCGGTAGTGACCTGCGCGCCATCCTCGCCGGTGAACACGCCGGACAGGATTTTGACCTGGTCGGGTTCCTGGCGCTGCGTGGTGTAGCGCGACTGGCCCGGCCGGCGCTTGTCGAGATGAGCCTGAATCTCGGCTTCGGTGATCGGGATGCCGGGTGGACAGCCATCGACCACGCAGCCGATGGCCGGCCCGTGGCTCTCGCCCCAGGTGGTGATGCGGAACAGATGGCCGAAGCTGTTGTGCGACATGCGTTCTTTTAAGGGCGTGCTTGGATTCCGTCCAGCACTCCCACCCGGTCATTCCGGCGTAAGCCGGAATCCAGAGGCCCTAATTCAGAGTTTGTTGCTTCTGGACCCCGGCTTTCGCCGGGGTGACCATCGGCTATTCCTTCACCACCGAAATGTCTGGGGCGTCCTCGTTCTTCATGCCGACCACGTGGTAGCCCGCGTCGATATGCAGGATCTCGCCGGTCACCCCGCGCCCGAGGTCTGACAGGAGATAGAGCGCGCCGCCGCCGACATCCTCGATACTCACGGTGCGCCTAAGCGGGGCGTTGTACTCGTTCCATTTGAGGATATAGCGGAAGTCGGCGATGCCGCTCGCAGCCAGCGTCTTGATCGGCCCGGCGGAGATGGCGTTGACGCGGACACCGCCTTTGCCGAGATCGACGGCGAGATAGCGCACGCTTGCTTCGAGCGCCGCTTTGGCCACGCCCATCACATTATAATGGGGCATCACCTTCTCGGCGCCGTAATAGGTCAGCGTGAGCAGCGCGCCGCCATTCGGCATCAGCTGCTCGGCGCGCTTGGCGAGCGCGGTGAAGGAATAACAGGAGATGAGCAGGGTCTGGACGAAATTGTCTTGCGTGGTATCGACATAGCGCCCGTCGAGCTGCTCCTTGTCGGAGAAGGCGACGGCATGGACGAGGAAATCGATTGTCCCCCATTCCTTGGCGAGCGCCGCGAACACC
>DATMDY010000135.1:0-13238 GCA_035557335.1 Methyloceanibacter sp.
GTTGCCGCAGATCACCATGCGCCCGCGCTGCATCATGAAGCCGGTGAAGGCGCCGGTGTCGCCGCCGACAATGATGGTGCCGCCCTTCATGTCGATGCCGGTGCGCGAGCCGACATTGCCCTTGCACACGAGATCGCCGCCTCTGATCGCCGCGCCGAACTGCGAGCCCGCGTTCTTTTCAATGAGGATGGTGCCGCTCATCATGTTCTCGGCGCAGGACCAGCCGACGCGGCCGGCAATGCGGATATTGGGGCCGTCGATCAGCCCGCAGCCGAAATAGCCGAGCGAGCCGTCGATGATGAGATTGAGTCGGTTGAGAATGCCGACGGCGAGAGAATGCTTGGCGCCGGGATTGCGGATAACGATGGTCCCGTAACCGTCCTGCATCAGCTCGCGTATGGCCTGATTGACGGTGGCCGCCGTCATGTTGGAAGCGTCGATCTCGGCGCGCTTGTTGAAATCGACGTCGTAAGCGTCGGGGAGCGAGAAGCCGTGCGGCGCCTCGTCGAGATCGATGTCGAAGAATTTCTCGATCGAGCGGCCTTTGAGCTGCTCGGTATGCAGGCCCATCTCCTGGGCGATGAGGTCCTGAGCGGAGGGCTGCGAGCGCGCTATCTCTGCCATACGCGGACCTCTTCGTCGTAAGGGTCTGAGGTGTCGATCTCGCGCGGCATGATAGCGCGGATGGCGACCTCCTCCGAGGCGAGCGCCACCAGATTGTCGCTCTCGAACAGCACCATAGGCTTGGCGGCCATGGTGTCCTTGGCCATGCCGAGCTCCTTGTCGGTGGCGACGAGATAGGTGAAAACGCCGTCGATGTCCTTGATCGAGGCTTTCAGCGAGTCTTCGAGGCTCGCGCCCTGCTCGAGATTATTGGCGGTGTAGACGGCGAGCAGCTCGGAATCGCAATTCGACATGAACCGGTGGCCGAGCCGCTCCATCTCGCGGCGCATGATCCAGTAATTGGTGATCTGGCCGTTATGCACCACGGCGATGTCGTTATAGGGATAGGCCCAATAAGGATGCGCGGAGCGGATATCGACGTCCGATTCCGTGGCCATGCGGGTGTGTCCGATGCCGTGCGTGCCCTTGAACGTGCCCAAGCCATATTGCTGCGAAACTTGCGTCGCGTCGCCCAGATCCTTGATCAGCTCGAGCGCGCTGCCGAAGGACAGAACCTCGGCGCCCTCGATCTGCTCGATCTCGGTGGCGAGTTTGCGCGTATCGCCGGCATAGCGGAGCCGGTAGCGGAAGGCATAAGGCGTGGGCTCGGCCTTATCGACGAGCTCCGCGCCAAGCTCGGCAAGCCGTTTGTCCACGAGCGCCTGACGCTCCTTGATCTTGGCGCGGATGTTGTGGTCCTTGTTGAGGTCTTCGGCCTCGGCAAGCTTGAGCCGCATGACATATTCGTCGGGCGCGGAGAGGCCGTAGACGGCAAACCCAGTCGAGTCGGGGCCGCGATGCCTGAGACTCTGGAGCATCGCCGTCATTTCCTGGCCGACACCTGTCGCGCCGTCGCGGTGGATGACACCGGCAATTCCGCACATCGTACTATACTCCCTGTGTCGCCTGACCGATCACGGCAGGCAGTCAAGATAGGTCTTGAGGTCCCACTCCGTGACGGTGTGGTTGAAGCGCTCCCATTCGTCGCGCTTATATTCGTCGTAGAGCCGGTACATCTCGCCGGGCATGGCCGAGCGGATCACTTGGTCTTTCGCCAGCGCGGCCAGCGCATCGCCGAGTGTCATCGGCAGCTTCTTCACCTGCTTGCCGGCTTCCATGGCCTGATAGATGTTGCGCTCCTCGGGTCGACCGGGGTCGAGGTTGTTCTTGAGGCCGTCGTCCATGGCCTTGATCAGCGCTGCCGCCATCAGATGCGGGTTCACCATGGAGTCAACGGCGCGATATTCGAAGCGGCCGGGTGCCGAGACACGCAGGCCCGTGGTGCGGTTCTGGAAGCCCCAGTCGGAGAACACCGGCGCCCAGAAGCCCGTGTCCCACAGCCTCCGGTAGGAATTCACCGTCGAGCAGCCGATCGCGGTCAGCGCGCCGAGATGGGCGACGATGCCGCCGATCGCTTTCAGCCCGATCTTTCCGGGGAGCTGGATGTCGTCGGTGTCGGGCATGAAGGTGTTCTGGCCGCCGGTGCGGTAGAGGTAGTTGTCCGCCATGCCGGGCAGCTTCTTGGGATCGTTGCCGAGCGCCTTGACCTCGTCCTTGCCGCCCTTCCACAGCGAGATGTTGTGGTGGCAGCCATTGGCCGAGACGCCCATGAACGGCTTGCACATGAAGCAGGCGATGATGCCGAACTCGCGCGCCACCTGCGCGCAAATCTGGCGATAGGTGGCGAGCCGGTCGGCGGTGCGCATCGCGTCGTCATAGGTGAAGTTCAATTCGAGCTGACCGGGCGAATCCTCGTGGTCGCCCTGGATCATGTCGAGGCCCATCAACCGGCAATAGTCGATGACACGCAGATAAACCGGGCGCAGGCTCTCGAACTGATCGATGTGGTAGCAATAAGGATTGGAATAGCCTCCGGCCGGCTGACCGCTCTCATCCTTCTTGAGCCACATCATCTCCGGCTCGGTGCCATGACGAAGCTCGAGCCCGTGGTCCTTCTTGAACTGGTCGTGGATGCGGCGAAGGTTGCCGCGCGCGTCGGCGGTGAGATAGGCGCCGGGCGCCTCACGCTCCTCGCGGTTCCTGAATAGCGTGCACCAGAGACGCGCCACCCGCTTGTCCCAGGGGAGCTGCATGAAGGTCTCGGGCTCGGGGATGCCGATCAGCTCGGCCGCCTCCGGCCCGTAGCCGAGATAGTCGCCATGCCGGTTGACGAACAGATTCATGGTGGCGCCGTAGACGAGCTGGAAGCCCTTGTTCGCCACGCTTTCCCAATGGTCCGCCGGGATGCCCTTGCCCATGATGCGGCCGGTGACAGACACGAATTGCAGATAGAGATAGTCGATGCCGAGCGCGTCGATCTTCTTGCGTACCTCGGCGACCAGTTTCTTGCGCTTGGGATCGTCGACGAAACGCTCGATGTCGGTCGGCCCGGACTTTTTCGCGCTTCTAACTTTTACCTTCTCCGCAGCTCGATTCATCTCTTCACCCCTGTGACTCAGCTCCACGGAAACGGACTATGGGAAGTCGGATGCAATTCACCCTTGGCGAACCGTGCGAAGCGGAAGGGCTCCAGCAGCGCGCTTTTTTCTCCCATCAATTCCTTGGCCACGAGCTTGCCCACGCCCAGCATCTTATAGCCGTGATTGGAGTCGGCAATGACGTAGACATTCTCGCGGAACACGTCGAATACCGGGAAATTGTCAGGGGTGAAGCAGCCGATCCCCCCGGAATTTTCCTCGCGCCGGTAAAGCGGCATCTTGCCCTCGAAGCGCTTCTGGCAATGCGCCAGCGCCGAGCACCACATGTCGATGAAATCCTCGCCGACCACGAACTCCGGCGATTCCGGGCCGTAGGGATCGACCGCAACCTTGTCGGGATCCTGCTCGACCTTGTAGGGCGAGGCGCCGCCCTGAATGCCGCCGAAATTGAAGTCGGGCTTGTAATAGATGCCCCAGATCTTGTCGGTGATCAGCCTGCCGTCGCGTTGCGAGTAGAGCGGCGCATCGGTGTCGACATGGAGGACCGGCGGGAAGTTCCCGTCATTGGTCCGGTGCATCTGCGGATCCACGCCGAGCGTGCCTTCCTCGAGGCACCAGAACTTCCACATCGGCACGTCCTTGTGCAGCGTGCCGTTCGAATTGACGTCGATTTTCTTGGGCAGCTCGAGCAGATTCCAGATCTTGTTGACCCAGGGGCCGACGCCGACCACCACCGTCTCGCAAGCGATGCGGCCTTCATTGGTGTTGAGCGCCGTCACCGCGCCGGAGTTCGAGCCGAACTCGAAGTCCAGCACCTCGATGCCGGCCAGCACGCGCACCCCTTCGGCTTCGGCCTTAGCGGCGAGCCCCTGCATGCTGGCGACATTGTTGGCATAGCCGCCGCGCTTCTCATGCAGCACCGAGGTGATGCCTTGCGCCTGCCAATCGTCGAACAGGCCCTTCATGTATCTGGCCGAGGCCTCGGCGCCATCGACGAACACCGACTCGTAGCCGATTGCCTGTTGCTGCTCGTAGATCGAGGCGACGTCGGCGCGCATGCATTCGGGGCTGATCTGCATGTAGCCGACGGGATGATAGCTATAGGCTTTAGGGTCGCTCTCCCACACCTCGACGGAATGGGCCATCAGCTCGCGCATTGCCGGCTGGAAGTAATTGTTGCGCACCACGCCGCAGGCTATCCCTGAGGCGCCCGCAGCGATCGCGGTCTTGTCCACAACAAGAATATCCGCGCCGGAGCCCTTGCCGGACGCCTTCAGCATCTGCGCCAGATGCAGCGCGGTGCTGAGCCCGTGAATGCCGGCACCGATAATGGCGAATTTGGCGGCGTGAGGGAACGTCATGTGCGACCAACTCCTGTGGAATTGGTTCTGAATTGGTCCTTATCAGTGGACCTAAGCGACTGAATAAGCCACATTGAGCGCCCAACCCTCAACGGGGGTATAGGACACAAGTGCCGACCGATTGTAAACCAATTTTTGCATTTCGGGCCCAAAGCGGGCTATGATTGGAGAAATGGTTATGACCGACCAGCACAGCGCCGGCACGGAAGCCGCGTTGCCAAGACCCGACAAAGCGAGCCGCGGCGTGGGCGCCATCTCGGCCTATCTGCAGCGCGCCATCGAGACCGGCGCCTATAGCGAAGGCGACCGGCTGCCGCCCGAGCGGCAACTGGCCGAGACCTTCCAGGCCGCGCGCAGCACCGTGCGCCGCGCGCTCGACCAACTCGAAAAGGCGGGACTGGTGTCGCGGCGACTCGGTAGCGGCACATTCGTCGGACCTACGGCGGCGGCCAACCGGCGTAGCACGGACCTCACCGATCAGATCAGCCCCTTGCAGCTCATCGAGGCGCGCCTTGCGGTCGAGCCCTTCACCACGCGGCTTGCGGTGCTTCACGCCACGCGGCGCAATCTCGAGGACATGGAAACTGTGCTTGCCCAGGCCGAGCAGTCGACCACCGACAAAGACGAGTTCTCCAAATGGGACGGCGAGTTTCATCTACTCATCGCACAAGCCTCGGCCAATCCGCTGCTGCTCGGCGTCTACCGGCAGATCAACCATGTGCGTCTGCACGCCCAATGGGACGCGATGAAGGAGAAGATCCTGACGCCCGACGTGATCGCGGCCTATAACCGGCAGCATCGCGGCATCTACAACGCGTTACATGAGCGCGACGCGCAAGCCGCCTACGCGTTGATCACCGAGCATCTGGAAAAAGCGCGCGATGATCTCCTTAGGGCCAACAGCCCATAAGAAGAGCCGATGAATTCAGCACTGCTCGGGCTGGTGGCGGCTCTTAGCTGGGGCCTGCACGATTTCCTCGCCCGTTTCCCGTCCCGCGCCGTCGGACCCATCCCCACGGTTTTCGCCGTCACCCTCGCCGGACTCATCGTGCTCAGCGTCTGGCTCCTCTTCGAGGGCGGCGGCATAAGCATTGTGTGGCCGTCACTGTGGCTGGTCGCGGTCACCGGCATTTTCTTCACGCTTGCCACACTGTCCTTGTTCGCCGCGCTGGCGGTCGGGCCAATCTCCATCGTGGCGCCGATCGCCGGCTCCTATCCCGCGCTCGCCATGCTCTTCGCCGTGGCGCAAGGCGCCCGCCCGGGGCTCTGGCAATGGGTCGCCATCGCTGCGGTCATGACAGGGGTCGCCATCGTGTCACGGAGCGGCCGCCATTACGAGGCATCGGGGGATTTGGAGCGGGGCAGGCTGAAAGGTATCCTCGGCCTCGCCTTTCTCGCCGGCCTCTGTTTCGCCGTTGCTCTGACTGCCGGCCAAGCCGCCGTGCCGATCTTCGGCGAGGTCGAGACCGTATGGCTGGCGCGCTGTTTCGGCTTGGTCACCATCGGCGCGCTCTATCTCTGGCGGCCGGCGAAGGCGCCGCTGCCGCTGCGCTGGTTCCCCGTCCTCGGCTTCATGGGCTTGCTCGACGTGATCGCGCTCGGCACCATCGTCGCGGCCGGGAATTTGCCCGATCCCGCCTTTGCTACCGTGGTCTCTTCGGCGTTCGGCGCGGTCACCGTGCTGCTCGCTCGAATATTCCTCAAAGAACCGGTCACGCCCGCGCAGTTCGGGGGCATGGCCTTGATCTTTGGCGGGGTCGGCGCGCTTGCCAGCGTTTAATAGGGTGTTGCAATCAGCGTTTTCGGCGGCAAATATTTGCCCCCGCCACGGAGGGTGGGCGATCCCTGGAGAAGCTTCCCATGAGAGAAATGATGGTTGTATTGGTTGCCGTGCTGCTTGTCGCCGGTCTCTGCCCAAACCAAGGCGGCGCTGCCGAGAAGTGTCACATCGGCGATGCCTCGATCTGCTTGGCAACGCCCGGATGCCACTGGGATTACAGCACGCGTGGCTGCGCCGCAGGCCCGGCTCCGAAACAAGATGCCTGCGCGGCGCATGAAGACCCGAATATCTGCAATACGAACAAGACGCTCAATTGCGCTTGGAACGACACAGACAAGAAATGCGAATCGAAGTCCGGCTAGCGCCGGCCGGCCTCATCACAATCCGGTAACGTGCGATAACGCGATCTCTCAAATCGCTGCCGGGCTGTTGATTTTATGTGAGCGGGGCTTGGTGATCTGCTTGGGGCTCCCTAGGCGATACGCCTCCAACAAGGAGACCCCCAATGAAGAAGTATATCATTGCCGCCGTGCTGATCGGTGCCTTTGCAGCCCCGGCACTTGCCGACACGGGCTTCTATATCGTCTTCGACAGCATGACCAAGAAGTGCACGACGATGACGACGAAGCCTACCGATATGTCGCGGTACAAGATGATGGGCACGTACCCGACCCTGGGCGAAGCTCAGACCGCGATGGGCGGCATGAAAGAGTGTAAGATGTAGGATAGGACGCGCCAGCAGATTAGCCGGTGCTAGGAGCCTACGAGAAACCTTCATCAGAATGACCCACGCAGTCGCCTCTCCAAGGGGGCGGCTGCGCTTGGCCTTTGTTGCCTTTTCGTTGGCCATAGGTGGGTGATAGATTCACACTTTGATGCTCTTGGTGTAACGACAAACGCCTCTCTCATTCTGTACACTGGGGTTTGTCCATCACATCCCTTCCCTTCTGTCAGGGTACATATGGTGCAAACGCGAAAGACTTATCCAGCGGCCTCGACTTCTCTCCGCCGTGAAGACCTTCCCATCCTCGGCCGCCGCGCATTTATCCAAGGAGCGACAATCGCCTCGGCACTGTTCGGCGTTCCCTTGGCGCGGGCCGAGCAGGCTCTCGCTCAGGAACCAAGCCCACTTCCACCGCGCGACCTGTACACGACCGCTCCGGAAGCCTACTGGGCCGAGCTGCGCCGCCAATGGCTATTGGTGGCCGACCGGATCAACCTCAACTGCGGCGCCCTGGGTTGCACACCGCTACCTGTACTCCACGCAATGATCGATCATCTGATTTACGCGGAGTCATACCGCGAGCCGGACAACCCATGGTTCGGCTACGCTGAAAATTCACATATCCGCAGCACTCGTGAGGCCCTCGCCAACTTCCTGAACTGCAAGATCGATGAACTCGCCCTGACGCGGAATGTCACCGAGGGTAACAATACCATTTGCCACGGCCTCGACCTGATGTCCGGCGACGAGGTACTCCTGACCGATCAAGAGCACCCAGGCGGACGCTGTCCATGGGAACAGAAAGCGGCACGCTTTGGCGTTAAATTGAACTTCGTCAAGCTACCCCTGCCACCTGTTTCAGACGACGAGATCGTCAAGTTGTTCGAGAACGCCTTGACCTCGCGGACGCGCATCATCGTCTTCAGTCACATCACATGGGAGACGGGGTTATTGCTGCCAGCGAAGGAAATCTGCGCATTAGCCCGCCGGCACGGCATCCTGACGCACATCGATGGCGCTCACGCCCTAGGCCACATTCCGCTCGATCTGCGTGACCTCGGCTGTGATTTTTACGCCACAAACGCGCACAAGTGGTTGATGGCCCCCAAAGGGAGCGGCCTTCTCTTCATCCGGGAGGAGCACCTGGAGCGCCTCTGGGCCAACACCGTTGGTCAGGAGTGGCGGAACTACAAACTGAAAGCCTATCGCTTCTCGAATCTCGGCACATCCAACCTGTCAGTGATCGTGGGCGTCAAAGCCGCACTCGACTTCGTCAATGCCATCGTCCCGGAGCGCATCTACTCCCGCATTCATGAATTGGGTCGCAAAGTGCGAGACCGGCTGCGCGAGCACAACCAGATCCGTCTACTTAACGCAAGTTTGGGCGCCTTCCACACCGGCTTGGTGAGTTTCGAGGCGGTCGGGGGCGACCTGACGCGTGTGTTCGAGGAGTGCGAGGCGCGTCGCATCCGCATTCGCTACTGGGGCGACGCCGGGCGCATCCGCGTCTCCACCCATATTTTCACCCAACAGACCGAGTTAGATGCCTTCTTCGACGCAGTGGAACGCGGTCTGCGCGGCTAAGCCTTTGTCATTAGTTTTTAGTACGCGCATATCCGAAAATCCGTGCCTTCCCAACAAGCACGGTCGCGCGCAGAGCGGCCTGCTTCATCCCGATGTGAATTGACGGGAACGTTCCCGCCGGGAGTCACAATCCGTAAAAGTGATTCAACTAGTTGGCGCGCCCGAAGAGATTCGAACTCCTGACCCCCAGATTCGTAGTCTGGTGCTCTATCCAGCTGAGCTACGGGCGCGTCTACCGGTCATTCCGCAAAGGCAGCGGGATTGGCGGGAACGAGGCTCGCCGAAGGCGGCTCGAACTGCCTACCTAATGCCTCGTACAAATGAAGGCAAGGCTGGGAACAATCGCCAGAATACCGCCGTTTTTTCCGAGCTATGGTGGACGACATTCATTGGAGGAAAAAACGATGCAGCCTCACTCTTTTCTGAGCAAAGCGGCGGCGGCTCTTACTGCCGTCCTTTTTGCGGTCGTAGTAACTACGGTTTCCGCCATTGCGGCGAGCGAGTTCGAAGGCACTTGGAAGGTGCAAGACACCAAGGGCAACCCGTTCGAGATCACCCTCTCTGCGGACGGCACCGCCAAAGGCGACCGGGCCGGGGAAGGTCTGACCGGCAAGTGGAAGGCGAATGAAAGACGCGCCGTGATCACCTGGGATACAGGGTGGACCACCAAGATCGTCAAGAAAGGCGATAAATTCCAGAAGAGGGCCTACGAGAAGAAACCCGCCAAGGGCGAGGATCCGACCCATACCTCTGGCGCAGAGAAAGTGCAGTAAATCTCAAGCGTGCCGGCGTCTGGCACGCTCGAGGTCGACCACCACGTCGGGGATCGACACGCGGAAGGTGGCCCCGCCCTCGTTATTGACGAGGGCGATCTGCCCGCCATGGGCCTGCACCAGCTCGGCGGCGATGGCGAGGCCGAGGCCTGAGCCGCCTTTGCGCGCCACGCTCTGAAAGGCTTCGAACAGATGCGCACGGGCCCGTTCCGGCAGGCCCGGCCCGGTGTCGGAAATTTCGATGACGGTGACCGAGCCTTCACGGCGCCCCGCCACCACGATCTCGCCGCGTGCATGGTCGCTGCTCTCAAGCGCTTGGACGGCGTTACGGCCGAGATTGCTCAACACGCGATAGAGCTGGTCGCGGTCGGCGTCGATTTCGAGGCCGCTGTCGAGCATGACCGTCCAGTCGATGAGTCCCGGACGCGGCAATCCGAGACTATCCCGAACTTCCGCTATGAGTGGGGCCAGAGCGAAGCGCTTGCGCCGCGGCGGTGTCTCCTGCGCCTGTCCGAAATCGAGCGTGTGGGCGCAAAGCCTGATGGCGCGGTCGAGCGATGCGATCAGCTTCGGCACCAGGCGCTGCACCGTCGGGTCTTTCACCGTCCGCAAGCGATCAGAGAGGAGTTGCGCGCTCGACAGCATGTTGCGTAGATCGTGGCTGATCTTGCTCACCGCGAGCCCGAGCGCGGCAAGCCTGCTCTTCTGGGTGAGCGTCTCGGAAAGCTCATGCTGCATGGCGGAAAGCTCGCGCTCGGCAGTACCGATCTCGTCGTGACGTCCAGACGGCGAAATGATCCTGGTCGGGTCCTCGGGCCGTTCCCGGAAGCGCACGATGTTCCTGGTGAGCCCGGTCATGGGTTTGACCAGAAGCCAATCAAGCGACAGGTAGAGGAGCGCCGCAGTGATGACCGAGATGATGATCGACACGCCGAGAATGTCGAGGCCGTAGCGGATCATGGCGGCCTTGAGCGGCTCCTCGCCCATGACCACGTCGATGAACTCGTCCTTGTTGAAGCCGGGCTCGCCGATAACGCGGATGACACGGTCATTCGGGTTGACATAAACCATGAGCGCATCGGCGATGAGCGTAAGCCAGGAGGCGTTGCGCAAATCGTAGGTCGCATCGACTTCGTCCGGCATGTCCATCTCGATGACCAGAACGCGGGCGTCGGCGCGTTTCACGGAGATGGCCTTCACCATTGCGTTCTTGAGGAGCTCGTCGCGGAGCATCGCCGGCAACTGGCCGCCGGGCGCGGCCTCGGCGGCCAGCGAAGCGACCTGCGCGGTCCCTAACCGTTCCATCAGCCATTGCCGGCGGAAATTGGAGACCGAGGGCGCGAACACCAGCACCTCGGCGAGCATGACGAAGAGAATGGTGAGAAGCAGCAGCTTGGCGGACAGCCCCGGCGCGTAACCGGGCGTTTTGCCGCTTTCCGGGCTCTCACTGGTAGACTTGTCGTTCACCGGCAATGCTCGCCTTAGGAAATACGACGGCAGGACTCGCCCGCTCTCGAGGCCGATCTTACCCGAAAAACCGGCGAATCTTTAGGATCGATGATCTAGCCTAAACGGCGCAGAAGGCCGATGACGCTGCGCATCCAGCCCCTGGTCATATTGGGCTGATAATAGGCATAGGCCGCCCGTTTGGAGAGCTCCGACAGGGTCGGATAAGGCACCACCAGGGAGATGAGGTCGCCGATCTTGATGTCCTTGGCCATGGCCATGACCCAGAGCTGAAGCAACTCGCCAGCCTGGGCGCCGACGATGGTGCAGCCGAGAATGGTACCGTCGCGCTTGGTGATGACCTTGATGAACCCTTCCGTCTCGCGATCGCATTGGGCGCGGTCGATGTCGGCGTAAGGCCAGCGATAGATGCGGATGCGCCGGCGGCGATAGCGCGCATGCGCCTCGGCCTCGGTGATCCCGACCTGCGCGAGCTCGGGCGCGGTGTAGATGACCCTTGGAATGGTGCCGGCGCTGACATCGGGCTTCAGCCGGAACAGCGCGTTCCTGACCACGATGCCGGCATGATAGGTGGCGAGATGGGAGTATTGCGGGCCGCCGATCACATCGCCGATGGCATAGATGCGGCGATTGGAGGTCTTGAGCTGCTCGTTCACCTTGATGCCTTCGTCCGTGTAGGTGACGCCGGCGCGCTCGAGGCTGAGCGACTTCACGTTCGGCTTGCGGCCCGTGGCGACGAGGAGGTGGGTCCCCTTGACGATGACGGTCTCGCCGTCTTTGTGGAAATGCACGGCGACGCCTTGCATCGAGCGCTCCACCTTTTCCACCCGCGTATTGGGATAGAGCATGATCTGGGTGTCCTCCAGCCGCTTGAGGAGGACGGCGGTGGCTTCCGGATCCTCGATGGGCAGGAAGCCCTCGGTGTCGAAGATGGTAACGTGGGAGCCGAGCATGCTGTGGGCTTGGCCGAGCTCGAGTCCGAATGGACCGCCGCCCAGCACGATGAGATGCTGGATTCTCTCGCTCACGTCGAAGATCGTCTCGTTGGTGAGATAGGGCACCTCGTCGAGGCCGGAGATCGACGGGATGACCGGCGTGGAGCCGGTGGCGATGACGAAACGGCGGGCATGCACCAGCACGCGGCCGGCCTCCACCGTGTTCTTGTCGAGAAAATTCGCTTTCGCCTGAATCACGCGGACGCCGAGCCCGGTGAAGCGCTCGATGGAATCGTTCGGCGCGATGGCGGCGATGACGCCATGCACGTGATCGTGCACGCCGCGATGATCGATCTGCGCTTCGATCACGTCGATGCCGAAAGTGGAGGCCGTGCGCACGGCATCGGCGCGCTTGCCGGCGGCGAGCAGCGCTTTGGAGGGGACGTCGCCGAAATTCAGCCGGTCGCCGCCCATGCGGCCCTTCTCGATGAGCACGACTGGCACGCCGAACTGGGCTGCCGCCGCCGCGACGGAAAGGCCCCCTGAGCCCGCGCCGATGACGCAGAGGTCGGGCTTCAGTACCTCTTCCATAGTCGACTGATCCCCCTTCCCCACACGTCCAGGTTGCCCGGCCAAGCCATCCGGCGTTGGAAACGCTCCCGGCCCGAGTGCATACGGGCAGGACTCTTGGCCTTCCGCTCCCATCTTGGCAAGGCGGGATTGGTGGGCAAATTGCTGCGGGCCGATAACGCGGTCGAGACCATTGCCAGGGTGTGGAAAGGCAAAAGTGCCCGTGATGACGCCGGGACATGATTATCCGACTTTGGCATGCGCCGACAACTGCCGGGCTTGGCCCGAGGTAATTAAGGCAAGGGACGTAGCCGCCGATTTGACTTGAGCTAATGCGGCACCTATAAGCCGCCGGAACCTTGGTTTTCTTGATCCTTGCGCCCGGCAAGGAGCGAGGCGGGAGAGAGGCTTTGAAGCGCACCTACCAACCATCGCGGCTGGTCCGCAAGCGGCGGCACGGCTTCCGCACCCGCATGGAAACGAAAGCGGGCCGCAAGGTGCTCTCCCGGCGCAGGGCCAAGGGGCGCAAGCGCTTGTCGGCTTAGGCCGGCCGGCAACGCGCCTCACCGGTGACGGCCATCGGAAGTCTCAAGACACGCGCTGAGTTCCTTCATGTAAGGGGTGGGGCACGCTACACCGCCCCTTCGCTGGTGCTTCAGGCGCGGGAACGGCCCGACAGCGAAGACAAGACCCGCGAACTCGCCCGTTTCGGTTTCACCGCAACCAAAACTCTTGGGGGCGCGGTCGTCCGCAACCGGGCGCGCCGCCGACTCAAGGAGGCGGTGCGACTAACCGCCCCAAGCCACGCCGTCAAAGGCTATGATTATGTTTTGATCGCACGGACGGGCACGGTACAACGGCCCTTCACCGAGCTGATCAAGGACCTTGAACGCGCGCTTGCCAAGGTGCACGAGCCTGCCACGGCAAAAAAGCGCTGAATGCC
>DATMDY010000136.1:0-8763 GCA_035557335.1 Methyloceanibacter sp.
TGATCCGGCTCGCCGAGCAGGATTTGGGCTTGCGGGTCCGCTTCGCGCCCGGCGAGGAGCTGCCGCAGGCGCGCTCCAAGCCGTTCTTCGACCTTCTCGATTCGACGCTCTCCGATGAGATCACCCGACGCATCGGCCGCCCCTTCTGGATCGATACCGTGGGACGCTCCAACCTCGTCGATATCCGCGTCAAGCTCGACGACGGCGTCATGCACGTGCTCGCTCGCCGCAGCCAGACCTATGCCTCCAACTCCCAGATCTTCCTGCTGTGGATGGTCGGCACGTCTCTCGTTTTGCTCACCGTGGCCATTCTATTCCTGCGCAACCAGATCAAGCCGATCCTGCGGCTTGCCGATGCCGCCGACAGTTTCGGCAAAGGGCGACCGCCGCCCATTGATTTCCGGCCGCGTGGTGCACGCGAAGTGCGCCAGGCGGCCCATGCCTTCATCGAGATGCGCGACCGCATCGAGCGTCATGTGGAGCAGCGCACCGTCATGCTGGCCGGCGTGAGCCACGATCTTCGGACCGTGCTCACCCGCTTCAAGCTGCAACTCGCCCTGTTCGAGGATACGCCGGAGCTTGAGGCCATGCGCGCCGACGTGGACGAGATGCAGGCCATGCTCGAGGATTACATGGCCTTCGCCAAAGGCGATTCCGGCGAGGATATCGTGCGCACGGATATCGGCGAGATTCTGGACGAGGTGAAGAGCCAGGCCCACGGCACCAAGGACATCAAGATCGATGTCAAGGACGAGCCGTTGGTGGTTTCGGTGCGCCGTCACGCCTTCAAGCGCGCCGTGGCCAATCTGGTCAACAACGCCGCGCGCTTCGCCCAGCATGTGAGTGTCAGCGCCGCCAAGCAGAACGGCTCGCTCACCGTCGAGGTCGAGGATGACGGGCCTGGCATTCCCGAGGAGGAGCACGAGCATGTGTTCCGGCCGTTCTACCGGGTGGACCACGCGCGCAATCAGGATACGGGATCGACCGGACTTGGGCTCGCCATTGCCCGCGACATCGCCCGTATCCATGGCGGCGACATCGCGCTCAGCCGATCGCCTCTCGGCGGATTGAAAGCCGTGCTAAGAGTACCTGTTTGATTGGGAGGGAGACGAAGATGAAAAACATGGCTGCCGGACTGGCGGCGATCGTGACTTTGGCCTTTGGACCCGCGCTCGCTCAGAATGACATGACGGAAGAAATCCAAGAACTGGAACAGCCCGGCTCCGAAATCGAGATGGATATCGGGGGCGGCGAGGTCGATGTGAGACGCAAGAGCGGCGCGCCGGTTTTCGCCCCCGGCGAAGTAGAAATAGGCGGCGGAGAAGCCGGGCCACCGCTCGACGATCCCGACACGCCCTTAGACGGCGGCGATCCCATCGACGAGGAATTGCCGGGCGAAGGGCCCGAGAGTTTGTCGGGCCCGGTGGGCGAGGACGACTAACGGACGTCAGTGCACGCCGGGCGCGGGCGACGGTCCCGGCCCTGACGGGGGCGCGGAAGGTGTCGTTTCGCCGGCGTCTTTGCGCCCCCAGCCGCGCGGCACGAAGGCGCAGGCGAAGCGGCAGAGATCCTCGCACGTCCTCTCGATGCTGGTGAGCCAGCGCTCGCCATTGCTGAGCCGCCGGTCGAGCGCGGCCATGGTCTTGTCGAGCGAGGGTGACGGATCGTTTAGCCAGACCTGGAATACTTTGGCGTAGACCGCGGTGAGCCCGGCGACGCGTAGAGCCGCGCCCGCGCCGTCGAGCTTGATACCCGCGCCGGCAAGCATCCAATATTGCGATGCGATCGTCGAGCAGGCCAGCACCGCGCCCTCGCCCGGATGACAGCAGAGATAGTCGGAGATGCGCTTGAGCGCCGGCTTGTATGGGGCCAGCACCTCGAACCGCGTCATGACGACTTCGAACAACCGGTCGCGCGGGTTCTGCCCGGCGGGCGCAGCTTTCGACTTGGCCAGGACCTCGGCGTCGACCTCGGCCTGGAGGGCGCGCAGGATGTCGCTCTTGCAGGAAAATTCATGCCTAAGGTCGGCGAGGCTAAGCCCCGCCGCCTGGGCGATGTCGGCAAGGGCGATATCGCCCCATTTGCGGTGATGCGCCAGGGCCAGCGCCGCGCGCACGGCTTTGGCGCGTTTGGAGAAATCGTCGAACATGGGAGCGTCCTCCTTTGCCTGAAAGATAAGCGCTTTTCGAGGCAATCGGAAGGCGGCGGCAGATTTAAGACGACAACTCGCGGGAGCGCTTGGCGGCGGCGGCGACGGCGCGGTTGAGCAAATGCTTCAACCCCTTCTCCACCATCAGCTCTTCGAGCGCCGCGGCCGTGGTGCCTTTCGGCGAAGTCACGTTTTCGCGGAGTTGTACAGATGAAAGCTCTGAGCGGCGCAATAGTTCACCGGCGCCGGCGATTGTGGCGCGCGCCAGCCGATCGGCAAGCGCGGGATCGAGGCCAGCTTGCACGCCAGCCTCTGCGAGACACTCGGCGAGCAGGAACACATAGGCCGGGCCGCTGCCCGACACGGCGGTGACCGCATCGAGCAGCGTTTCATCGTCGATCCAGATCACCTCGCCGACCGCCGCGAGCAGCGCGTCGCAATCGCGCTTCTGTTCCGGCGTCACGCTCCGATTGGCGACCGCGACGCTCATGCCCTGGCCGATCGCGGCGGGCGTATTAGGCATGGCGCGCACGATCGCCGTATCCGGCGGCAGATGATGCGCGAGCCCGCCAAGCGTACGACCCGCGGCGATGGACAGCACCACTGTCTTCTCGCCGAGAAGCGGTTCGACCTCGGGAAGCAATTTGTCGGTGACCTGCGGCTTCACCGCGATCACCACCACCGATGGCTCGCCGGGAAGGTCCGGCGCGAGACCGGCGGCAATGCCGTGGCGCGCGGCGAGCGCTTCCACCTGCGCCGACGGCGCCGGGTCCTGGATGAAGACCGATTTTGGGTCGAGGCCCTGCCGGAGCCAACCTTCGAGCAGCGCCCCGCCCATCTTGCCCGCCCCGACCAAGAGTAGCGGGCCGGCGAGGCTCAGTGTCATGCGTGTCCTTGCGTCTCGAGCATGGTTGCGGCGAGCGCGTCCTCCGCGGACTTGCCCGCCCACAACACGAACTGGAAGGACTGATAATAGCGCTCGCAGGTCTCGAGCGCTGCCTTTAACAGCGCCTCGCATTGGCTGGCATGGGTCTCAGCGCCGGCGAGCAGCAGCCCATGGCGGTAAAGCAGCATGCCGTCCTCCTTCCACAGGTCGAAATGGCCCAGCCAGAGCTGCTCGTTGATCATCGCCATCAGCCGGTACATCTCGTTCAGCCTGAAAGTGGCGGTCTTGCAGTCGAAGGCGCAGGCGAGATGCAGCGCCTCAAGGTCGTCCCGCCAGGTGAGCGAGATGTGATAATCGCACCATTCGCCGGCAACCGAGAGCGTCAGCTCGTCCGGCGCGGTGCGTTCGAAACTCCAGTCGTGGATGGTGGCGATATGCTCGACCATATCCACCGGGTTGGTGAAGCGGTCAAAATTAGCCTGTGCCGTAGCCATGCGTGCGCTCTGTGGCCCCCTTCAGAGTTCCGCGCTACCCCAACGCCCGCGAATCACCTTGCGAATCAGTTATATAATGGAGACTCCACCAGCACCAACGCGGCCTGAGTCGCGTTCTGCTGATAGCTGTGGACCACCTAAACATTGTTGTGGATTATTTTCGGACCACTAGCTGTTGGTCAGAGTCCGATTCGCCTCGCGGCGTGTGTGACGCCCGCGTGTCCAGTCAAGAGGTTAACCCGAGGGGCCGGACTCGGCCACGCAGGAAGCGGCCCGATCCAGAAGCAATTTCCGCTCCCGCTCGTTTCGCGTCAACGACGCCGCCCGCTCGAATTCCGCGCGGGCCTCGTCGAAACGGCCGAGCTTCTTCAGGAGGTCGCCTCGCACACTGGGCAGGAGGTGATAGGTCTTGAGTGCAGGCTCCGAGCCCAAAGCATCGACAATCTCCAGCCCGGCCGTGGGGCCGAACAGCATGGCTAACGCCACCGCGCGATTGAGCTCGACGACCGGCGAAGGCGAAATCTCCGCAAGTGCGCCATAGAGACCCACGATCCGCGCCCAGTCCGTGTCCTCCGCCCGCTTCGCCCGGGCATGGCAGGCGGCAATCGCCGCCTGAAAGACGTAAGGGCCAGACGCCTTGCCCAGCGCCTCCGCGCGCTCGAGCGCAGCAAGCCCGCGACGGATCAAAAGCTGATCCCAGCGGGCGCGATTCTGCTCGAGCAGCAATATGGGCTCGCCCGACGGACCGGCTCGTGCCCCGAGTCGCGATGCCTGAATCTCCATCAGCGCAACAAGCCCGTGCACCTCCGGTTCTTCGGACGCGAGGCTTGCCAGAATGCGGCCCATGCGCAGCGCCTCCTCACAGAGTTGTGGACGTATCCAGTCGTCGCCGACCGTCGCCGCGTAGCCCTCGTTGAAGATCAAATAGAGGATGGAAAGCACCGAGGAAAGGCGCGTCGAGCGCTCGTCCCCGTACGGGACCTCGAAAGGCACACGCTTCTCGGCGAGCATCCGCTTGGCGCGAACGATGCGCTGGGCAATGGTCGGCTCCGGAACGAGAAAGGCGCGCGCGATCTCCTCGGTGGTCAAACCGCCGATCAACCGCAGGGTAAGTGCGATCTGCGCCTCGGTCGACAGAACCGGATGGCAGGCGGCGAACATGAGACGAAGCAGATCGTCGCCGATGTCATCGTCGAGCGCCTCATCGGGATCAGGCGGCGCATCCTGCTCGAGCTCGAGTTCGTAGCTGAGTGCGTCATGCTTGCGTTCGGCGAGCTTGTTGCGGCGGAAGCGGTCGATGGCGCGATGTTTGGCGGTCGCCATGAGCCAGGCACCTGGATTGTCGGGGATGCCTGACTTGGGCCATTGCTCAAGCGCGGCGACGAGCGCGTCCTGCGCGAGTTCCTCCGCCACACCGACATCGCGCACGATGCGCGTGAGCCCGGCGATAAGCCTTGCCTGCTCGATCCTCCAGATCGCCTCGATGGCGCGGTTTGTGTCGGTGGCCGCCATGGCCACCGACTAACGTCACTTCTTTGGCGCGCCCGCAAGGCCCGCTAGATCGCGGCCTCTTGCGCCTTGTGCGCCTCGCGCACTTGGTCGCAGGGTTTCTCGCCTTCCTCGTAGAGCTGCCGGATTTCGGTGACGCCCTCCCATCCCGGCAGATGCCGTTTGTGCAGCTCCATGAAACGCTCGGTCCATTTGATGATGGTGGCCTTCGAGTTCGTCTCGAACATCGCATAGCCGCCGATCACTTCCTTGGCCTCGCTGAAGGGGCCGTCAATCACGGTGACTTTGCCGTTGGAAAGCGCCACCCGGGCGCCCGCCGCCGTCGGATAGAGACCTCCGGTCCCGATCATGACGCAGCCATCCGCGGCGGCATCCTTCGCGAGCTTATCCATATCCGCGAGGAAAGCCGGCGGTATGGCGCCCACCGAGTCTTCCTTCGACTTGACCAAAGTGATGTATCGCATTTTCGACACTCCTCTTGGAAATTGAACGTTTTTTTATCAGTTTGTGCTATTTCGGCTTGCGAGATCCATCTGGCGGAACCGCTCGATGGCTTCGCTCTCGCCGAAATCTTCCAGCTCGAATATCTGGCGGACTTCGATCTCACCTTCCGACAAATGCGGGTTGGGGAAGCGCCTGGCCCATTCCATCGCCTCCTCCCGCGACTTCACCTGGATGATGGTATAGCCGGCGACCAATTCCTTGGTTTCGGTGAAGGGCCCGTCGATATGCGTCCGCTTGACGCCGGAATATTTGATGCGCCAGCCTTTGGAGCTCGGCTGAAGCCCATTGGCGTCGAGCAGCACGCCCGCTTTGGCGAGCTCCTCGTGATAGTCGGCCATGGCGTGGAAGAGCTCCTCCGGCGGCATTACGCCTGCCTCGGAGTCCTTGGTGGCCTTGACCAAAATCATGAAACGCATGGTCGCTACTCCTTTCATATGGAGCCGGTATGGAGGATGAGATTTCCGGCTCTACCGTCACGTCGTACGGCACAGGACGAAATCGACATTCCGGCGAAGTATTTTTTAGTCCGGGTTTAGGTCGCTCCCGGCCATCAATGCTTGAGGGAGTCGCGAAGTTTGGCCTCAAGCGCGGCGATGCGCGCCTTGAGCGCGTCGTTTTCCTCTCGCGCCTTCTGCGCCATGGCCTTGACCGCCTCGAACTCCTCGCGTTGCACTACGTCGAGGTCGCGCAAAACGCGCTCGGCCTGGGAGCGGACCACGCCCTCGACCTCCTTGCGCACGCCCTCCGCCGCGCCCGCCGCGTCGGTGAGCAGCTTGCCGAGTTCGTCGAAGAACCGTCCCGTGGTCTGCGTCATGGCAGGGACTATGGGATGCCGGCCCTCTCGGTGCAAGCCGCCGGACCAAAGGGGGCGGCCATGCGTGCCTTGACAGGCAGGCGGGGGCGGTGAAGGGTCGCGCCGGTCTTCCCGAACCCCTCACCCATGCCTCTCCTCGCCATCCCGTACCCCGTCATCGATCCCGTGGCCATTGCGATCGGCCCGGTCTCCGTCCGCTGGTATGGGCTTGCCTATATGGCGGGCATTCTGCTCGGCTGGCTCTATGGGCGCTATCTCGTGTCGCGGCCCGCGCTATGGGGCGGCAAATCGCCGATGACGGTGAGCCAGGTGGACGATTTTCTGCTGTGGATCACCTTCGGCATCGTGGTCGGCGGCAGGCTGGGTTTCGTGCTGTTCTACGAACCGAGCTATTTCTGGCAGCACCCGGCCGAGATCCCGGCGGTGTGGAATGGCGGCATGTCGTTCCATGGCGGCCTGCTCGGCGTGGTGCTCGCGGTTTATTTCTTCTCCCGCGTCAAGGGCATCAACCCGCTGTCGCTCGGCGACGTGGCCTCGGCGGCGACGCCGTTCGGCCTGTTCTTCGGCCGTATCGCCAATTTCATCAATGGAGAATTGGTGGGGCGGGAGAGCGACGTGCCCTGGGCGATGGTGTTTCCCGGCGAGGGCGACGCGCCGCGACATCCGAGCCAGCTCTACGAGGCGTTCCTCGAGGGTATCGTGCTGTTCATCATCCTGCGCATTGCCACCCACCGTTATCACGCGCTGACGCGGCCCGGCACGGTGTTTGGCCTGTTCCTGGTGTTCTACGGCATTTTCCGCAGCGTGGTGGAGTTCGCGCGCGAGCCGCACCCCGGACATCCGATGGATATCGGCTTGTTCACGCCGGGCGTGATTTATTCCGTTCCCATGATCCTGATCGGCGTGTGGCTCATTTGGCGTGCACGGCGTGAGCCGGCTGTCGCCGCACCATGATGAGCGCGCAGCTAAAACCTCGCGCGGAGACGGCGCCACTCGCCGCGCGGCTCAAGGCTCGCATCTTGCGTGAGGGCAGGATCAGCGTGGCCGCTTACATGGACGCCTGCGTGGCCGACCCGGATGCGGGCTATTACGCCACGCGCCATCCCATCGGCGCGCAGGGCGATTTCATCACCGCGCCCGAGATCAGCCAGATATTCGGCGAGCTGCTCGGGCTGTGGGCCGTCGCCGTGTGGCAATCGATGGGCGCGCCGAAACCGGTCGTGGTCGCCGAGCTTGGGCCTGGGCGGGGCACGCTCATGGCCGACGCGCGGCGCGCCTGGCGCAGCGTGCCGCAATTCCTTGAAGCCGTCACCGTTGCTTTGATCGAGACGAGTCCAAGCCTGCGCGACATGCAGCAAGAGGCCTTGCGCGGCTCGCCGGCGCCGGTCCAATGGTTCGATCGCGTTGAGGATATGCCGCAAGGCCCGCTCATCGTCATCGCCAACGAATTTCTAGATGCCCTTCCTGTTAGGCAATTGGTGCGGCGCGGGGTTCATTGGCATGAACGTTGCGTCGCCGTGGATCGACACGATGCTTTCATTTTCACCGAGGGAAACGCGTTGCAAGCCGAGGAGCTTCCAGAAGCAGCGCTTGCGCTGGACGCACCAGATGGGGCTATCCTCGAAATTCGTCCCGGCGCGGAGCGGTTGATGTCGGCGCTTGCGGCGCGGGCCTCGGAGGCACCATTGGTGGCGCTGTTCATCGATTACGGTCACGACGAGACCGGCTTCGGCGATACGCTGCAAGCCGTGCGCAACCATGCTTACGCCGACCCTCTCGCCGCGTCGGGCGAGGCCGATTTGACAGCGCATGTCGATTTCGCCGCGCTGAAGCGAAGCGCGAAAGCGCATGGTCTGGACGTTTATGGCCCCATGCCGCAAGGTGCCTTCCTGCTAAAGCTCGGGTTGGAGGCGCGCCGCGACCGTCTGCTTGCAGGCGCCACGCCGGCGCAACGGGACTCGATCCTGTCCGGCGCCGCGCGGCTCACCGATCCGCGCCAGATGGGCGCGCTGTTCAAGGCGCTGGTGCTGACAAGCGACGGGCTTGTTCCGCCGCCGCCCTTCGGAGACATTTGAGCGCATCCGGGCGGCACGATGGTTACGCAAGACAAAATGCGGCTATGCGTGGCGAGCCTCGCCGATATCGACGGCATCCGCCACGGCTTCTTCACCCGTCAGGGCGGCGTCTCGGGTGGCATCTATGCTTCGCTCAATTGCGGTCCGGGTTCACGCGACGACCCGGCCAACGTGAAAGAGAACCGTGCGCGCGTTGCCGAAATTTTGGGCGTCGAGCCGAACAACCTGCTCTCCCTCTATCAGAAGCATAGCGCCGAGGCGGTGATCGCCGACAAGTCTTGGAAGGACGGCAAGAGCCCCGAGGCCGATGCCATGGTCACGGCCACGCCGGG
>DATMDY010000137.1:0-4661 GCA_035557335.1 Methyloceanibacter sp.
CGCCACCTGAAGTTTCCGCGCTGCAAGATCGTGTCGGCCAGGCCGAAGCCGCGCTCAAGACCCTGGCCGACGCGAACAAGGACAGCGGCTCCATCGCCGACATACCGGCCATCACCAAACAGATCGCCGACACCGAGCAGAGGCTGAATGCCAAGATCGATTCGGAGCTCGCCAGGGTAGACGACGCCAACGCCTCTACGGTGCAGGCGTTACAGGACCAGATCGCCGATCTCAGGACGAGACTGAGCGCCTTGGCGGAGGCGGGACTTGCCGCCGAGACCGAAGAGATACAGCCGGAGATCGAGGCGCTCGACCGCCGCATCGCCAATCTCGAAGACGCGATCCCCGGCATTGCCGAAATCGTCAGCAAGGAAACGGAAGAAACCAAAGCGGCGGCCCTGGCCATCGCCTTCGGCAATCTGCGCGCGGCCCTTAGCGAAGGCCGCGCCTTCGACGCCGAGCTCGATACGCTCAAGACATTGTCGCCCAACGCCGATTTTGGCGTGCTCGCCGCGCATGCCAAGACGGGCATTCCCACCATGATAACGCTGGCGCGGAGCTTCGACGCCGCCAAGGATATCGCGCTTACGCAAGCGCCACCCGCCTCCGACGGCTCATTCCTCGGTGATTTGCAGGCGCGCGCGCAGTCTCTGGTCACTATTCGCCGTCTCGACGAAGCGGCAACCGGCGATGAGCCGGCCGCGGTGCTGGCGCGCGCCAAGGCGGATCTCGGCAAAGGCAAGCTCGCCGAAAGCGTGAAAGAGATCGAGACACTGGATGGCGCGCCGCGCAACGCGTTCGCTGCCTGGCTCGATCAAGCCCGCACCCGCCTCGATGCCGAGGACGAATTGAAGAGGCTCGAAGGACGCCTGCTCGTGTCCGTAGGTGGCGCCGCGCAACAAACCGGCCGAGACTAGGCAATGACCCGCGTTCTTACCTTCGTTTTTCTCGTCCTCGTGGCAGCCTTGGGGCTCGCCTGGCTCGCCGACCGGCCCGGCACCATCACCATGGACTGGCTCGGCTACCGCATCGAGACCACGGCCTTCGTCGCCGCGGTTGCGATCGTCGCCTTGGTGGCGGCACTGGTTCTGATCTTTGCTCTGTTGCGCTATCTGCTGACGCGCCCTGCCGCGGTCAAAGCCTATGTCAAGGAGCGGAAGCGGCAGCAGGGTTACGAGGCGTTGTCGCGCGGTCTCGTCGCCATCGGTGTCGGCAACCGCGCCGAGGCTCAGCGCTTTGCCGGCATCGCCGGGCGCAACCTGCCGCGCGAGCCTTTGACGGCCTTGCTGCGCGCCCAGACCGCCCAGCTGAAAGGCGACAAGGAGGCGGCGCGGCGCGCTTTCGAGTCCATGCTCAAAGAGCCCGAGACGAAGCTGCTCGGCGTGCGCGGCCTGTTCCTCGAAGCCCAGCGCAGCAACGACACGGACGCGGCGCGGGCCTTGGCCGAGCAGGCGGTGAAGAGTGATCCGAAGCTCGGCTGGGGCGTCAACGCCCTCTTCGACATGCAGGGGCGCGCCAGCGATTGGGAAGGCGCCTTGCAGACGCTCGCCATCGCGCGCCAGAACGGCCATGTCGAGGCGGCCGTCGCCAATCGCCGCCGCGCCGTCCTGTTGACGGCGGAAGCGCGCGACCTCGAGTCCTCCGATCCCGACAAGGCGCTCACGCTGGCCAACGATGCCTTGAAGCTCGCGCCGTCATTGGTGCCGGCGGCGGAGATTGCTGGCCGCATCTTGGCCTCGCGCGGCGAGGCCCGTCAGGCCTCGCGGCTCATAACCAAGACGTGGAAGCTCTCGCCTCATCCCGACCTCGCGGTGATCTATGCCTTCGCCAAGCCGGGAGACTCTCCGCGCGAGCGCCTCAAGCGGGTCAAGCAACTCGCCAGCCTGACGCCTGACGATATCGAAGCACCGATCGCCGTGGCCAACGCCGCCATCGAGGCGCATGACTGGCAGGAGGCGCGCGCGGCGCTCGCGCCTTATATCGAGGCTCGTCCCTCCGCGCGCATCTGCACGCTCATGGCGCGGATCGAGGCTGGCGACGGCGATCGTGGCCGCGAGCGCGAATGGCTGGCGCGTGCCGTCCGTGCCCCGCGCGACCGCGCCTGGATCGCGGAAGGTTATGTCTCGGACCGCTGGCTGCCGGTGTCGCCGCTCACCGGTGCTGTCGATGCCTTCGCGTGGAAGGCGCCGGTCGATGCCATCGGCCGCGGTGACGACACGCTCTTGATCGAGGAGCGCCCCGAGCCGGCGGAAGAAATCTCTCCGTCACGAGAGAACGAGCCAGAAGCTGTCGTCGAGGTCAGTAAAGACAGCCGGCTGGAAGCGCCTCGGCTGAAGACCTCTGCCCCGAGCGGTGAGAAGAAACCCCAGCCCTCGGTGTTCATCCCCGCGCGGCCGCCTGACGATCCGGGCGTGGCGCAGGCCGACACCGACGAGAGCCCCGCTTCGCTCGAACGCTTACGCGCGGCGCAAATCCGCTAAAGCGCGCGCTTGCGGCCTGGCACTCAGCTTGCGCCATGCCGATATTGGCATTAAGCACGGACCGCCAAGGCTGCCCTCAAGCAACGCCGCAATAGCTCAGTTGGTAGAGCACATCATTCGTAATGATGGGGTCGGGGGTTCGAATCCCTCTTGCGGCACCATTCTCCTCGCCACGCCATCTACTTGAATAGCGCGAGCGATTCCTCGGCCAACACGCCGCCGGTCAGGCTGATCTCGGCGAAAGGCGTCTTGTCGGCGATCTCCTGATCCGTGATCATGATCTGGCCGATCTTGGTGGCGAGCTCAGCGATCGAGGCGCCATAAACCACGCGCGAAATACCGCACCACACGATGGCACCCATGCACATCGGGCATGACTCGCCGGACGTATAAAGCGTAGTTCCCTTCAGTTCCTCGGGCCCGTATTCGGCGAGGAAACGGCGGATGGCGACCATCTCGCCATGTGCCGTCGGGTCGCGCTGCTGCTTGCTGAGATTGCGGCCTTTTGCCAGCACCTTGCCATTGCGGGTAATGACCGCGCCGAAGGGGAAATCGCCCCTGGCTGCCTCCTCGAGGGCGAGGCGCATGAACACAACGTCTTGCTCGGTAGCGGGCGTGTCGAGGGCGCGGGCCAAAGCGCGGCTCGCCGCCGGCAACGCCGCCGCCCCGAGCGCACCGATAACCAGATGGCGGCGGTTCAGGTTGAAAGAGGGGTTGAGGTCTCTGCGCATTTACGGTCTCCCGCCTGATTTGGACATCTACCGCGCCGATTTTGCCCATGCTTCCATGAAAATGGCTAGCGCGTAGCGGAAATGAGGTGGCCGTGGCGAGGCTCCAAGGCTACCTTAGACCGGCTCCAAAGGGGGCGGAGATGGGCGGACACTCCTTGCGCGCCTTTTGTTTGGTACAGGCCTTGATTTTGGGCGTGCTGCTCGCCGGCGCCGTTCGGGCCGAGGATAGCCACACGGTCACACTCCCGGTCGTCCCTGCGCCCGCCGCGCCAAGCGCCACCGAATCCGTCACGCCCCCAAGCATCCCGACGCTGCCGCCCGTCGAAAGCGCCACCGGAGTTCCGAGCACGGATGCGCAACCCTCGGCCGAGCCCACCACCGCGCCGCAGATTGTCGAGCCACCGCCGCCACCCCCGCCTCATCCGGTCGTGGGCGCGATCCGCGCGCAGCTTGCCGACCCGGCGCTGCGCAAGGGCGCTGCCGACGCCGATCTCGCCGCGCTTGAAGCGTTCTACGGCGAGCGCACCGATCCGCCGCTCTGGATTACCGACGCGGGGTTCTCGGCCAAGGCCCAAGCCGCCATCAAGGAGATCCAGGATGCGGCTTCCTGGGGTCTCAATCCCGAGGCCTTCGACCTGCCGGCCGCGGGCGACGCGCCGTCGAGCGTGGAGGCGCAAGCCGCCGACGAGATCAAGCTCGACCTCGCCATTCTGAAATATGCGCGGCATGCTCGCGGCGGCCGCCTGACGCCGTCGCGCGTAAGCCCCCTGTTCGACCAGAGGCCGAGCCTGCGCAAATCGGAGACGGTATTGACCGAGATCGCCGCCGCGGACTCCGCGGACGCTTATCTCCGCTCGCTGCATCCGAAGCACCCACAGTTCGAGCAATTGCGGCAGGAGCTGCTCAGGACCAAGGGCAACCCTTACGAGCCGGTCAATGAGCGCGACACACAACGTCTCATTCTCAACATGGAGCGTTGGCGCTGGCTGCCGCCCGAGCTCGGCTCATTCCATGTCTGGAACAACGTGCCGGAGTTCAACGCCCGCGTGGTCAAGGGCGGCAATGTCATCTACGTGGAGAAGACCATTGTCGGCCAACTCAAATACGCCACCCCATTCTTCTCCGCGCCGATGCGCTCGATCGTGTTCCACCCGGAATGGGTAGTGCCCGAGACTATCCTGAGAGAGGACCTGCAGCCGTCCTTGCAGCAGCCCGGATTTTTCGGCTCGAATACGTCGGTCCTGCAACAGCACAAGCTCAGGGTTGCCTATAAAGGACAGCCGATCGACCCCAACAGCGTCGATTGGGCGAACGTGAATATCCGCCAATACACCTTCATCCAGTCGCCGGGGCCGCATAACGTGCTCGGCAAGTTCAAGTTCAATTTCCCGAACAAGCACGCCGTCTATATGCACGACACGCCGCAGCGCGAGCTGTTCGCCGAGACGGT
>DATMDY010000138.1:0-5034 GCA_035557335.1 Methyloceanibacter sp.
ATCGGGCCCGAGGTGACGCTGCCTGCGCCGCTTGCCGCTGTGCCGATTAGAGGTCTTGCCGCCGACAGCCGCGAGGTCGAGCCTGGATATCTCTTCGCCGCGCTGCCCGGCGTGGCGACCGACGGCGCGCGCTTCATCGAAGATGCCGTGCGCCGCGGCGCCGCCGCGATCCTCGTGCCGGAAGGCATGACGGAGGTGCCTGCCGGGACGCCGGTGATCGCCGACGGCGATCCACGCCGGCGTCTCGCGCTGATCGCCGCGCGCTTCTTTGGTCAGCAGCCGGAGACAACGGTCGCCGTGACCGGCACCAACGGCAAGACCTCGGTGGTGTCTTTCGTGCGTCAGCTTTGGGCGGCGCGAGGATTGACGGCGGCAAGCCTCGGCACGGTCGGCGTGGTGGGACCGAGCGGCACCGAGATCCTCAAGCACACCACGCCAGACCCGATCGCGCTGCACCGCATCCTGGCGGCGCTTGCCGAAGACGGCGTAACCCATCTCGCGCTCGAAGCGTCGAGCCACGGATTGCAGCAGCGGCGCATCGACGGCGTGAAGCTCGCTGCCGGCGCCTTCACCAACATCTCGCGCGATCATTTGGACTATCATGCGAACTTCGCCGACTACTTCGCGCAGAAACTCCGGCTGTTCACCGAACTTTTGCCGAAAGGCGCCGCCGCGGTGGTCGATGTCGATAGCGAGGCAGGCGCACAGGTCGCCGCTAAGGCGCGGGGACTGAAGCTGATTTCGGTCGGGCGCGGAGGCAAGACCTTGCGCCTGGTCTCGTCCGAGATTGACGGGTTCGGCCAGATTCTCGGCGTGGAACATGAAGATAGGCAATATCGCGTGCGCCTGCCGCTGGTCGGAAATTTCCAGGCTTCCAACGCCTTGCTCGCGGCGGGGCTCTGCCTAGCCACCGGCTCGAACGCCGCCAACGTATTGCCTTCGCTATCAGAATTGCATGGCGCTCGCGGCCGACTCGATCTGGCAGGCACGGCGCACGAAGGCGCGCCCATCTTCATCGACTACGCCCACACGCCCGATGCGCTGGCCAAGGCGCTCGACGCGTTGCGGCCTTATGTTCGCAACCGGCTGATGGTGGTGTTCGGTTGCGGCGGCGACCGCGACAGGGGCAAGCGTCCCGAGATGGGTGCGGTGGCGGCGGCAAAGGCCGATGTCACCATCGTCACCGACGACAATCCAAGAAGCGAAAATCCTGCCGCGATCCGGCGCGAGATTCTGGCGGCGGCCCCCGGTGCCATCGAGATCGGCGACCGCGCCACGGCCATCGCCGAAGCCGTTGCCTCACTTAAATCAGGCGATGTCCTGCTCGTCGCCGGCAAGGGTCACGAGACTGGACAGATCGTCGGTCCCACTGTCATTCCCTTTTCCGACCACGACACGGTCGCGGCGGCCTTGAAGCAAGAGGCAAAACTTGGCTGAGTCCCTCTGGACCATTGGTGAGATCGTTGCCGCCACCGGCGGAAAATGCCTGGGCGCGTCCGATACCCAAGTCACCGGCTTCTCCATCGACAGCCGCAACCTCGCCGCGGACGAAGGTTTCGTCGCCATCCGCGGGCCGAACCGCGACGGCCATGCCTTCGTCGCCGCGGCGTTGGAGCAAGGCGCCGCCTGCGCCATCGTCGACGACACCTTTCCTATGGGCGATGAAGAGAGGCTGGTACGCGTGGGCGACACGCTTGCCGCGCTGAACGATCTCGGCCGCGCCGCCCGCGCCCGCGCCGGCAACACGGTCGTCATCGCCGTGACCGGGAGCGCGGGCAAAACCGGCACCAAGGAGGCGCTCAGGCTGGCGCTTACCCCGAGCGGGTCGGTGCATGCCTCGGCCAAGTCCTTCAACAATCATTGGGGCGTGCCGCTGTCGCTTGCCAACATGCCGCGCGACACGCGCTTCGGCGTGTTCGAAGCGGGCATGAACCATGCGGGCGAGATCCATGCGCTCACGCAATTGATCCGCCCCGCTATCGCCATCGTCACCACCATCGCGCCGGTGCATCTCGGCTTCTTCCGCTCGATCGAGGAGATTGCCGACGCCAAGGCCGAGATCTTCGATGGGCTCGAGCCCGGCGGCACGGCAATCCTCAATCGCGACAACCCTCATTATGAGAGGCTCGCTCGGCGCGCCCGTGACCGCGGCGCGAAAATCGTAAGCTTCGGCGAGGCCAAAGAAGCCGACGCGCGCGCCGTCAGTGTCGAGCTCGGTCCCGATGGTTCCCAGGTCGGCGCCGACATCATGGGCGAGACGGTGAGCTATCGCCTCGGCGCCCCAGGGCGCCATCTTGTGCAGAACTCGCTTGCCGTGCTCGCCGCGGCGAAGCTTGCCGGCGCCGACCTGCCGCTTGCCGCGCGCTCTCTTGCCAATCTGCATGCCCAGGCCGGCCGTGGCGCGCGCACCGTGATTGCCACCAAGGATGGCGCCGTGGCGCTGATCGACGAGTCCTACAACGCCAATCCCGCCTCGATGCGGGCAGCCCTTGCCACCCTAGGGCTCACGCCTCGCACCGAGTTCAAGCGCCGCGTGGCGGTTCTCGGGGACATGCTGGAACTCGGGCCGGAAGGCGCTAAACTCCACGAAAGCCTTGCCGAGTACATTGACGGGGCAGGGGTAGATGTAGTCTTTGCCTGCGGCGAGTTGATGGGCTCGCTGTACCAGGCTTTGCCGGCGGGCCGGCGTGGGGCCTATGCCAAGACCGCCGAGGAGCTTGCGCCCATGCTCATGGAAGCGGTAGGCCCGGGGGACGTGATCATGGTCAAGGGGTCCTTGGGCAGCCGCATGGCCCCGCTTATCGAGGCGCTGAAGCGCCGTTTCGCTACGGAAAGCGTGTCGGATTGAGAACGCCGCGGGGGATAAGACGATGCTCTATTGGTTGACCGAGCTCACCACCGAGTTCGCCTTTCTCAATGTCTTCCGCTACATCACCTTCCGCACCGGCGGCGCGGTGCTGACCGCATTCCTGTTCGTATTCCTGTTCGGACCGCGGATCATCAAATCGTTGCGTCTTCGCCAGGGCAAAGGGCAGCCGATCCGCAAAGAGGGACCCGAGCGGCATCTTCTGCAAAAGCAGGGCACGCCCACCATGGGCGGCCTGATGATTCTCTCCGGCATGACTGTCGCCGTGCTGTTGTGGGGCAATCTCCGCAATCCTTATGTCTGGGCGGTGTTGCTGCTCACCCTCGTATATGGCGCCGTCGGCCTTTACGACGACTATCTCAAGGTGACCAAACAATCGGCGGAAGGTTTCCGCGGCCGCATCAAGATCGTCATCGAAACTGCCGCGGCTTTGGTCGTCACGGCCTTCATCGTGCATGTGGGGCAGGAGCCGCTGGCGACGTCGCTCGCCATTCCCTTCTTCAAGAGCGTGCTGATCAATCTCGGCTGGCTGTTCATTCCATTCGGCGCCTTCATCATCGTCGGCGCCGGCAACGCCGTGAACCTCACCGATGGACTCGACGGTCTTGCCATCGTGCCGGTGATGATCGCCGCCGCGACCTTCGGCTTCATCTCCTATTTCGTGGGCAACATCCTCTTCGCCGACTATCTCCAGATTCATTTCGTAGCGGGCACCGGCGAGCTTGCGGTGATCTGCGGCGCGCTGGTCGGCGCCGGGCTCGGCTTTCTCTGGTTCAATGCGCCGCCCGCCCAGATCTTCATGGGCGACACCGGCTCGCTGGCGCTCGGCGGCGCGCTCGGCACCATCGCAGTCGCCACCAAGCACGAGCTGGTGCTGGCTATCGTCGGAGGCCTTTTCGTGCTGGAAGCCGCCTCGGTGATCGTTCAGGTCACCTCCTACAAGCTGTTCGGCAAGCGCGTGTTCCGTATGGCGCCCCTGCACCATCATTTCGAGCAGAAAGGCTGGGCCGAATCGACCGTGGTGATCCGTTTTTGGATCATTTCCGTGGCCCTTGCGCTTGCTGGCCTCGCCACGCTCAAATTGCGTTAAATTCCATCCATTATGATTCCCGTGACGATCTTTGCCGGGCGCGACGTAGCGGTTCTCGGCTTGGGGCTAAGCGGCCTCGCCACCTTGCGGGCGTTGCAAGCGGGAGGAGCCAATGTCTTCGCCTGGGATGACAAGGAGGCGGCGCGGGCTGAGGCCAGCGCCGAGGGCTTTGCCGTGGAGGACTTGGCTAAAGCCGACTGGTCACGCTTTGCCGCGCTGGTGCTCGCGCCGGGTATTCCCTTGACCCATCCCGAGCCGCATTGGAGCGTGGTCAAGGCGCGTGAAGCGGGCGTCGATATCATCGGCGATATCGAGCTGTTCTTCCGCGAGCGCGCACGCGCGGCATCGCCAGGCAAGGTAGTGGCGATTACCGGCACCAACGGCAAGTCGACGACCACGGCGCTCACCGCGCATCTTCTTTCGGAGGCGGGAAAGCGGGTGGCGCTTGGCGGCAATATCGGCAGAGCGGTGCTCGATCTCGAACCGTTCGCCGCCGATCTCACTTATGTGCTCGAACTGTCGTCCTTCCAGATCGACCTTGCGCCCTCGCTCAGCCCGGACGCCGTGGCGCTGCTCAACATCACCCCCGACCATCTCGACCGCCACGGCACGCTGCAAGACTATGCCCGCATCAAGTCCCGAATCTTTTCGGGACTTGGCCCGGACGCGACTGCGGTGATCGGCGTGGACGACACTCCGTCCCGCGCCATCGCCGACAGCCTCAAGGGACCGTTCGCCGTGAAGCGCATCGCCGTGGGCCACAAGGTGGAGACAGGCGTGTGGGCGGACGAGGGAGCCCTGCACGAGATGGAAGGCGGCAAGGAAGTGGCGCACGCCGGCCTAGCCGGGATCGGCCCGCTACGCGGCACGCATAACTGGCAGAATGCAGCGGCGGCTTATGCGCTCGCCCGTGCGCAAGGCGTTCCCGCCGCCACTATCGCACAAGGGCTCAAGAGCTTTGCCGGTCTGGCGCATCGCATGGAGCAAGTGGCGCGCCGCGGCAAGGTGCTGTTCGTCAACGACTCGAAAGCCACCAATGCCGACGCGACCGGTAAGGCGCTGGCGAGCTTCACCGACA
>DATMDY010000139.1:0-9223 GCA_035557335.1 Methyloceanibacter sp.
AGGCTCCGCCTGCGTAACCTTAGTGAGTCTTGCGTCATGCCCAAACGCGTCCTGGTCGTCGACGACGACCCCGTCCAACGTCGCATCCTCGAAGAGACCATCAAGCGGTCGGGCTATCACGTCGCCACGGCCGAGAGCGGCGACAGAGCGCTCGCCGCGCTCAAGGCTGACGAAGCGGGCGATATCTGCCTCGTCCTACTCGACCTGGCGATGCCGGGCACCGACGGCATGGCCGTGCTCAGCGCCATGCGGACCTTGCCGCGCAAGCCTCCTGCCATCGTGCAAACGGCAAACGGCTCGATCGAGTCGGCGATCGCGGCGATGCGTGCCGGCGCCGTCGATTTTGTGGTCAAACCGGTGAGCCCTGAGCGGCTCGAAGTCTCCATCAAGAACGCGCTCAAGATCGAGGCGCTGGCCGGCGAGCTTACCCGCATCAAAGCCACGGCCAAGGGAGAGCTTGGGTTCGCCGATCTAATCGCTGGCAGCGAAGTCATGGCCAGGGTCATCGAGCTTGGCCGCCGCGCCGCAAGCTCCACCATTCCGGTGCTGATCGAAGGCGAATCGGGTGTCGGCAAGGAAATGATCGCGCGCGCCATTCAGGGCGAGAGCGCACGCAAGGCCAAGCCCTTCGTCACCGTCAATTGCGGTGCCATCCCCGAGAACCTGGTCGAGAGCATCCTGTTCGGCCATGAGAAGGGCGCCTTCACCGGCGCCTCCGAGAAACGCATCGGCAAGTTCGTCGAGGCCGACCAGGGCACACTGTTCCTCGACGAGATCGGCGAGCTGCCGCTCGATGCGCAAGTAAAGTTGCTGCGTGCGTTGCAAGACGGCGAGATCGATTCCGTCGGCGGCAGGCAGCCGGTCAAGATCGATTTCCGCCTGATCTCGGCGACCAACCAGAACCTGATCAATCTCGTCAATGACGGCCGTTTCCGCGAGGACCTCTATTACCGGCTGAATGTGTTCCCCATCTGGGTGCCGCCCTTGCGCGAGCGGCTTCAAGACGTGCCGGAGCTCGTTCGCCACTTCGTCGCGCGCTTCGCCGCCGAGGAAGGCAAGCGCATCGATGGTCTCGACGCAGAGGCGGGCGCCATGCTTGGGCGCTACACTTGGCCTGGCAATATCCGCCAGCTCGAGAATGCGGTGTTCCGCGCCGTGGTACTCGCCGACACGCCCCTGCTCACCGTGCGCGAGTTCCCGCAGATCGCCGCTCACGTGGAGGGCTATTCGGTAACGGTGCCGGCGGCGCCCCCACCGAAGGACCTCATCCCGCATATCGACGGGCCGGTCATGCTCGGCGAATGCGCCAGCGCGCCCAACACCATTCATGTGCCGTCAGCCAACGGCAAGGATGCCATCGGTATCCCGGTGCTGAGCGACACCGGCGACATCCGCTCGCTGGAAGCTGTCGAAGCCGACATGATCCGGCTCGCCTTCGGCCGCTATCGGGGAAGGATGACGGAGATCGCCAAAAGGCTCGGTATCGGCCGGTCCACCCTCTACCGTAAAATGCGGGAGATCGGGCTTGAAGCGCGGGCCCATTAGGGGAAAGCCAAGCTTTGGCAGGAAAGTCACACTGACCAAAAAAAGCAGGATTGGGAACCTTTTGCAGCGGGCCCGGTATGGCCAAGGATAGGGTGCCAAGTTAGGGTCGGGGCCAATACTGAGGCTTCCGATTCGGCCCGGAGGGAGCAAAAAATGCGGCCAATTCATCGTATTGCGTTAACGCTGTTTTTGGTGGCGCCTCTGGGGGTTCCGGCGTTCGCCGTCGAGCCCGACGCGCCCCAGACCTTGATCACCCGGGCCGACGGCATCCGCATGGCCGTCCAGAGCCGCCTGGCCCAGAAATTCACCGCCACTACCGAGCATCGCGTGGACGAGCAAGGCACGCTGGTCGAGTATTACTCCAATCCCGAGCAGCGCCTGCTATGGGTCGACGAGAACGGCATCAATGCGCGCGGCAAGGCGGTCATGGCTGAGGTCCGTCAGGCCGATGACTATGGCCTGCGCGCCGCCGACTACAAGCTGCCCGATCCCGACGGATTCAGCGCGTCCGAAAATCCCACGGACTGGCTGGCCGATGCCGAGATCCAGATCAGCTTTGCCGCGCTCGACTACGCGCATGACGCGCGTGGCGGGCGGATCGAGCCGCAAAAGATTTCTAAGAATCTCGATCCCACGCTGGCGCTGCCCAATCCCACCGAGGTGATCGAATCGATTGCCTTTCGCTCGAATCCCGCCGCTTACTTGCGGAGCTTCCAGCCCGACCAGCCGCAATTCGAGGCGCTGCGGCAGAAGCTGATCGAGCTGCGTGGCGGCAATGTCGAAAAGGCCAAGGAGGTCGTCCACATCCCCGACGGCCCCACACTCAAGCTCGGCGTCGAGGACCAGCAGGTGGCCCTGCTCAGGCAGAGGCTGGACATGCCGGTTACGGACGGAAACGAAAATCTGTTCGACCAGGGCGTGCTCGACGCGGTCAAGCAATTCCAGGCCGCGCACGGCACGCATGCCGACGGCATGGTCGGCCCCGGCACGCGGCGGATGCTCAATGCGCCGCATAAACGGGAAGCCGGCGTCAACAAGCAGGCCAGAGTCAAGTCTATCCTCGTCAATATGGAACGCTGGCGCTGGCTGCCGCACGATCTTGGCGGCATGTACATCAACGCCAACATTCCTGAATTCATGTTGAAGGTGGTCAAGGAGGACGAGACCATCCACAGCACGAGGATTGTCGTGGGCAAGCCCAACACCCAGACGCCAGTCTTCTCGAACGAGATGCAGACCGTCGTGTTCGGCCCCTATTGGCATGTGCCGAATTCGATCAAGGTCGGGGAGATCAGGCCTTATCTGCGCCAGGAAGCGTCGTGGTTCTTCGGCGGCGGCGGATGGAACACCGGGATCTTACAGCGTCAGGGTTTGCACGTCAGATATGGCGGCCGGGAAATCGATCCGCGCTCGCTCGACTGGGATCGTATCGATATCCGCAGTCTGGAGATCTATCAGCCTCCCGGACCGAATAACGTGCTGGGCAAGGTCAAATTCTTATTTCCCAACAAGCATGACGTCTACATGCACGACACATCGCAAAGGCATCTCTTTGCCAAGCAGGTGCGCGCGGAGAGCCATGGCTGCATGCGCGTGCAAAACCCCGACCAGCTGGCCAGCATCATCATGAAGCATGACCAGGGGTGGAGCGGGGCCCGCACGATCTCGGCCTTGGATAACAGCTACGACCAGCAGGTTGCGCTGCGCAATAAGATCCCGGTCTACATCACCTATTTCACCCTCAAGGTGAACCCGGACGGGTCATTCTCGACCTTCGGCGATCTTTACGGCCACGACCCCCGGATGGCGGCGGCGCTCAGACTTTAGCCCCTGAATAACCTGGGAAATCTTGTTAACTCTGACCTGAGATTCCAGGCTGGGTTAACTCGATTGCCTTGTTTTTCCCCCAATTTGGCGAGTACTATGCTTAACGTCGGGCATGTGACGCATACCTGACATTGGCCTGGGCCTGAGGGGGCCTTGGCTAAACGGGGAAGTCCGGCAGAATGCCGGCGAGGGAAGACACAGGGATGCGAATTCGGGGGAGGATTGCGCGCCGCGCTGCGCTGAGCGTCGGGCTCGGGCTCGCTCTCGGCGCCGCATGGTGGTCCACCGCCCCTTATGCCAGCGCCTCCGGCGAAGTACGCACCCTCACCTTCTACAACATCCACACCAAAGAGACCGCCTCCGTCACCTATAAGCGTGATGGCAAATACGAGGAGGCGGGACTGAAGCAGCTCAATACTTTCATGCGCGATTGGCGGCGCGACGTTGAGACCAAGATGGATCCGGAGCTGATCGATCTGATCTGGACCCTGCATAAGCAGCTCGGCTCGCAGAAGCCCGTCTATCTCATCTCCGGCTACCGTTCCGCCGAGACCAACGCCAAGCTCAGACGGACCCGTGGCGGTCAAGCCAGGCGCAGCCAGCACATCCAGGGCAAGGCCGCCGACATCCACTTCCCCGATGTTTCCATAAAGACGCTACGGAACTCCGCGCTCGTGCAGGAGGTCGGCGGCGTCGGCTATTACCCGACCTCGGGCATCCCGTTCGTCCATGTCGACACCGGCAATGTGCGCATGTGGCCGCGTATCCCGCGGCTCGAGCTTGCCGCGCTCTTCCCCAAGGGTCACACGGGCTATCTGCCTTCGGACGGCAGGCGGATAACTCCATCAGACTACAAGCTCGCCATGGCCAAGGGCATGACCAGCGGCACCATGGTCGCTTCGGCGGCGTCCGTGCCAATGCCCGATGCCAAGCCTGTGTCCGAGACGCCGCAACCCGTCCTCGCGTCCTTCACGCCGCCGTCTTCGCCAGCAGCCGACACGCCGCGGCCGATCCTCGCCTCCTTCGCGCCGGACGCCATGGTGCAGCCTGCCGTTGCCACGCAAACGGACACTGATGGATCGTCGGGGCAGCTATTCGCCTATGCCAGCACCGGCGGGATGCCGGGGCTGTCGCGACCGAGCCTCCGCTCCAAGGAAAACGCTGCCCCACTCTATGAGAATGCCGAAGTGGTCGGCGCGCCCGAGGCTGACGACGACCATCCCGACGAGCTGAGCTATGTGCCCTTCGAGACCGCGAGCCTCATGACCGAGACCTCCGTCGCCTATAGCAGCACCGTTGCTCCCCTCGTCCATCCCGAGCAAGAGAACCTCGATCATCTGTTCGACGACATGGACGAGCCGACCGCTTTCACCCTGCGCAAGACCTCCGGCTATACCGGCTTGGCTTCCTCACAACAGTTCTCGGGGCAGGCGGTGAAAAGTCTCTATGCGGAGATGGAGCAGGCCCCCGCTCCGACCCAAGTTGCCAGCAGACATTAAGCGGCACGCTGCTTCACGCAGCGTCTATTTCTTGGAATAGATTCCCTCAAGCCAGCCGACGCCGACCAGCAGGAACAGCGCGAGCAGCAGCGCTCCCGCCACGATGGTCCAGGCCGCAAATCCGCAAGCAATGCCGAGCGCGGCCGTGACCCAAACGGTTGCCGCCGTAGTCAGCCCTTCGACCGACTTCGCTTCCCGATCGCGCAGGATGACGCCGGCACCGATAAAGCTGATGCCCGCCATGATGCCTTGCAAGATGCCCTGCACGACGCGGCTTAGCGCATCGGGGTGATCGGCGAGGTCCTTGAACTGGATGCCGGCGAGCGTTGCCACCGCGGCGCCGAGCGACACGAGGCCAAGCGTCCGCATGCCGACCGGCTTGTCGGCCATGTCCCGATTGATACCGATCAGCATGCCCGTGCCGACCGCTGCGCCGAGACGCAAGGCAATGTCGAGAAGGCCGAGCTCGCTGTCCAACGTTTAGGCCGCTTCGGCCTCGGCCATGCCGAGCGCGTGGAGATAGGTGGTGAGCACCGCTTCCTCCTCCCGCCTTTTGTTCGCGTCCTGCTTGCGCAAGCGGATCACCGAGCGGAGCGCCTTCACGTCGAAGCCATTACCCTTGGCTTCGGCATAGACCTCGCGCAGATCGGCGGCGAGGGCCGCCCGCTCCTCCTCTAGCCGTTCGATGCGGGTGACGAAGGCACGGAGTTGGTCTTTGGCTGATGTCTGGAGCTGCACGTTGGGGTCCTCGGCTAGCGACGATTCGAGCCGAAGATTAGGACCCGGGGATTTGCCGCGGCAAGGCTGCCTTCAAGCTTATCCCGCTTATCCAAGGGTGCATTACGGGCGTTTCGTC
This sequence comes from Methyloceanibacter sp., assembly GCA_035557335.1. GTDB lineage: Bacteria > Pseudomonadota > Alphaproteobacteria > Rhizobiales > Methyloligellaceae > Methyloceanibacter. Next base: position 5,728 of record DATMDY010000139.1, read on the forward strand.
TGGAATTTCGCTTTCCACGTCTCGTAGGGCATGCCGTAAACGATCTCTCTCGCCTCTTCCTTGCTGAGAGGAATGCCCTTCTCCGCCGCCGCCTCCATGTACCAGGTCGAAAGGCAATTCCGGCAGAAGCCGGCAAGCTCCATGAGGTCGACATTCTGCACGTCGCCTCGATCGCGCAGATGCTGGACGAGCCGGCGGAAGGATGCAGCCTCAAGCTCGGTCCTGGTTCTGTCATCCATGAGCTTCCGTCCTTTCTCGCGCGCGGTCGGTATTGGAGCCATGCAACTCGATCGCGTGCAGCGCCGCCTCCGCCGCGAGCACTCGGCGCAACACCTCTGCGAGACGCTCGGCCCATTCTTCCTGGCCTTCGGGACTCAAGATCAGGTCTTGGCGGACCTCGACCAGGGCTTGCGCCAGTCCGCGCGCGGTGGCGTGGCGATAGAGCGTATCGCCCTTGAGTTGTCCGGAATAGGGTACGTTGTCGCCGACCTCGATTTCGGGAATGGCCTGCAACCCTGAAAGCAGGGGCACGGCCAGCCGCGGGTCCTTATCCCACAGCACGGACACATGCCAGGGCCGCGGCACGCCCTTCCACGCTTGGGTGAAGCTATGGATCGCCAGCATGATCGGCGGCTTGCCGGCGGCAAGCCCCGTCTCGACCGCACGATCGATGGCGCGATGATAGGGCTCGTAATAGCGCGCGATGCGGGAAGCGATCTCGTTCGCGTCGATCCCGATATTGCCGGGCACGACGAGCCCGTCGGAAATCTGCATGACCAGCGTGGGGTCGTCGAGGCCCCGGTTGGGGTCGATCAGCAGCCGCGAGAATTTGGTGAGCAGCGCCGGGGCGCCAAGCGTATCAGCGAGCCGCTCGGCGACACCGGCGGCGCCGAGGTCGTAAGCGATGTGCCGGTGAAGATCCTCCGGCCTCAGGCCAAGGGTGCCGTAAGCCTCGGGCAGCGTATTCTCGGCGTGGTCGCAGAGAATGAGCAGTCCGAGGCCAACGTCCCCGTCGATGCGCCGATAGGGTTTCTCCCCCAAATCTTGTTGTAACAGAGTATCCAGAATCTGCTCCACGCGACCTGCCCTCGCGCTCTTTTACTTGCGCTTAGCGCCCGATCACGGCAAGAAAAAAGCTTAATCCGCGCCAAGGTTGCGACGCATTTGCCGACGATGTTCCGCCCGGTCTTCCGCGGCCGCAAACTCGCCCTATAATCGGGTCGCGGTTGGTTGAGAGAAACGCAACCGATTTGGTGCTACCTTCGACAATCGTTAACCCCGTTTCAGGCTATAAGATTCCGATGCTCGCCCCCAACCCGACCTGGGCCCCGGCCCTGTCTGCTTTTCCCCGGCGATGGGGGTGGGGCGCCACGTTCTGCGTAGCGTTTGCCTTCCTGGCGGGCTTCGGCACCACCCCCGCCCAAGCCGATCTCAAGCTCTGCAACACGACCGCCAGCCGGGTTGGTGTCGCCATCGGCTATAGGGACGCCGAGGGCTGGGCCACCGAAGGCTGGTGGAACATCGCCTCCCATACTTGCGAGACCCTGCTCAAGGGCGCGTTGATCGGCCGCTACTACTACATTCATGCCGTCGACTACGACCGCGGCGGGGAATGGGCCGGCAGCCTCAATATGTGCACCGACGACAAGTCCTTCACCATCCGCGACGCCAAGGACTGCGTGAAGCGAAGCTACAAGCGCACCGGATTCTTCGAGGTCGATACCGGCGAGGAACGGGACTGGACCGTGCGCCTCACCGACCCCGAGGACGAAGCGAAGTCCCAATGAGGCGAAATCGCCGGGTCAAGATCGTCGCCACGCTCGGACCTGCCTCCCACAACGAAGAGACGATGCGCCGCCTGTTCGAAGCGGGCGCCGACGTTTTCCGCGTGAACATGAGTCACGCGACGCATGACAATCTGCGCGACGCCCACGCCATCGTCCGCAAGCTCGAGACCGAGTTCTCGCGTCCGATCGGCATCCTGGTCGATCTGCAAGGGCCCAAGCTCCGCATCGGCAAATTCGAGTCGGGCTCGATCAGGCTCACCGAAGGCGACGTGTTGAGCTTCGTCCGCCGCGAGGCGATCGGCGGCTTGGGCCGCGTGCACCTGCCGCATCCCGAGATCTTCCAGGCGGTGCAGCAGGGTCACACGCTTCTGCTCGACGACGGCAAGTTCAAGCTCCGCATCATCGAGGCGAGCGACGTACGCATCGACACCGAAGTGATGACCAGCGGCGTGCTCGGCAGCCGCAAGGGCATCAGTCTTCCCGACACGGTCCTTCCCTTGGACTCTCTGACCGAGAAGGACCGCGCCGACATCGAGCACGCGCTGTCTCTCGGCGTGGCCTGGATCGCGCTGTCTTTCGTGCAGCGCGCCGAGGACATCGCCGAAGCCCGCAAGCTCGTGCGCGGACGCTCCTCGATCATGGCCAAGATCGAGAAGCCATCTGCCCTCAATGAATTGAAGGAGATCGTCGATCTCGCCGACGCCATTATGGTGGCGCGCGGCGATCTCGGGGTCGAGCTGCCGGTCGAGAAGGTGCCGGGCATTCAGAAGCAGATCATCCGCGCCGCGCGCAATGCCGGCAAGCCGGTGGTGATCGCCACGCAGATGCTGGAATCGATGATCTACGCCCCGGGACCGACCCGCGCCGAGGTGTCCGACGTGGCCACCGCCGTGTTCGAAGGGGCCGACGCGGTGATGCTGTCGGCGGAATCTGCCGTCGGCAAATATCCGGTCGAGGCGGTGGCGACCATGGACCGCGTGGCCATGGAGGTTGAGCGCGACCTGCTCTACGAGGCGATCATCCACGCCCAGCGCATCGATCCGGAGGCGACTGGCGCCGACGCCATCTCGGCCGCAGCCCGCACCGTGGCCGAGACCCTGAACCTCGCCGCCATCATCTGCTACACGGCCTCGGGCGCGACCAGCCTGCGGGCCGCGCGCGAGCGCCCGCATCAGCCGATCCTGGCGCTGACCCCGATTCCCGCCACGGCGCGCAAGCTTTCCGTGGTGTGGGGGTTACATTGCGTGCTGACCGACGACCCGCGCGACCTAGACGACATGGTGGCCAAGGCCTCCCGTATCGCCTATCAGGAGGGCTTCGCGCTGCCCGGACAGCGGGTAATCATCTCGGCGGGCGTGCCGCTCGGCACGCCGGGCGCCACCAACATGCTGCGCATCGCCTTTGTCGGCGACGAGACGGAAGACTTGTAGGCGCGCGCGCTAGAGTTCCTGGCCCTCGACCTCGCGGGAGAGCGCCTCGACCGTCCGGCGGGTGTCGTCGAGGAACGGGTTCACCTCAAGCGCCTTGCGGTAGGATTTGAGCGCCTCCTTCTTGGCGCCCAGCCCTTCCAGCATGCGGCCAAGCTCGTTGATCGCCTGGTAGTGCTTCGGATCGATGGTGAGCGTGCGCCTGAGATCGGCCAGCGCGCGCTCCTCGTTCTGTTGCAGGGCATGCACCTTCGCCCGCTGGTGCCAGACTTCGGCATCCTC
>DATMDY010000140.1:0-12060 GCA_035557335.1 Methyloceanibacter sp.
CATCGAGCGGCTAATCTCGATTGCCTCTCTCGCACCGTCGGTCGGCTTGAGCGAGCCGTGGCGCTTCGTCGTGGTCGAGGACGCAGCGCGCCGAGCCGCCATCCGCCAATGCTTCGAGGACTGCAACGCGCACGCGTTGCAAATGCAAACGCCGGACCGCGCCGCGCTCTATGCGCGGCTGAAGCTTGCCGGTCTCGACGACGCGCCAGGCCAGATCGCCGTATTCGCCGACCACGCCACGGCTCAAGGCAACGGGCTGGGCCGGCTCACCATGCCGCAGACGCTCGACTATTCGGTGGCCATCGCCATCCACACGCTGTGGCTTGCGGCGTGCGCCGAAGGGCTTGGCATGGGCTGGGTATCGATCCTCGATCCCGCCCGCATGAAGACGATCCTCGACGTGCCACAGGACTGGCGCTTCATCGGCCATCTTTGCGTCGGCACTCCAGCTGAGGCCGATGACACGCCGGCGCTCGAGCGGGCCGGATGGGAGCACCGGCACCCTCCAGCGAACGTCGTTCTCTATCGCTGATCGGCGCTTGATCCCAGCCTACGCAAAAGGCACTCTATGGTTGCGGCAGGGGCGCCGCTTAGGGGCGATCATGCGCAATGCATGGTTCATGCTGATTTTGGCGGGCCTGATGGCGGCCGGTTTTGGTATGGTCAAGTCAAGCGATACGCGGGCCGCGTCGCCCACGGCCGTGACCGGCACGATTCAGCATGAGCCTCTGTTAACGCCCGCACGGATGTGGAAGGATTGCCAGGCCATCGCCATGTGCACCGGCTGCCGCCCAGTCTATCGTTGCCGCTCTTGCACCTATCAGAAGACCTGCCGGCGCGGCCTGTGCAGTTGGGGCGATGTTTGCGTGTGGGGGCCTTACGTGAAGGTCCTGCCACGCGGCGGCCGCATCCTCCGCTAGGCGGAACCACTCTGGTCCTCGCGCGGTGAGCGTCTTGATCAAATACATGCTATTCTTGATCTGCAACGGGGCCTTGGCTACCGTTGTAAAGAAACTTTAGCCGAATGACGGAACGCATTGTTGGATGATCCCAGCGAGCAGACGATCCGGCTAGGGCCGCCGCGGCCCTCGCTCATCATGCGGCCCGGCATGCCCGCGCTCGCTCCTGGCGAGGAGCGCTACATCGTACCAGGCGGCGGCGCCATCGCCGTTGAGATCCACGTCGGAGACCGTACGCGCGTCATCGATGTCGAAGGCATGCAGCCTTGCGAGGTCGTGGCTGTCGACGCGACCGGTGCAATCGATCCTGACATCTTGGGCGCGCGCGGAGACGGCGATGCGGCTGGCTTGAAGCAGATCCTGAGCGCGGATGACGAAAGCGTGCGTTCTGTCCGCTCCGGGCTCAAGCGGCGCGGCGTCGATCTCGCTACCGCCCGTGCCGTCACCCTGTTCGGCGGCGAGTCCCGCGCCGGAAACGCAGTCGAGTTCACTGTCTCGCGCGATGGTCTGTTGATCGTTGCCGCGCCCGGCGCGCCGATGGAAGCCGGAGCCCAGGATACGGCGACGCCGATCCGCGTTCACATCTGGCGGAGCCGTACCCGCCCAGCGCATGAGACGCTTCTGCCGGAGCCTCTCGCCGATCCGCTGCAAGATATCCGCATCGATCAATCGACAGCCCAGGCTTATTTTGTGCGCGCCGGCGAATTCATCCAGATCATCGACATCGCCGGGCGCCAATGCACAGACTTCCAGTGCTTTGCCGCACGCAAGCTCGACAAGGGGCTGGAGCACCCGCTCGACGTCACCACGACGCGCGCGCTGATGGGCCAGAGCTATCCGCTTCCCGGCCTGTTCTCCAAAGCCTTCGACCAAAGCATGGAGCCCCTGGTCGAGGTGGTCCGCGATACCGTTGGGCGTCACGATGCCTTCGGGCTCGCCTGCAACGCGCGCTACTACGAGGACCGTGGCTATCCTGGCCACATCAATTGCAGCGACAACTTCAACGCTCAGCTTGAGCCTTATAGCATTGGCCCGCGCAGAGGCTGGATGGCGCTCAACTTCTTTTACAATACCGGCATTGACGCGCAGAACGTGCTCTATTTCGATGAGCCGTGGTCGCGTCCGGGCGACTACGTCCTGCTGCGAGCCCTCACTGATATCGTCTGTGTCTCGTCATCTTGTCCGGACGACATCGATCCTGCCAATGGTTGGGTGCCTACCGACATCCATGTGCGCACCTATTCGGACAAACAGAGCTTCTCCAGAGCGGTGGCCTATAGAATGACGCCCGATGCCGAACCTCAACTCACCCGCGAGACCGCGTTCCATCCCCGCTTCTCGGCGCTAACGCGCAACTACTCCGAATATCGCGGCTATTGGCTGCCGACCGGGTTCTCAAACGACGGGCCGGTCGCCGAATACTGGGCCTGTCGCGAACGCGCGGTCATTATGGATCTTTCACCCTTGCGCAAGTTCGAGGTGACCGGTCCCGATGCGGAGTCGCTCCTGCAATACGCGCTTACGCGCAACGTCCGGAAGCTTGCGGTCGGCCAGGTCGTCTACACCGCCATGTGCTACGAGCACGGCGGCATGATCGATGACGGCACGCTGTTTCGGCTCGGCGACAACAATTTCCGCTGGATCGGTGGCGTCGACTATAGCGGCATCTGGCTGCGCGAGCAGGCCGAGAAACTAGGTCTCAAGGCCTGGATACGCTCGTCGACCGACCAGCTTCACAACATTGCCGTGCAAGGGCCGAAGAGCCGCGAGATCTTGCGGGAGGTCATCTGGACGCCGCCGGCGCAGCCGACATTGGAAGAGCTCGGCTGGTTCCGCTTCACTATCGGGCGGATCGGCGGATTTGACGGCGCGCCGGTGGTGGTGTCGCGCACCGGCTATACCGGCGAGCTCGGCTATGAAATTTTCTGCCACCCCAAGGATGCCCTCACCGTATTCGACGCGGTCTGGCAGGCCGGTGAGCCGCATGGGTTGATGCCATTCGGGCTGCAAGCGCTCGACATGGTGCGCATCGAGGCCGGGCTGGTCTTTGCCGGCTATGAGTTCTGCGATCAGACCGACCCGTTCGAGGCGGGTATCGGCTTCACCGTGGCGTTGAAGGGGAAGAACGAGGACTTCATCGGCCGCGAGGCGTTGGTCCGACGGAGCGAGCACCCGCAAAGGAAGCTTGTCGGCCTTGAGATGGAGAGCGACGAGCTTGTCGGCCACGGTGACTGTGTCCATGTCGGCCGCGCCCAGATCGGCGTGATCACCAGCGCCACGCGCTCGCCAATCCTGAAAAAGACGATTGCGCTCTCCAGGGTCGACGTCGCCCATTCTGAGGTCGGGACACAAGTCGAGGTGGGCAAGCTGGACGGCCAGCAGAAGCGGCTACCGGCGCGCATCGTGCGCTTCCCGCATTACGACCCCGATAAGACGCGGGTGCGTGCGTGAGGCAGCGAGAGGACTATTCCGCCGCGGCCCGACCTTTCACCGCGAGAAACGTCTGCATCGAGTCGTCCATCGCCTCCAGCCACACCGTGTGATGGACCGGAGCCATGGTGCCTGTGCAAGGCGACTTGAACGCCTTGTCGCGATAGCCGACGATGGAGTGCTCCTTGTCATGCTCCCATTCCTTGAACTCCGCCACCGTCATGTCGATGTCGAATTTGGGATAGTCGGTCACGGCACAAAGGTCGCGCACATAATCGCCCTGGAAGTCAATCTTCTCGAAGGCGTCCTTCAAAGCCTCCTCGCGCTTCACCCAAACGTCGTCATCCTTTTGCATCTCCGCCTTGGACGGCAGCTTGATCCGGCCGAGGATCACATCCCGCGCATACCAAGCCTGCGCATCGAACATCGAGAACGTATAAAACTGATCCTGCATCCCGAGATAAGCGACCTTCGGATTGTCGATCCAGAAGACGCCTTTGTAGAGATGGGGCGGGTGCATGCGGTTATGGGTGCGTAGCTTCAGCTCGTCGGGCAGGAACGGGAAGTGGTGCTGATAGCCCGTGCAGAGGATGATGGCGTCGAACTCCTTGCTCGAGCCGTCCTTGAAGTGAACGGTCTTGCCATCGATCTTGGTGAGCAACGGCCGCTCGTCCATGCCCTTCGGCCATTTGAAGCCCATCGGCTGCGTGCGCCAGCATAGGGTGACCGATTTCGCTCCGTATTTGTGGCATTGCAGGCCGATGTCCTCGGCCGAGTAGCTGGCACCGACCACGAGTAGATCCTTGCCCTTGAACTCGTCGGCGCTGCGGAAGTCATGGGAATGAAGGACGCGCCCAGGAAACGACTCGACGCCGGGGAAATGCGGCACGTTCGGCACGGAGAAATGGCCGGTTGCAACCACCACCCAGTCGAACTGTTCCGTGCTCAGCTTACGGTCCGGCAGATGCTCGACGGTCACCGAGAACTTTCCCGTGTCCTTGTCAAAGGTGACGAGGCGCACGGCCGTGTTGAACTTGATCCAGGGCCGCACATTGGCGTCCTCGGCGCGGCCGACGATGTAATCGTAGAGCACCTCGCGCGGCGGAAATGAGGGGATCGGCTTCTTGAAATGCTGGTCGAAGGTGTAGTCGGCGAACTCCAGAACTTCCTTCGGACCGTTCGACCACAGATACCGGTACATGCTGCAATGGACCGGCTCGCCGTGCTCGTCGAGACCCGAGCGCCAGGTGTAGTTCCATAAGCCGCCCCAATCGCTCTGCTTCTCGAAGCAAACGATCTCGGGGATCGCCGCCCCTTTGCTCTGTGCTTGCTTGAATGCGCGCAATTCACTGAGGCCGCACGGCCCCGCCCCGATGACGGCAACACGACCTGACATGACTCACTCCCCTCGCTCGTTCCGATCTCTAGCCCAAAGATTACAACATAGTTGGCAGCGGCTCGACCGCTCGCCAGACCAAGTTGTCACTTTAAGACGCCATTCTAAGCGGCGCCATTTAAACCAAAGTGGCTCCTATTGTCCTTGGGCCGGCAACGGGTCTAAGCTTTCATCCGCATTGCCCGTGGCCGCAATCCTTTTGTTGGGCAAGAGGCGCAAGGTCCGGCCGTCCCGTTCCGACGGTCGTTTCGCCGCCAATGTGGAGGGGGTAACAATGACAACCAAGCTTACAATTAGCGCGATCAACCGCCGCGACTTTCTCTCAACGACCGCCGCCGTCACCCTTATGGCCGGTATTTCCTTTCCTAAAATCACTTTCGCTACAGAAAAAGTGGTGAAGATCGGCTTCCTCGCCCCGCTGACCGGTGAGGTCGCGGCCTGGGGCAAGCCCGGACTCGATGGCTGCAGCATCTGGGCCGACTGGACCAATGCCGATGGCGGCATCAAGATCGGCGATGAGGCCTACAAGGTCGAGTTTGTCTCCTATGATGACGAATACGACCCCGGCAAGGCGCGAACCGGTGCCGTCAAGCTCATCAAGGAAGACGGTGTCAAGTTCATCATGATGCTCGGCGGCGATCCTTGGCCCGGCGTTTCGCCGGTATCCGAGAAGGAGAAGATGTTGTTCTCCACGCTGCTGCCAAGCGATCTGACCCCTGAGACCAAATTGCTGGTCGCGCCTTGCGAAGTGCATCCGATCTACAATGTCACGGGCGTCGAGTGGCTGGCGGAGAACAAGCCGGATCTAAAGACCGCGGTCATCGTCGCGCAGGACGACTCCCTCGGCAAACCTTCCGTGGCGACCTATCTGGCGGCGTTCGAGGCAGCAGGGATCAAGGTCTTGGGTGATCCGATCTTCTTCGATCCGGCGACGACGGACTTCGCGCCGATCATGTCGAAGATGCTGGCGCTTAAGCCGGACATTATCTGCCTCGACACCTGCTACGCCGATTACGTGCACCCTCTCACCGAGCAGGCATTCCAGCAGGGCTTCAAGGGTCAGATGATCTCCTGCACGGCCGACTTCTACCCGAAGATGATCGAGAAGACCTCCAAGGAGTTCATGGAAGGCTTCATCTTCCAGTTCCCCGACTTCGACGATCCGGCGCTTAACGCCGATCACGTCAACTTCCGCAAGCCGAACGAGTTTTTCCAGGAATACGTGAAGCGCTTCGGCGAAGGCGAGTGGAGCGCGGTGTCGTGGGAATACGCCTCCATCATGGACCTCTGGTCGGATGCGGCGGGACGGGCAGGCACAACGGACCCGAAGGCCGTGCTTGAGGCCATGCAAGTCGGCGGCACCGGCAAGCAGGCCTTCGGCGAGGCCAAGTGGTGGGGCAAAGAACTGTTCGGCATCGACAATGCCCTAGTCGGCCTGTGGCCGGTTGTCGTCATCGAGGACGGCAAGGCAAGAATCAAGGAGTTCAAATCCATCCCGGCGTGGTGGGACAAGCACAAGGCTCTCATGATCAAGCACATGGAAGCGCTCAACCAGATGTACTACCAGCGCAGCTAGCCTACCCCCTGCTGAACGCGCCATCTAGACTGCTCGAAGACCTCGCGTCGCATTCGGCGGGCGCGCAAGGATGGCTGTGAAGTCGCGCCTCACGTCAGCCGCTAATTACCTGCCTGGTCAAGAATCGATACCGGGCGCACTGCGGAGCCTTTGATGACCGCCGAACTGCTCCTTCAGACCGTCGTGAACGCGACCTATGCCGCGAGCTACATGGCGCTCATCGCCGTAGGTCTGGTCCTCATCTTCGGCGTTATGGGGGTCATCAATTTCGCTCATGGCGAGCTCTATATGGCCGGTGCTTACACCGTCGTCGCTCTCTATGCCGGGCTTGGCATTCCCTTCTTCGCTGCGGTCGCCGCAGGCCTTGTCTTTGTCGGGTTACTCGGACTGGTCATGGAGTACGGTCTGTTCAGGCCGTTGCGCGACAATCCGCTCGGTGGGTTGATTGCATCGATCGGATTCCTTCTCATCTTGCAAACGATCGCGGTGCTCGGTTTCGGCATTCGGATGAGACATGTGCCGCCCCCGACTCAGGAGACGATCGTGTTTCTGGACGGTGTGGTGCTGACCTATCAGCGGCTTTACGTCATCGTAGCCGCGGTCGTCCTGCTGTCCGCGCTGTGGCTCTTCCTGCGCAAGAGCAAGTTCGGCTGGGCCTTGCGGGCCTGTGCGCAGGATCGTGAAGCTGCCGCCCTTCAGGGTATATCCATAAACCAAACAGCACGACTCGCGATGTTCATCGGCGCGGCTCTCGCGGGCGTGGCAGGCGCGCTTACCGCTCCGCTCGTCGCGCCGGCCCCGTTCATGGGGCATGCGGTTATCATCACTGCCTTCATTATCATCATTGTCGGCGGTATCGGCTCTCTGGGAGGTGCGGTGCTGGCGGCCATTCTCTATGCCTTCGTGCATACCTTCGTCACCACGATTTATGACGGGACGCTCGCTAACATCGTAGGCCTGCTGTTGATGCTCATCGTTCTGATCGTCAGGCCGACCGGCTTGTTCGGAGCCAAGGAACGTGTCTGAGCCTCCCGCAAGTGCCCGCCTTTATCGGGCGGGCGGATTTATCCTGCTTGCGGCGGCGCTGATCGTGCTCCCGCATCTGCTGTCCTTCTCGCAGAAAGAAATTCTCGTCTTTCTCACCATCAACATTCTCTTGGTAAGCAGCTACCGGCTATTGACGTTGACCGGTGAATGGTCGCTTGCCCATGCGGTCATCATGGGCATCGGCGCCTATGGCTCGGCGCTCTCCGCAAAGCAGCTGGGTCTCCCGGTGCCGTTATCCATGCTGATGGGGGCGGGGGCGGCAGGATTGATTGCTTTTCTGTTGAGCTTCCCCCTGCTTCGCATGAAAGGCTTCTATTTCCTGATCGGCTCCTTTGCCGCGGGCGAGATCATCCGACTGGTCTGGAAATGGAGCGAGCTGACTTGGCTGTTCGGCGGGCCTAAGGGCATCAAGCTTATTCCGCCGTTTCCCGATATCGAGTTTCTCTCAATCGATTTCTACGACCCGGCTCACTATTACTATCTCTGCCTGATCGTGGTGACGATATCGCTTATCATCCTCTGCCGCATCGAGCGCTCGCGCGTCGGCCTCACCTTCCACGCCATCCATTGGCAGGACAAGCTTGCCGAATCGGTCGGCGTCAATACCTTCCGTTATCGCATGATGGCCTTCGTCATTTCGGCGTTCTTCGCTGGCCTCGCGGGCGCGCTCTACGCACAGTATGTCGGCACGGTGAACCCCAACCGGTTTGGCGTGGAGGAGATGGTCTACATTTTGATTTGGGCGATCGTCGGCGGAACCGCGACGTTCTACGGTCCGATTCTCGGCGTGGTCGCTCTCACGGTCCTCAACGAGGTGGTGCTGCGCGCACTCGGTGTCGACCAGATGCGGCCGATGCTTTACGGCGCGATCCTCATTGTCTCCATCTTGTTCCTGCCGAACGGCCTGGAGAGCGTGGTGCCTAAGATCAAGGGATGGCTCGCCGGGCGCAGAGACCGCCGCGCCGCAGCGAAGCGGGGGGCGAAAACCGAGCAGCCGGCGCAATAAGAGCGGTAGCTCACCTCGTATCCGCCTTGGGGGCGGGTGGCGCCAGAAGCAGGAACGCCGCCGCCATCAGCTTGCGCGTATCGTTAAGCATGGCCGGACGCTCGCACCGCCAGTGCGCCATCGCGTCTGCCGCGGACGCGCTATTGAAGGCGTTCAGCGCTTCAAGCCGCATGGTTGCCTCGGCGGCGATCTCCTGCCACCGCTGCTGCCATCGAGCTCTGTAAGTGTCGCGATGGCGCGCCTCCATGCGCATGTGAAACAGCGAGCTCCGCGCCACCCGCGGCGCATCCATGCGGGCGATCCACGGCGCTGAGCGCCGCCATACGTCGATCGCCTCGCAGAACAAGAACGCATTTTCTTCGCCGTAGTTCGATAAAGAGAGGCACAGGCCGTAATTGGCGAGGCTCGTGCCGAGGCGGGGGTCGATCGGCTCGAAATCGGCGCGCGCGATCTGCAGCGCTTGCCCCGCCACGTCCTTGGCCAGCAAATAGTTTTGTTGCGCGACGGCTTCGGCCGTCCGCTCAGCCGCCGCCTCCCAGGCAAGATCGGCTTCGCTCCATCCCGCGTTGAGGAGTTCCTGCGCGCTCCAGGTTTCAGCCGCCAAGATAGGCCCGCTTCACATGCTCGTTGTCATGTAGTTCGTGCGCCGGCCCTTGCAGCGCGATGCTTCCGGTCTCGAGCACATAGGCGTAGCGCGCCAGTTTAAGCGCCAGTTCGGCATTCTGCTCGACCAGTACGACGGCAACGCCCCGCGCGACGATATCGCGAATGATGCGCGCCATCTCCTGCACCATGACCGGTGACAATCCCATCGAGGGCTCGTCGAGAATGAGCATTCTCGGCCGGGACATGAGAGCCCTGCCGATGGCGAGCATCTGCTGCTCGCCCCCCGACAGGGACCGCGCCCATTGTTTGCGACGCTCCTTGAGGCGCGGAAAATGCTGGAATACCTCGTCGAGATCCTTGTCGATCCCTGCTCTGTCGGACCGCAGGAACGCCCCGGTACGCAGATTCTCTTCGACCGTCAGGTCGGGAAAGACGCGGCGGCCTTCGGGGACGTGCGCGATGCCGCGAGTCACGATCTTCTCCGGCGGCAGTCTGTCGATATGCTCGCCCGCGAATATGATCTCGCCCTTGCTGATGCGTGCCAGCCCGGAAATGGCGCGCAAGGTGGTACTCTTGCCCGCGCCGTTGGCGCCGATGATGGTGACGATACCGTCCTCGGGCACTTCCATGTTGATGCCCTTAAGGGCCGCCACTTTGTGGTAGTGGACGTGAACGTTGTTGATCTCAAGCAGCATCGACCGCGCTTCCCAGATAAGCTTCGATAACGGCGGGGTTGGTGCGCACCTCCTCGGGCGTTCCTTCCGCCAGGAGCGTGCCGAAATTCATCACCGTGATGGTTTCGCATAAGCCCATAACCGCCTGCATGTCATGCTCGATCAGCATGATGGTCACGCCATGCTCGTCGCGTACGAGCCGGACGAGCTCAATCATCCGTCTGGTCTCCTCCGGGTTCATGCCGGTGAAGGGCTCGTCGAGCAGCATGAGCTTAGGGTCGGCGGCAAGCGCCACCGCCATGCCAAGCGCGCGCTGATGGCCGTGGGGCAGGTTGGCGGCAAGCTCGTCCGCCTGATCCTGTAGGCCGAAGAGTTCCAGAATGTCGCGCGCCTTGCGGTCGGCGGCCGCTTCCGTCGTCCGGTCGCGGCCGAGAATGCGCTTGACGAGACCCGCCTTGGCGCTGCGGTGACAGCCGAGCCTGACATTGTCGAGCACGCTGAGCTCATGGAACAGGGTCGTGCCCTGAAAGGTGCGGATCAGTCCAAGCTCGGCAAGCGCGCTGGTCGCACGTCCCGAGACGTCCTCGCCGAGATAAATGATCTGGCCGCTTGACGGTGCGTAGAAGCCGCTAATGACGTTGAAGGTCGTGGTCTTGCCGGCACCATTCGGACCGATTAAGCCATGAATCGAGCCGGGGTAGACATCGAGGCTGAACGCATTGACGGCGACGATGCCGCCAAAAGCTCGAACCAGCTCGCGCACCTGGAGGATAGGTGGCTTTGTTGACGTCATCGTCGTGTTCAACATGATTCAAATCGACGAACGCGGTTGGCACCATGGCAAAACGCTGTGCCATCTTCCATGTTTCTCGCTCCACGCGCATCCTCTAATTTCCTGTGCTGGGTCAAAGCACACACGGGTCACTCGGCGGCGTGCTTCTGGTGCCAGCGTTGGCGGGCGATCGCGTCGCCCGGCTCGGCCTCGACCCAGCGGCTGCCGGAAGGGCCTGTCTCGCGCTTCCAGAACGGCGCATTGGTCTTGAGATGGTCCATCAGAAAGCGCGCGGCATCGAAGGCGGCATCGCGGTGCTCCGATGCGGTGACCACCAGCACGATATTGTCGCCAGGCTGCAGACTGCCGGTGCGGTGCACGATCAGGCTTGCTTGCAGCTTCCAGCGCGCGTTCGCCTCCGCCTCGAGACGCTCAAGCTCGCGCTCGGTCATGCCGTGATAATGTTCGAGCGTCATTTCGGTGACGGCGCCGCCCTTGTCGCGCACCGCGCCGGTGAAGGTGACGATGGCACCGATATCGGAGCGCCCCTCTTTAAGTCGCGCGATCTCGGCGGCAACGTCGAAATCCTCCTGCTGGACTCTGATCACGCTAGCCTCCGGTTACCGGCGGGAAGAAGGCAATCTCGCGCGCCTGCCCAATCCGCGCATCGTGGCGCGCGTGACTCCGGTCAATGGCGGCGCGGATCACTTCGCTCTGCTCGAACGCGTTGGCGAATTCCGGCCCGCGCGTCTTGAGCCAGGCGATCAACTCACCAACGGTCGCTACGCTGTCCGGCAGCTCGACATCTTCCGCCGCGATTCCAGTCTTCTCCTTGACCCAGGCGAAATACATGAGACGCATGCTAGCCGCTCTCCTCAGCCATCACATGCCTCCAGGCGGCGCGCAGATGATCCCACCCGGTATAGAGCGTGAGGATGGCGGCGATCCATAGCAGGGTCAGGCCGAACTGCGTGGTGTAAGGCCAAATCTTGTCACCCGCGCTGCCGGCGAGCAGGAAGCCGATGGCCACCATCTGCAACACCGTCTTCCATTTGGTGAGCTTGGTGACCGGCATGCTGACGGCGAGCGTGCCGAGAAACTCGCGCAGGCCCGACACCAAAATTTCGCGGCAGAGGATGATGACGCCCGCCCAAAGCGACCAACCGGCGATGGTGCCGTCGGCGGCGAGCATCATAAGCGCAGCCGACACGATCAGCTTGTCGGCGACCGGATCGAGCATGCGGCCGATTTTGCTTTGCTGCTGCCAGGCACGGGCGAGATAGCCGTCGAGGAAATCGCTCACGCCCGCGGCGATAAAAATCCACATGGCCGCCCAGCGCCCCCAATCGCCTGTGACGAAGAAGCAGGCGACCAGAGCGGGAATGGCAAGGATGCGGCCGAAGGTGAGCACGTTCGGCAGGCTTAGAAAGCGGCTGCCTGAAACCGGCGTCGCGGCGGTCAAACCCTGATCGGCCATGTCGGTGCGCTCGTTCAACTCAAGTCATCCGTGGAAGTGATCATAGATGGTCTTGGCCATTTGCGCGCTGATGCCGCCAACGCTTTCCAAATCTGCGGTCCCGGCCCGGCTCACCGC
>DATMDY010000141.1:0-7627 GCA_035557335.1 Methyloceanibacter sp.
GCCGATCACCCAGAGGCTGCCCGCGGGCTTGAGCACGCGGCGGCAGGCGGCAAGCCAGGCGCGGGTGAACTCATCATAGGCGGCGAAGCTGCCAAACTTGTCCCAATCGTTGTCGACGGCATCGACGAGGCTGTTATTCGGTCGATAGAGATCGTTGTTAAGCTGCAGATTGTAGGGCGGATCGGCGAAGATAAGGTCGACACTTGCCGCAGGCAGCCGCCCAAGGGCCTCCAGGCAGTCGCCGACAACGATCTGATCAAGGGGGAGATTTTCCCCCTTTTTCGCCCCCACGCCCATGACGCCGCTTTCGGGTTACGCAATACTGAACGCGCCCGCTCATGGCGGGACCGGGCCATGCTGGCGGCTTCGGGTAAAATTGGGCTTAATTCACCGCGATGCACATTTTTCGCCGGCAATTCCTTGAAGCCATGCTCGGCCTCGCTCTACTAAACCCGATCAAACGAGCCCGTGCCGGGGGTCCGGCCGAGGGCGGTGCACGGAACGGCGGGGAGCAGGTTTTGACCAAAGACATCGTCATGCTGCACGGCGCCAATGCCGGCGGCTGGTGCTTCGACGAGTTCAGCAAGGTGTTCGAGGAACTCGGCTGGACCTGCCACGCGCCTGACCTGATCGGCCACGGCGCGCGCAAGGCTGACGCCGCGAAGGTTCTGCTCGACAAAGGCATCGCCGACTACCGCGACGAGATGAGGGCCTTCGTCAAATCTCTCGGCGCGCCGCCGGTGCTGCTCGGTCATTCCATGGGCGCAGTCCTCGCCCAGCAACTCGCGGCCGAAGGATTGGCGAGCATGCTGATCCTGGTCAGTCCCGCGCCGCGTTCCGGCATCCTGCCGCAGACCGATCCGGAAAAGCAGCTTGCCAAGGACCTGATGGCGGCCGGTCCATTCTGGACCAAGGTGCTCGATCCGGTGTTCGACCTCGCGCGTATCTACACGCTCAACAAGCTACCCGAGGCCGAACAGCGTGCGGTGTTCGACAAATTCGGACCAGAGTCGGGCCGCGCGCTATTTGAACTATTCTTCTGGATGTTCGATTGGACCGGGGCGACGGTGGTCGATACCGCGAAGATACGCTGCCGGGTCTTGTGCCTGTCCGGCAGCGACGACCGCATCGTGTCGCTCGAAACGGCGCGCAAGACCGCCGACGGCATCAAGGACGCGGCTTTCTGGGTGATCCAAGGCCATGGACACATGTTGATCCTTGAGCCTGGCGCGGAGCAAATCGCCCGCCGCATCATGAGCTGGATCGTCTAGTCCTCAACCGGCGCGAGATTGGCGGCGCGGGCTTCGAGCAGCCTGATCGCGCGTTCCACGGGTGAGAAGGAACGGCGGTGATGGGTGCACACGCCGTGATTCTTGACGGCGCGCGCATGCTCAGGCGTACCGTAGCCCTTGTTGCTCTCCCAACCGTAACGGCGATAGCGGCGCGCGAGCTTCACCATGATGCGGTCGCGGGTGACCTTGGCGACGATGGAGGCCGCCGCCACCGACAGCGACAAGCCGTCGCCACCGACCACGGCGCGGGCTTTGGCGGGGAAGCGCCGTGGAATGATATTGCCGTCGATCAGTGCCGAGCCCACCGGCACGCCGAGCGCGCGATAAGCGAGCCGCATGCCCCACAGGCTCGCTTGCAGGATGTTGATCTTGTCGATGCGCCGCACTTGGCCGATGGCGATGGCCACGCAAGAGGTGGCCATGATTTCGACGTAGCGGTCCTCGCGCGCCTCGGGCGACAGCAGCTTCGAGTCGTTCAAGCCCTCGGGGATGCGGGCGGGATTGAGGATCACCGCGGCGACCACCACCGGCCCAGCCCAGGGCCCGCGCCCGGCCTCGTCGATGCCCACGACTGGACCGCTATGTTCCAGCATCATCGCTTCTTCGAGGTCGAAGGTTGGCAACGTGCGGACGGGAATCGATTCGGCTGGCAGTCCCATGACCTCGGGACTTTCGCGCATACCCCACGGTCATTGCAACCCGTCGTCGGGTGTCGCCGCTAGGCTGTGGAAAATCGCCGTTAGAGCAGGCGCAGCTGCTGGCCGGGAAGGACAGGAGGCGTGAACAGATCCTTGCGGAGCGGGACATATTCATCCTGGTTGAAGCCGAGCCGTTCCGCCGCCATCTCGAAGCGCCGCCCGATCATCCAGGCATAAGGCCCGTCGCCGACCATGCGCTCGCCCCATTTGGCGTCGTAGAGCTTGCCGCCGCGGGTTGAGCGCATCAGGGACAGCACGCGATTGGCGCGGTCGGGGCAATTTTCCTTGAGCCACTCGGTGAAGAGATCGCCGATCTCGAGCGGCAGCCGCAACAGAATGTAGCCCGCCTGTTTTACCCCGATCACCGCAACGCGCTCGAGGATGCGTTCCATCTCCATGTCGGTAAGACCGGGAATGACCGGCGCCACCATGACCGAGGTGGGTATGCCTACCTTTACCAGCTTCTCGAGCGTCTCGATGCGCTTGTCGGGCGTGCTCGCGCGCGGTTCCATGGCGCGGGCCAATCTCCGGTCGAGCGTCGTCACCGACAGCGCAACCCTGACCAGGCCGCGCTTGGCCATCGAGGTGAGAATGTCAAGGTCGCGAAGGACAAGCGAAGATTTGGTGACGATGCCGACTGGATGGCTGGTCGCGTCCAGCACTTCCAGGATACGGCGCATGATGCGGTAGCGCCGCTCGATCGGTTGATAGGGATCGGTGTTGGTGCCGATGGCGATGGTGCGGACGCTGTAGCCGGGCTCGGCCAGTTCGCGCTTCAGCGCCTCGGCGGCATTGGTCTTGGCGAACAGCTTCGTCTCGAAATCGAGTCCCGGCGACAGGCCGAGAAAAGCATGGGTCGGCCGTGCGAAGCAGTAGATGCAGCCATGCTCGCAGCCGCGATAGGGATTAATCGAGCGGTCGAAGCCGATATCGGGGGATTCGTTGCGGGTGATGATACGCCGCGCCGGCACTTCCTGCACTTCGGTGGAGAGCGCTTCGAGCTCGGCCAGCGACTCCCAGCCATCGTCGGTCGGCTCGTAAGAGATCGGCTCGTACCGTCCCGAACGATTGGTCTGCGCGCCTCTGCCATGCCGGCGCGCAACAACCATGCCCCCCGTCTCGAGCGGGGAACTCTCCATTTCAGACGCTTTGCGTAACGCTACCGACATGCCGTCCATATAGGACGAGTAAAAGAACAAAGCAAGAACATTTTGGGCTTATCCCCAGCTTATTGATTGATGGCTGGGGATAAAAGCGATAGGTCCGGCCAATGATTTCGGTGGTTATCCCCACTCTGAACGCCGAACGCACGCTCGCGCCCACTTTGGCCGCGCTGGTTCCGGCCGTAGTCGACGGCCTGGTTCAGGAGGCGATCCTCGCCGATGGCGGATCGAGCGACGACACCCGCATCATCGCCGATGCCGCAGGCACGCAACTGATCGATGCGCCGCGAGGGCGCGACAGCCAGCTCGCCGCCGGCGCGGCCCAGGCGCGCGCCAATTGGCTACTGTTCCTCGATGCCGACACGGTGCTCGAGCCCGGCTGGGCCGAGGAAGCTCGAGCCTTCATCGAGCGGGTCGAAAGCGGACGCCGCAGTCAGGCCGCGGCCTTCTTCCGATTCGCGCTCGACGACGACGGCTTCATGCCGTGGCTGGCTGAATGGCTGGTGCGGCTGCGCAGTCTCCTGCTCGCGCTGCCTTACGACGATCAGGGCTTGCTTATCTCGCGCAAGCTCTACGACCGGCTCGGCGGTTTCCGTGACGGCGCCGATCTCGTGCAGCTTCTGAAGCGCGGCGAGATGGTGATGCTCAAATCGCGCGCGGTGATCAGCGCCCAGCGATATCAGAGCGAAGGCTATCTCGCGCGTGGCTTGCGCAATCTCGGACAGGTGCTGCTCTCGCCGGTGCGGGCGCTGGCGCGGCTCTACGGTTAGCGCGCTCAGCCCTTCTTTGTCCGTTTATCCTTTGTCAATCGCGGCACGATCTCGACAAACGAGCAGGGGCGGTGGCGGTTGTCGAGCTGCGATCTGAGGATGCCGTCCCAGGCGTCGGTGCAGGCGCCCGGCGATCCAGGCAGGCAGAAGATGTAAGTGCCCTTGGTCACGCCGGCGCAAGCGCGCGACTGCACCGTCGAGGTGCCCACCATCTTGTAGCTCAGCATGTGGAAGAGCGCCGAGAAGCCCTCGATCTCCTTGTCGAATAGCGGCTTCACCGCTTCCGGCGTCACGTCGCGCTGGGTGAGGCCGGTGCCGCCGGTGGTGATCACCACATCGACCTGCTTGTCCTTTATCCAGCGCTTCACCTGCTTCCTGATTGACTTGGGACTGTCCTCGACGATGGCATGCTCGGCCACCGTGTGGCCCGCTTCCTTGATCATGCCGGCGAGCAGCGGGCCGGACTTGTCGGTCTTCGGTGTCCGTGTGTCGGAGACCGTGAGCACGGCGATGCGCAACGGAATGAAGGGACGGCTTTCGTCGATGCGGGTCATTCTTTGCGCTTCAGCGCCCGCTTCACCATGAGCATGTCGCGCCAGGCGAGGCGTTTATCTCCGGGCGTGCGCAGCAGATAAGCGGGGTGAAGCGTGGCGATGGTGGGGATGTCGCGGCCGCCGGAATGGTAAGTCAGCCATTTGCCCCGAAGCCGCATGATGCCTTCGCCGGTGTCGAGAATGCTCTTCGCCGCCGCGCCGCCGAGCAGCACGATGATATCAGGCTTGAGCAGCTCGATCTGCCGCGCCAGGAACGGCGCGCAGGACTCGATCTCCTGCGGCGTCGGCGTGCGGTTGCCGGGCGGGCGCCAATAGACCGTATTGGTGATGTAGACGTCGTCCTCCGAGAGGCCGATCGAGGCCAGCATGCGGTCGAGCAGCTTGCCGGCACGGCCGACGAAAGGCTTGCCTTGCAGATCTTCGTCGCGGCCCGGCGCCTCGCCGATGAACATGACCCGCGCCTGGTTGCTGCCACGCGCGAAGCAGAGGCTCTTCGCCGTTCGCTTCAAGGCGCAGCCCTCGAACTGCCCGGCCAGCGCCTCGAGATCGGCAAGTGTCGCCGCCGTCTCGATGGGGTTTCCTGACGACTTGCCATTGAGAAGAGAGTTCTGCTGGGGAGTCGTGCTTGGCGTCTTGGCGGAGGTCTTCGATTCTGGCCGAGGGGTTGACGGTGCTGCCTCGACTGCCGGGGCTGCGAAACGATCGACCGACACCTCGCCGATCGCCTCGTCGACGCCCATCGCCCGGTACCAATCGAGCAATGCCTGTGCCTGGTCGCGCTTGGATGCCGCCATTTGCCACGCCTCTCCCAAGCGCCTATTTGTCATTATGAATATCGATGAATATCGCTGGGCCTCACGAATGATAGCAGGTCGTCATGCCGGCGAAAGCCGGTATCCAGCGGATGAATCTGTCGAGTGATGCGGATTCCGGCCCCGCCGGAATGACGGAGCTTTGGCCTTGAGCGAAATTACCCAAACCGAGCCAGAAGAGATTGAGCGCGAGACCATGGAGTTCGACGTGGTCATCGTCGGCGCAGGTCCCGCGGGTCTATCGGCTGCGATCCGGCTCAAGCAACTCGCCGCCGGGAAGGGGACGGACCTCTCCGTGGTGGTCTTGGAGAAAGGCTCCGAGGTCGGCGCGCATATCCTGTCTGGCGCGGTGATCGATCCCGTGGGGCTCGACCGCCTGATCCCCGATTGGCGCGACAAGGGCTCGCCGCTCCAAACGCAAGTCACCGAAGACCGCTTCTATTACCTCACCGAGACGGGCGGCATCCGCTTCCCGAATTTCTTCATGCCGCCGCTGATGAGCAATCATGGCTGCTATATCGGCAGCCTCGGGGCGCTGACCAAATGGCTCGCCGAGCAGGCCGAGGCGCTTGGCGTGGAGATCTATCCCGGCATCGCTGTCACGCAGGCGATCTTCGGATCCAATGGCGAGATCGAAGGCGTGATTACCGGCGACATGGGTGTGGCGCGCGACGGCAGCCACAAGGACAGCTACACGCCGGGCATCGCTCTCATGGGTAAATACACGTTGATCGCCGAGGGCGCGCGGGGCTCGCTCTCGAAGCAACTGATCAAGAAGCTCGGTCTCGACGCGGAGTCGGGCCCGCAGAAATTTGGCATCGGCCTGAAGGAGCTATGGGAAATTCCGCCGGAGAAGCACCGGCCGGGTCTCGTGCAGCACACCATGGGCTGGCCGCTCGAGGACAAAACCGGCGGCGGATCCTTCCTCTACCATTTCGGCGAGAACCTCGTGTCAGTCGGCTACGTCGTCCATCTCGACTATGAGAATCCCTATCTCAATCCCTTCAAGGAATTTCAGCGCGCCAAGATGCACCCGCGCATAAGCGAGCATCTGGAAGGCGGTAGGCGCATTGGGTATGGCGCGCGCGCGCTCACCGAAGGCGGCTTTCAGGCGATCCCGCGTCTCGTTTTTCCTGGCGGCGCGCTGATCGGCTGCGCCGCGGGCTTCATGAACGTGCCGCGCATCAAAGGCTCGCACAACGCCGTGCTGTCGGGGATCATGGCCGCTGATGCCGCGTTCGCCGCGATCGAGGCGGGCCGCTCCCGCGACGTGCTCGAAGCCTACCCCGAGGCCGTCGCGTCGAGCGCCATGGTCACGGAGCTCAAGAAGGTGCGCAACGTGAAGCCGCTCTGGTCGCGCTTCGGGACGCGGCTCGGCGTCATGCTTGGCGGCCTTGATATGTGGCTCAACACGCTTCTCCCGTTCCTCGGCCACACGCTGAAGCATCAGAAGCCTGACTATGCAAGCCTGAAGAAGGCGAGCGAGGTGAAGCCGATCGAATATCCTAAGCCCGACGGCGTACTCACCTTCGACATTCTCTCCTCGGTGTTCCTGTCCGGTACCAATCACGCCGAGGACCAGCCGGTGCATCTCCGCCTCGCCGATCCCTCGATACCCATCGAGCGCAATCTCCCGGAGTTCGCCGAGCCGGCCCAGCGTTATTGCCCGGCGATGGTCTATGAGGTGGTGGAGGAGGGGGACAAGCTCCGCTTCCAGATCAACGCGCAGAACTGCGTCCATTGCAAAACCTGCGACGTGAAAGACCCGGCGCAGAATATCGACTGGGTGCCTCCCGAAGGGGGCGACGGGCCGAATTACGTGAATATGTGAGGTAATTGACGGCGCACGGGCCATAAACGCGCCGCGATTGGGCGGCAAAAAGCTTTTGCACCTGGGGGAAAACCCCTTAACCTTCCTCGTGGATGATACCGATTGCAGATTGGGGCGGCGGGCCAGCCGATGCCACATGACCATTGACGATAGGGCAACTCTACGCAAATGGGCGTGGAGTTCTCTCCTTCTTGTAGCAGTCATCGCCGCTCCCACCGCCTATTCGGAGGTGGTGACCGACGACGCGCAGGACGTGAAGCCTGGCACGCTGTTCGGCAATTATCTCTCGGGGCGGGTAGCGCGTGGCGATCACGACATCCTCGCCGCCGCCAATTTCTATTCAAAGGCGCTGGCCGGCGACCCGACCAATGAGATCATTCTCGAACAGACCTTCCTGCTCGAAGCGGCATCGGCCCATTGGCATCGTGCCGCGGCGCTGGCCAACGACCTGGTCAAGGCCGAACCGTCGCACCGCATCGCGCGCTTCCTTCTCGGCATCGAGGCCTT
>DATMDY010000142.1:0-13086 GCA_035557335.1 Methyloceanibacter sp.
TCGGCGAGGGTGAGCGCGCCGGAAGCCGCGAGCGCGGAATATTCGCCGAGCGAGTGGCCCGCGACATAGGCGATCGTGTCGGGGAGCCTCACGCCCTTCTCGCCGAGCACGCGCATTGCGGCAAGCGACACGGCCATCAGCGCCGGTTGTGCATTCTCGGTGAGGGTCAGATCGGCCTCAGGCCCCTCCCACATTATTTTGGAGAGGTTCTGCGACAGCGCCTCGTCAATTTCGGCGAATACGGCACGGGCCGCAGGATAGGCCTTGGCCAATTCGGCGCCCATGCCGACGGCTTGGCTACCCTGGCCAGGAAAAATAAAGGCAATGCTCATGCGCAGCAAAATGACTTCATATTGATGGAGATGCGGCCAAAGACACTGTTTCAATCTGGCCTGTCAAGCGAGGGCCAAAACCAGGCGCGCCCTCGCAACCCAGTGTGCTAGAAGTGCGCGGACAATTCCGCGCATGGGAGATATCTATATGAAACGCCCAATTCTCATCGGCGCCCTCGCCGCGTTCGCCGCGATTGCCGCCTCTCCTCCCCTCGCCGCCGAGACGCACCCCTGGCCGTGGAAGGACAAGACCCCGCCAGACCCGGCGCTGGTGGCCCTCTCAAGCGTCAAGGGCGTAACGGCTTCGATCAGTCAGTCGGATAAGCCGATCCTGACCATTACCGTCGAGGCCGCGGCACCGGCGCCAGGCTATTCCGAACTGCAGCTCACCCCACGAATCGGCGACCCCAAGGACCTCATTTTCGCCTTCGATGCCAAGGGACGCCCGCCCCAGGACATGACCACACAGGTCGAGACGCCGGTGACCATCACCCTCGACTATGCCGATGCGCCGATCGAAAAAGTGGGGGTGGTCGAAATCTACGCGCAGAGCAACTGCAAGGCGTTCTCGATCAAGGACAATAAAGAGACGGAATGCACCTCCGTCTCGCTGCCGCAATAGGCGCTTGGCACCCTTGCAAAGCCCGCGTGAAAGCTTATAAAGCGCCACCAGCAACCGCTCCGGTCGGAGGCTGAACGGAGGACCGCTCTTATGAGCGGCAGGCTTTAGCCACCCTCCCGTGTCTCCGCTCTCACGGGTCTTCTCTTGGGCCTTTCCTTCTAAAGCGCCCATGCGAGGCTTAGCGCCGGAGCAAAGAAGAAGGAAAGGCACTTCATGCCTCTCTACGAACACGTGTTCCTGGCGCGCCAGGACATCTCGCAGCAGCAGGTCGAAGCCATCATGCAGACCTTCCGCACCCTGCTCGAGGAGAAGGGCGGCAAGGTCGGCAAGACCGAATATTGGGGCCTCAAGTCCCTCGCCTATCGCATCAAGAAAAATCGCAAGGCGCATTACGCGCTGCTGAATATCGACGCGCCGCATGAGGCGGTGAATGAGCTCGAGCGCCAGGAGCGGTTGTCCGCCGACGTGATCCGTTTCCTCACCGTCAGGGTCGACGAGCATGACGACACCCCGTCGGCGATGATGCGCCGCGCCGATCGCGACGAACGCGACGGCCGGGGCGACCGGGGCGACCGTGGCGATCGCGATCGCGGCGACCGGGGTGATCGCGGTGACCGCCGCGGCGGCAGGCGCGACCGTGACCGCGACTTTGCCCCGCGCGAACCGCGCGAGGCGGTGGAGGTTGACATCGTCGATCCCGTCGAAGCCGTCGAAGACGTGGAGGACGCATAGATGAGCATGACGCAAGTCCAGGCGCGCCGCCCCTTCTATCGCCGGCGCAAGACCTGCCCGTTCTCGGGCGATAAGGCGCCGAAGATCGACTACAAGGACGTGAAGCTGTTGCAGCGCTACGTGTCGGAGCGCGGCAAGATGGTGCCGAGCCGCATCACCGCCGTGTCCGCCAAGAAGCAGCGGGAATTGGCGCGCGCCATCAAGCGGGCGCGCTTCCTCGGCCTTCTGCCTTATCTCATTCAGTAGCAGGAGATCGGGCGGGTCGCCTGAGTTTGGACGTTAAGAGAAGTTGGGGCGGGCCGGCCCTCCCCTAACCGCTCCAGGAGGCGGGACAGCGACAAATGCCGACACCCCTCATCATCGGCGCAGGCTCAGGCCTGGTTTCAGCGGCGCTCTTCGCCTCGGCCGCCACGGCGACCGCGCTTGCCGGCGTGCTGTTTTATCTCGCGCCCTTGCCGATATGTCTCGCCGGCCTCGGCTGGGGCAGTATGGCGGCGCTTGTCTCGGCGCTCGCTGGGACCCTCGTCATCGCGCTCAGCCTCGGGCCGCCCACGGCGGCGATCTTTGCGCTGTCGATCGCGCTCCCCATGGCGCTGCTGGTTTATCTTGCTCTGCTCTCGCGTAGCGATGGAAAGCCGCAAATTGGCGGAGCCGCAGTCGAATGGTACCCGCCCGGCCGCCTGGTCGCCTGGGCCGCGCTGATCGCCGGTTTCCTGGCCGGCATCCTCGTGCTGATCCTCGGCTACGACCAGGACAGCTATCGCGAATCTATCCGCCAGATGCTGGATCACAGTGCGCTGAAGGAGCTCGACAAAGACGGCACCCTGTTCACCGAGGAGAATATCGCCAATCTGTCGACCCTGATCGCACGCGCCCTGCCCGCCGCCTTCGCCATCGTCTGGCTCACCATCTCGCTGTTCAATCTGTGGCTCGCGGGCCTCATCGTCGATGCTTCGGGGCGCGCGCTCAGGCCCTGGCCCGATCTGCATGCGCTCGAGCTGCCGAACTTCCTGGTGCTCCTCTTTGCTGGCGCGCTCGCGCTCTCTTTTATTCCCGGCCTGCCCGGGCTACTCGCCACCGGCCTCGCCGGCGCGCTCCTGTTCGCCTATGTGCTCCAGGGACTCGCGGTCATCCACGTGTATAGCAAGGGCATGACCGCGCGCGGGCTCCTGCTCACCACGGTCTATCTCGGAATTTTGCTGTTGGGATGGGTTGCCATCCTGGTCGCCATTCTCGGCCTGGCCGAGCCCATGCTCGGGATTCGCCAGCGGCCGGGACCGAGTGGCCAGCCACCGAGCGGCCAACCCCCCACCGGCAGCGGCACGACTTGAAGAAAATAGGAGTGAGACATGCAAGTGATCCTGCTTGAGCGCATCGGCCGCCTCGGACAAATGGGCGACGTGGTCACGGTCAAGGACGGCTTTGCCCGCAACTATCTCTTGCCGCAGGGCAAGGCGCTGCGCGCCACCGAAGCCAATCGCGCCCGCTTCGAGCGCGAACGTGCCCAGCTCGAAGCGCGCGACCTCGAGTTCAAATCCGAGGCCCAATCCGTATCGACCAAGCTCGCCGGCAAGAGCTTCGTCATTATCCGCCAAGCCGGTGAGTCCGGTCAGCTCTACGGCTCGGTGTCCACCCGCGACATTGCCAGCGCGGTGAGCGAAGGCGGCTTCTCCATCGAACGGCGGCAGGTGATGCTCGACCGCCCAATCAAGGCGCTCGGCCTGCACGACATCCGCATCACGCTGCACGGCGAAGTCGAGCCTCACATCACCATCAATGTCGCCCGCTCAGCCGATGAGGCCATCCGCCAGGCGCGCGGCGAGGACGTCTCCCGGGCCAAGACCGAGGCGGAGGAGGACGCGGAAGCCGCCAAGCGCGCCGCCGAAGCCCTGTTCGAGGAAGGCGTCGCCCCGGCCGAGGGGGAGAGCCCCGAAGGGGCTGGGGAGGCTACGCCTGAAGAAGAGTTAGGAACAAACACCAAGGCATAACAAGCACGGCAAACGCAGCGGACATAACTTCGCCCACGAATCATATCCGACTGTGTAAAGGCGGGAAAACAAGATTTGGGGCAGCTCTATGTGTTCAGCCCGAGCCACCTCGCGATTAGGGTCTGACATGAACCTCGCGATTCGCCCGGTCCCGGAAACCCCTGTTTTCCGGGAACCGCCTTATAATCTCGAGGCCGAGCAGGCCCTGCTCGGCGCTATCCTGGTCAACAACGAGGCGATTGACCGGGTATCAAGCTTTCTCAAGCCGCTCCACTTCTTTGAAGCACTGAATGGTCGTATCTACGACCACGCCTTGAAACTGATTTGGGGTGGAAAAAGAGCGACGCCTGTTACTCTGAAAACCTATTTTCAAAATGAGCCAACATACGGTGGGATAGCTGTACCTCAATATCTAGGACAGTTGGCTCTCAACGCGACGACAATAATAAATTCCGAGGATTACGGTCGGACTATCTACGACCTCGCCATCCGCCGCCAGCTCATTGGTATCGGCGAAGGCATGGTCAACACCGCCTACGACTCGCCGATCGACGCACCGCCCTCAGTGCAGATCGAGGAGGCCGAGCAACAGCTTTTCGAGCTAGCTGAGACCGGTAAGTACGGTTCTGGCTTCGAACCGTTCGTAGCAGCCCTAAACACCGCCATTGATATGGCGAATAACGCTCACATACGTGACGGTGGGCTTTCGGGTATTCCTACCGGACTGATCGATCTCGATCATAAAATGGGTGGTTTACAGCCATCTGATTTGATCATAATTGCCGGCCGGCCAGCAATGGGAAAGACCGCGCTCGCTACAAACATCGCCTTTCACGTTGCACAGCACCTCAGAACCGGTGTGGATGCCGGGGACGACCAGGACAGTAGCGTCGTGGGCTTCTTCTCACTTGAAATGTCCGCCGAGCAACTCGCTACACGTATACTCTCCGAGCAGAGCGAAATTCCTTCGAACCAAATTCGACGCGGGCAAATTAATGACGAGGAGTTTCAAAAAATTATTCTTGTGTCCCAGGAGCTTCAACACTTGCCGTTATTTATTGATCAAACTGGCGGCATCACAGTTGCGCAGTTAGCCGCAAGAGCGAGAAGATTGAAACGTCAGCGAGGCCTAGGATTGATTGTGGTGGACTATTTGCAGCTTTTGTCCGGATCATCTCGGCGTGCTTCTGACGGTCGCGTGCAGGAGATTACAGAGATAACCACCGGACTTAAGACCTTGGCCAAGGAGCTGAATGTGCCGATCCTGGCGCTGTCCCAGCTCTCCCGCCAGGTCGAGCAGCGGGAGGACAAACGTCCGCTACTCTCAGATTTGCGCGAATCCGGCTCGATCGAGCAGGACGCCGATGTGGTGTTGTTCGTGTTCAGAGAGGAATATTATGCGGAGCGTGAAGCGCCTCAGCAACTGAACACGCCAGAGTACAGTCAGTGGCAAGAGAAAATGGCAAACCTGAGCGGCAAGGCCGAGGTGATCATCGGCAAGCAGCGGCACGGGCCCACGGGCACGGTGCCGCTCCAGTTCACCCCGGAGTTCACCCGGTTCTCGAATCTCGCCCAAGGGGAGCGCCTGCCGGAGCGGCGGGAGTGACGGTCAGCGGTCCGGAACGGCGCCCGCGCGGCGCCAATCCGGACGCAGGCGAGGCGGACGCGCACGAGACCGCCATCCTCACCATCGATCTCGACGCGCTCGCCGCCAATTATCGCCGCTTGCGCGAGCTTGCCGGGACGGCTGAATGCGCCGCCGTGGTCAAGGCCGATGCTTACGGCATCGGCATGGCGGAAGCCGCGCCCGTGCTGTGGCGCGCGGGCTGCAAGATTTTCTTCGTGGCGACGCTTGCCGAAGCCAAGGCGCTGCGTTCGCTTTTGCCCAAAGCCGTCATCTATGTGTTCTCCGGATTGCTGCCGGGCACGGCCGCTATGTTCCGCACGCACGATTTGCGCCCGGTGCTGAACAGCGCCGAGGAGATCAAGGAGTGGGCGACATATTCGGCAAGCGTGGGGGAGAAACTCCCATGTGCCGTGCATGTCGATAGCGGCATGAACCGGCTCGGCCTTTCGGCGCACGAGGTGGAGGCGGTTGCGAGTGCGCGCGATCTGTGGACGGCCATGAGGCTATCTTTGGTGATGAGCCACCTCGCCTGCGCCGACGATCCCACCCATCCCAAGAGCGAGGCGCAGCTTCAGGGCTTCGACCGGCTGCGCGCGCTTTTGCCCGAGACTATCGCCAGTCTCGCCAATTCCGCTGGCATCCTGCTTGGGCGCTCTTATGCTTACGATCTGGTGCGCCCGGGCATCGCTCTCTATGGCGGCCATCCGCGGCGCCAGGGGCCAAACCCGTTCCAACCGGTCGTGCATCTTGCGGGCCGCATCCTTCAGGTGCGGACCGTCGCGCCCGGAGAAACGGTCGGCTATGGCGCGACACGAACTTTCAAACGCGCTTCGCGCGTGGCGACCGTGGCGGTGGGCTATGCCGACGGTTTCTTCCGCGCGCTGTCCACCAAAGATGGCGCCGAGGGGCTGGTCGTCTCGATCGGCGGACATGCCGCGCCGGTCCTGGGCCGCGTGTCCATGGATCTGATCAGCGTCGATGTCACCGGCGTGCCGGAGGCGCTGTCGCAGCGCGGCGCCTGGGTCGAGCTGATCGGCCCCAATGTCACCGCCCAGGAATTTGCCGCCCGCGCCGGCACCATCGACTATGAGGTACTGACCAGTCTCGGCCGCCGCGCGCTCCGCCGCTATATCGGCGGCTGACACTCACATGGCCAAAGCCTCGCGCGCCTTCGTCTGCCAAGCCTGCGGCGCCGTGACCTCAAAATGGTCCGGCAAATGCGCGGCGTGTGGCGAGTGGAACTCGATCATCGAGGAAGCGGCGCCTTCCGGCTCCCCCGCCCTTGTCGCCATCAAAGGCGGCAAGGGTCGCCTCGCTTCTTTTGAATCGCTCGCGGCGGCGACCCGCGACGCGCCACGCCTTAAGACCGGCATAGCCGAGTTCGATCGCGTGCTGGGCGGCGGTCTGGTGCCGGGCTCGGCCGTGCTGGTGGGCGGCGACCCGGGCATCGGCAAATCGACGCTGCTCCTTCAGGCCGCCGCCAAGCTTGCCGAAGCAGGCCTGCACGTCGTCTATCTCTCCGGCGAGGAGGCACCCGCGCAAGTGCGGCTGCGCGCGGCGCGACTTGGGCTGGCCGACGCGCCGGTCGCGCTCGGCACCGAGACTAACCTCGCAAATATCGTCGCCACCTTGGGGAGCGGACCTCCACCGGCGCTGGTGGTCATCGATTCGGTGCAGACGTTGTGGTCCGAGGCCGTGGAAGCCGCGCCTGGCACGATTTCCCAGCTTCGCGGCTCGGCTTCCGCGCTGATCAGCTACGCCAAGACCAGCGGCGCGACGCTCGTGCTGGTCGGGCACGTCACCAAGGACGGGCAGATCGCGGGACCTAAGGTCATCGAGCACATGGTCGACACCGTGCTCTATTTCGAAAATTTGAGCGGCCATCAATTCCGCCTGCTGCGCGCGGTGAAGAACCGTTTCGGCCCGACCGACGAGATCGGCGTGTTCGAGATGCGCTTCGAGGGATTGAAGGAGGTGGAGAATCCCTCGGCGCTGTTCCTGAGCGATCACGACCGCGGCGCGCCGGGGACGTCGGTGTTCGCCGGCATGGAAGGCACGCGCCCGATCCTGGTGGAGATCCAGGCGCTGGTCGCGCCGTCTGCGCTCGGCACACCGCGCCGCGCCGTGGTGGGCTGGGACCCCAAT
This sequence comes from Methyloceanibacter sp., assembly GCA_035557335.1. Taxonomy (GTDB): domain Bacteria; phylum Pseudomonadota; class Alphaproteobacteria; order Rhizobiales; family Methyloligellaceae; genus Methyloceanibacter. Next base: position 7,447 of record DATMDY010000142.1, read on the forward strand.
CGCCTGTCCATGCTGATCGCCGTGCTCGAAGCACGCTGCGGCGTGCGGCTTGCCGGCCACGACGTCTATCTCAACGTGGCAGGCGGCTTGCGGCTCAACGAGCCTGCCGCGGACCTCGCCGCCGCCGCCGCGCTGCTCTCCTCATATGCCGGGCGCTCGGCGCACGAGGACACCGTGTTCTTTGGCGAGGTGAGCCTGACCGGCGCCGTCAGGGCCGTCGGCCATATGGACCAGCGCCTCAAGGAAGCGGCAAAGCTCGGCTTTGCCCGCGCCGTGGTCCCGGCCGTTGCCAGCGAAGGAGACCGGCAGGTCAAGGCCATGACCCTCGTTCCGCTGTCGCAGCTTGAGGAGCTTGTGGCCCTGCTGTCCGCGCCGGCCGACTGATTCGAGCATAGCCTGCGACACTTCGCGCTGTCTGCCCGCCCCCGGACATTGCCGAAGCGGGCCATTTGTGCTTCATCGCCGGGAATCGTGTTAGTAGTGTGCGCCTCCCAAGGAGCCCTCGCGCCATGCCCATTTCCTGGCTTGATGTCATTCTGATTGTCATCATGCTCGTGTCGGGCTTGCTGGCCATGGTGCGTGGATTCACGCGCGAGGTCCTGTCCATTTTCTCCTGGGCCATGGCGGCGCTGGCGGCGCTGTATCTGACCAACAATCTCGGTTATTGGCAGATGCTCTCGCCCTATATCGATAACGAGCTCTACGCCAAATTGACCTTCGGCGTGGTGGTATTCATCATCACCCTGATCGTGGTAAGCTTGATCACCTTCCGCGTGTCCGACAGCGTGCTCGACAGCCGGGTCGGTGCGCTCGACCGCACGCTTGGCTTCTTCTTCGGCCTGGCGCGGGGCTTCCTGCTGGTCGCCATCGTCTTCATCTTGTTCAGCGCGCTGGCACGGGACCAGCCGGACTGGATCAAGTCGGCGTGGTCCTTCGGCATTCTGGAGCGGACCCAATTGGCCATCGAATCCCTGCTGCCCATGAACCCGGAGGAATTGCTGCCCGGACAGGGTGAGCCCGAGCCCGACGGGCAGCCCGACGCCCCCGGTGAAGGCCAAGGCGTCCAGCCGGAGCAGCCGTCGTAGGTTTACTAAAGTGAGTGCAACCGTCGCGTGGCATTGAAGCGTTCGGCAAGGCGCTTATTTAAGGAGAGGAGGCTGTGCCCGTGACCAAGCAGGCTGGACTGGACGCTCCCGACTTGAGCTGGCTCGATGAGGACCGGCTGCACGAAGAGTGCGGGGTCTTCGGCATCTTCAATCATCCCGACGCCGCGGCCTTGACCGCGCTCGGCCTCCATGCGCTCCAGCATCGCGGCCAGGAGGCGGCGGGCATCGTCAGCTTCGACGGCGAGCATTTCCACACCGAGCGCCGCGTGGGCCTGGTGGGCGATCACTTCACCTCGCGCCCGGTGATCGAGCGCCTCAAGGGCGACATGGCGGTCGGCCATGTGCGCTACTCGACCTGCGGCGATCCCGTGTTGCGCAACGTGCAGCCGCTGTTCGTCGATCTCCAGTCCGGCGGCTTCGCGCTCGGCCATAACGGCAATCTCACCAACGCGCTCACCTTGCGCGAGGCGCTGATCGGCAAAGGCGCCATCTGCCAATCCACCACCGACACCGAAGTCATCCTCCATCTCGTCGCCCGCAGCGAGAAGCGGAAATTCGTCGAGAAGTTCATCGAGGCGCTGTTGCAGGTCGAAGGCGCCTACGCGCTGGTCGGCCTCACCAACAAGAAGCTGGTCGGCGCGCGCGACCCCTACGGCATCAGGCCGCTGGTGCTCGGCCGGCTCGGCGACGCGACCGTGCTCGCGTCGGAGACTTGCGCGCTCGATATCATCGACGCGGAGTTCGTGCGGGAGGTTGAGAACGGCGAGGTGGTGGTCATCACCCACGAGGGCATCGAGAGCCACCGCTTCGTGCCCAAATACCCGGCGCGGCTCTGCATCTTCGAATATATCTATTTCTCCCGTCCCGACTCCATCGTCGGCGGCCGCTCGGTCTACGAGGTGCGCAAGGAGATGGGACGGCAATTGGCGCGCGAGGCCCCGGCCGATGCCGACGTGGTCATCCCCATTCCGGACTCGGGCGTGCCGGCGGCCATCGGCTATTCGCAAATTTCGGGCCTCCCCTTCGAATACGGCATCATCCGCAATCACTATGTCGGCCGCACCTTCATCGAGCCCGAGCAGCGCATCCGCCAGCTCGGGGTGAAGCTCAAGCACAGCGCCAACGAGTTTCAAGTCAGGGACAAGCGCATTGTGCTGATCGACGACAGCGTGGTGCGCGGCACCACTTCGGTTAAGATCGTGCAGATGATGCGCGAAGCGGGCGCCCGCGAAGTGCATATGCGCATCGCCAGCCCCCCGATCACCCACCCCGATTTCTACGGCATCGACACGCCGGACCAGGACAAGCTTCTCGCCGCCCATCGCAATCTCGAAGAGATGCTGGCCTATATCGGCGCCGACTCTCTTGCCTTCCTGTCGGTCGACGGCATCTACCAGGCCATGGGCTATGACAGCCGCGACGATGACGCGCCGCAATTCACCGACCATTGCTTCACCGGCGAATACCCGACCAGGCTCTCAGACCGCGAAGGCCCGCCGGCCCAGAAGCAGCTCTCCTTCCTCGCCGAAGTCGGTTAGCAGTGCCGTCATCCCGGCGCAAGCCGGGATCCAGTCAAATTCACATAAGGTGAGAATGTCTGGATTCCGGCTTTCGCCGGAATGACGCGTGTGTTCAAAGTCCGGGGATGACCAAACAACGACTCAAAGACCGGATTGCGCTGATCACCGGCGCGTCGCGCGGCATCGGCCGCGCCGTGGCTTTGGCCTATGCGCGCGAGGGCGCTCACGTCATTCTGCTCTCCCGCGACCTCAGCGCGCTCGGCCGCGTGGATGACGCGGTCCGCAAAGCAGGTGACGGCAAAGAAGCCACCCTCATCCCGCTCGACCTTGCCGATGGCGGGGCCATCGACGCGCTCGGGCCAAAGCTCTATGAGCGCTTCGGCAGGCTCGACATCCTGGTCGGCAATGCCGCCATACTCGGGCGGCTGTCGCCCCTCACCCATATCCCGTCCGAGCATTGGGAAAAGGTGCTCGCGGTCAACCTCACCGCCAATTGGCGGCTGATCCGCACGCTCGATCCGCTGCTTCGCCGCTCCGAGGCCGGCCGCGTGATCTTCGTCACCTCTTCCGGGGTGGCGGACTCCGCCCGCGCCTATTGGGCCCCCTACTCCGTGTCGAAGATCGCGCTCGAGACGCTCGCCAAGACCTATGCCGACGAGACCAGGGACAGCGCCATCAAGGTCAATCTCGTCAATCCCAGAGCCACCGCCACGCGCATGCGCGCCGAGGCCTATCCCGGCGAGGACCAGGCGACCTTGCGCCAGCCGGATGAGCTGACCGAGATTTTCGTGAAGCTCGCCTCACCCGACTGGACCGCGACCGGCGAAATCGTCGAACCCTGACTCGTCATACCGGCGAAAGCCGGTATCCAGCATTACACCCTCTGTGCGCTTGCCCTGGATTCCGGCTTACGCCGGAATGACGCATGTGAAGGGGTTGACCCTCGCGTTCATCTGGGTCAGGCTTTGCTGCACCGCAAAAATCACACGCGATTCACCTCTTGTTAAGCTCCGTCGGGGCAGGACGGGGAGAGGGAAATTCGTTATGGATTATCGAGGCTTAGGCTCAATTCGGGCATATCCCACGCTTCCCGTCGCTGGGGTTGCGGCAGCCGCCCTGCTCGTCTTCGCGAGCCCAGGCGCGGCGTCCGAAATGTGCCCCATCGGCGCGCCGGGAATCGCCGTGTGCGGCGCCGCGCCCGATCTCGCCGAGGATCTTTCGCGCCGCCGCGTCGACCGCACGCTCGCCACCAATCCGGCCGGCGAGCGGCTCGGCCGTCTGGACGGTTCCGGCACATCCGGCTCCGGCGAACCCTTCGCCATGACCCCCGATGGCAACAACACCAATTTCAACACAAGCCTTACGCAATGGAGCTCGGCGCTCAGCGCGGCGGAACTGGAGCGGCTCAAGCAGATCAAGGATGCTTCCGGCGAGGGTTTCGCCCTGCCGAAGGCCGTGAGACCGGCGCCGCCGAAATTCGATATGTGGGCCAAGGGGCGCCGCGAGAGCCTCACCGAGGACGGCGCGACCGCCAAGGAAGTCGATGCACTCACCACTTATGTCGGCGCCGACTACCGCATGTCTCAGGATTTCCTGTTCGGCGGTTTAGTGCAGTTCGACGAAGCCCACCAAAACATTGTCACCACGCCTGACGCCATCGACGGCAAGGCCTTCATGGCCGGCCCCTATATGGCCTACCGGCTGACGCCGCATGTGACGGTCGACGCCAAGGCGGCATGGGGCAGCGCGCAGGACAGCGCCATGATCGGCGACGACAGCACGCGCTTCGACACCGCGCGCATGCTGAGCGAAGCCAAGGTGAAAGGCAGTTGGGCCATCAACCAGTGGCAACTGAGCCAGAGCGGCGCCGTCACTTATTTCGACGAGACCGGTCATAGCGGCATCGGCGGCATCGCAGGGACCTCCGTCGATGTCACGCGGCTCAGCGTGGGGCCCGAATTGAAGCGCCAATTCGACACCGGCAAGGGGGCGAGCGTGGAGCCTTTCGCCTTCTTCAAATCGAGCGTCGATCTGAGCGACGCGGCGTTCCAGGATCCCGCAGCCCTCAACACGGTGGGCGGTGGCGTCGTGCTGGCCAAGCCCGAGAACTTCAACATCCGCGCCCAGGCCGATTACACCGAGAGCACGGACGACATCAGCGTGCCTGAGGCGCGCGGCAAGGTCTCGGTCAGCGTTCCGAGCTCAATTTTCGGTTTCTAGGATCATGCCGTCATAGGCGGGCTCGACGCCCGGCGGCAGCTCGCGCACCAACGTCGCGTAATCGAGATCGATATGCATGTGGGTGAGGATGGCGCGCTTCGGCTTGACCCGCGCGATCCAGTCGAGCGCCTCTTGAAGCGAGAAATGACTCGGATGCGGCGTGTAGCGAAGCGCATCGAGGATCCACACATCGAGATCGCGCAGAAGCCCAAGCGACTCTTCGGGCAGGCCGCTGACATCCGGCGAATAAGCGAGGCCGCCGAAGCGGAAGCCGAGCGAGAAGCCTGAGCCATGAATCTGGCGGAAGGGCAGCGCCTCGATCGTGCCCCCTGCTCCAGTAATTTTCACCACCTCGCCGGGCCCGATCTCGTGGCCTTTGAGGATCGCCGGATATTCACCGCTCGCCGGTGTCTCGAAGCAATAGCGGAAGCGCTCATGGAGTTGCTGGCCGGTGTGCGCGTCGTAATAGACATCGACGCGCCGCTCGCCGTTAAACGCCACCATGCGAAGATCGTCGATGCCGTGCACATGATCGGCATGGTCATGGGTGTAGAGTACCCCGTCGATCCAGCTCACATCGGCGTCGAGCAATTGCCGCCGCAGGTCCGGCGAGGTGTCGAGCAGGACGGTGGTGACACCATCCGGGGCTTCGCGCCGCACGAGCAGCGAGCAGCGCAGGCGCCGGTTCTTCGGCTCGGCGGGATCGCACGCGCCCCAGCGATTGCCGATGCGCGGCGTGCCGCCCGAGGTGCCGCTGCCGAGAATGGTGACTTTCAGGCTCATGCGGCGCTTGC
>DATMDY010000143.1:0-9563 GCA_035557335.1 Methyloceanibacter sp.
GTCCGGTAACGGCGTGAGCCAGACCGACGATCTCGATGTCGAGCCGCAGGACGTGTTTCCCGATGCCGACGGCTTTACTCCAGGCGCTCTCAAGGACTCAGGCTGGAGCGGGCTGACGCAAAGCCTCCGCGCCGGCGCCGATGAGGGCTCCAACCTCGAAGCCTATGTCGCCGAGACGCGGACCCTGCGCGATCATCTCTCCGACCAGCTCGTACTCGCCTTCGCCGATCCGGCCAGACGCCTGATCGGGCACCATCTCATCGACATGACCGACGAGGCCGGTTATTTGCAGGGCGATCTTGAGCCCCTTGCCGAGCTTCTCGGCGCGGAGCTGTCGCTGGTCGAGGAAGCTCTGCAAGTGATGCAGGGTTTCGAGCCTTGCGGCGTGTTTGCCCGAAACTTGCGCGAATGTTTGACGCTTCAGCTCAAGGAGCAGGACCGTTGCGATCCGGCCATGGCCGCCTTGATCGACAATCTGCATCTGCTCGCCGCGCACGACCGGCTGGCGCTGAAACGCGCGGCCCGCGTCTCCGACGAGGATCTCAGCGACATGATCGCCGAGGTGAAGCGCCTCAACCCGAAGCCCGGTCTGAAATACGGCTCGGCACCGACCCAGCCGATCGTGCCCGACGTGCTGGTGCGCTCGCTCCCCGACGGCAGCTTCCATGTCGAGCTGAACAGCGACACGCTGCCGCGCGTCCTCGTCAACCAGTCCTATTATGCGACCGTGTGCAAATCTGCGACGGGCAAGCAGGACAAGAGCTATCTCACCGAATGCCTGCAAACCGCTAACTGGCTGGTGAAGAGCCTCGACCAGCGCGCGCGCACCATTCTGAAAGTGGCGCAGGAGATCGTGCGCCAGCAGGACGCCTTCCTCGCATACGGGGTGAGACATTTGCGGCCGCTGAACCTGAAGACCGTGGCCGACGCCATTTCCATGCATGAATCGACGGTGAGCCGCGTCACCGCCAACAAATACATGGCCACCAATCGCGGCCTGTTCGAGCTCAAATATTTCTTCACCTCGTCCATCCCCGCGACCCTGGACGGCGACGCCCACTCCTCGGAAGCGGTGCGCGACCGCATCCGCGAGATGATCGAGGCTGAGCCGGTAGGCGGCGTACTGTCGGACGACAAAATTGTCGAGCGGCTGAAGGGTGACGGCGTCGATATCGCCCGCCGCACGGTGGCGAAATACCGCGAGGCGTTGCGGATTCCCTCCTCGGTGCAGCGCCGCAGGCTGAAGCGCATGGCCCAGGGCGCCAGCGCCTGAATTCACCTAACCACTTGGCTATAAAAGCAAAATCTGTAAAGGGCGATTGCAAAAATAGTTGGTTTGACACCCCTTAAGGGGACGTCTAGCTTCCACTTTGCGATCGTGGCCGAACGGAGTTGGGCCCGAAGTCCTTGCACGAGGCTTTGGTGAAGATCGGTCCCGCTAATCAGCGATATGCGTCCCGGGAAGCACGGTAAGGGGCCCATTCGACAGCCTTCCACGGGTTATGACGATACAAGTTACCGGAAAGAACCTGGACGTCGGTGAGGCGTTACGCAGTTACGTCCAGGAGCGCGTAGCAAGCACGGTGGAAAAGTTCATCGGGCGCCAGCCTACTGGGCATGTGCGGATCGAAAAAGGACGTGGCGAGTTCCGTACCGATTGCACGATCCATTTGTGGCAGGGCATGAGTCTCGAAGCCCACGGCGTGGCGACGGACGCTTATCAGAGTGCCGACCTTGCTTGCGAACGGCTTGAGAAGCGAGTGCGCCGCTATACGCGCAGGTTGAAGAAGCATGGTGGCGGCGAGACACCCCGTAAACAGACGCAGGCGGCCGATTATGTCATCCAGGCTGCCCCCGAGGAGCATGAGGAACGCGATGAGGACAATCCGATCGTCATTGCCGAAGCCGAGACCGTGGTGCACGAGATGGCGGTCAGCGACGCCGTGATGCAGATGGATCTCTCCGACCGGCCCTTTGTCGTCTTTCGCAACGCAAGCCACGGCGAAATCAACGTGGTCTACCGTCGCGACGATGGCAATATCGGCTGGATCGATCTTGCGGATAAGCGGCGCGCTAAGCGACGCTAGGCGGAACCGGAAGCGACCTCTGTCGTTCCCCCAATCAAGTGGGTAGACATATGCATTTAGGTGATCTGATCTCACCCGAGGCCGTGATTCCCTCGCTCAAGGTCAAGACCAAGAAGCAGCTCTTGCAAGAGATGTCGGCCCGCACCGGCCGTCTCACCGGTCTCTCCGAGCGCGATATCTTCGACGTGCTGTGGCAGCGCGAACGGCTGGGCTCGACCGGGCTTGGTCACGGCGTTGCCATCCCGCACGCCAAGCACCCCGGGATCAAGCGCATCGTCGGTGTGTTCGCGCGCCTCGCCGAGCCTATCGATTTCGACGCCATGGACGGCGACAAGGTGGATATCGTGTTCCTGCTGCTCGCGCCGGAGGGCGCTGGCGCCGACCATCTGAAGGCGCTGGCTTGCATCTCGCGGCTGTTGCGCGATGGCCAAGCGGTCGAGAAGCTACGGGCTTCGCGGGACGAGGCCGCGCTCTACGCCGTGCTTACCGAGCAAGCGGCTTCGTCGCACGCGGCCTGACTCATCGCGGCGCAAGTTGGGTGATAAGGCCATTCGCGGCACTCACCATGGCGCGAAAACCCTCGACGCTGAACTGGTTGATCGACGCGAACACGCCGATGCGCCGCGACGGCGCAAAAGCGATGTAGCTGAACTGACCGTTCAAGCCGCCGGTCTTTTGCATAATGAGGGGCCGGTTGCCTTCGGGATTCTGGATCACCCAGCCCAATCCCATCGCGTCCATCTCGCCGCCTTCGTCCAGTCCGATGACCGGGTCGAGCCCGTCCCGCTGGAGGTAGGTCGCATGGTCCAGGAGCCGCATCTCGAAATCTTTCGCGTCGTCACCGAGATGCCAGCGCAGCCAGCGCAACATATCGTTGGCCGTTGAATAGAGACCGCCGGCGCCCTGGATGATCGGCGCCGTCTCGACGAAAGCCAGCGGCGATCCGTCGAAATTGTGTCCTTGCATCGTGCGGGCCTTGTCGGCTTCGGAGAGATCGAAGCGCGTGTCCTTGAGCCCGGCTAAGTCGAGCACACGCTTGTTGAGAAGTTCCGGATAAGGCTTGCCTGCCGCGTTGGCCAAAGCCTGCGCCAGGAGATCGAAGCCGAAATTGGAGTAAAGGATGCCGGTCCCCGGCGCGAAGAGCTGCGGATCGGTCTTGAGCGTGGCGATGTAGTCTTCCTTGGTCCCCATCGCCGTCGGATGGCCCTCGATAAATGTAATTTCCGCTTCGCGCGGAAGGCCCGAGGAATGGGTGGCGAGGTCGATGAGCCTGATCTTCTTGCCGTCGCGCTCGGGGATCGTGACATCCCAGCCGAGCCGACCCTGGAGCGGGTCGCCGAAATTGACCGTGCCGTCGGCCACCAGGCTCGCCAATGCGGCACCGGTCATCACCTTGGTGATCGAACCGATGCGCATCAGTGTATCGCCGTCGGGCTCCTTGCCGCTTCCCTTGGCGATCTCGCCATAACCGCGCACCACGGTCTCGCCGTCGCGGATCACCCCGATCACCAGGCCCGGAACGCCGGCGCTGAGAAACAGGATGGTGCCGGTGAGATCGACGGTATCGGCAAGCAGCCGGTCTTCGGCGCTTGCCTGACCGGGATTTGCGGCGAGACTTGCGATCCAGACGCCCATAACGAGAGCGGTACGAACCGCGCGCAGCAATGCCTTGATATTCATGTGGCGTTCCCCGGTTGGCTTGACGGCGCGACTATGCACGAGAGGGAGCGGGCCGCCTAGGCCGCAATCAGCCCTTCATGCCGTTGGCGATCAGTCCGTGTCCGTCGAGGATCTGCGCCGCTCTCTCCGGATCGGATTCCAGCGACCAGTCGCCGTGCCCATGACTGCCGCCAAGGACGAGCGCGTCGCTCCTCGGAAACATGTAGAGATCGAGCACCGGATCGACATAGCCGTAGTGAATATCGGGATGCGGCTTGAGAAGCGTAATCTGTCCCTTCACCGGCTCAAGCTCGGCATCGCCGAAAAGTGTCTTTGCACCGATGCCGCTGGCATTGACGATGAGCGGTGCATCGAGCTCCTGCAGCTCGGACTTGTCGGCGAAGCCGCGCATTTCGATCTTGCCGCTGCGATCGCGAACATCGGCAAGCAACGCCGGAAGAAGCTTATCGGTCTCGGCAATCAGAGTCTTGGTTCGGACGGCGTAGGTATTGGGAAAGGGGTGCTCGCCGGGCCCGAATGCCTCGAACGGAAATAGATCGGGGGTGATGGCAAAATCCCAAGGGGTGTCGATCGGCCGTGGGCCGAGGAAATAGAGATCCATCGGCTTCACGCCGTAGCGAGCCGGGAGGCCCTGAAAATACCGGAAAGAAAAACGCGCGGCCTCGGCGATGCGGGCGCCGAGCTCCTCGGTTTGGTGGGCCTCGTCGACGATGTTCGTCACGCCGAACGCGCCGGCTGCGACATCCGACGTGGTGTAAGGTGGCAGCGCCGCGGCATAGATCGCCACGGTGAAGCCGCGATCCTGCAACAGGCGAGCCGTGGTGAGGCCAATCACGCCGCAGCCGATGATCGCGGCCTCACGATGCGGCGTTGCGAGCGCGAGCTTCGCCGCCATGTCGGCGGTACCCCAGGACAGAGTCACACCGCAACCGCCATGCCCATAATTGTGGATTAGCGTTTTGTCGCCGAACGGCTCGCTCTTCACGACGAAACCAGAGGGCCGAAAAGGCCGCAGTCCCACCCTCGCGCCGATGATCCGATCGGGGGTGACTTGGAATTTCGGAAGCGGGGCAGGCGCGGCCTTTACAGGCGCGTCCTCGGCACGCGGCGTGAATGGCATGGCCGTACTTGCCGCGGCCGCAGCGCCGAGCGCGAGCAGCGACCGGCGGCTCACTTCTTTTCCGGTCTTTCTGCCGATCGTCATTGTTGCCCTTCAGGACTAACCCGGGCGGTTCATAACAGATCGGAGCGCGTGTTGGGGAGCCCCCTCACAGGCCGGCGGCAAGGGTGCATGCCGTCAGTGCACGCTCACCGGCATGAGGTCGTTCTCGATGGCGTTGGCGATGGCCGCATGGCGGCTGTCGGTGAGCGCCAATGGCGTGCCGTCGGCGCCGAGCACGGCATAGAGATCGATGCCCTTCGGCGCGGATTTGATCGAAGGGAACAACCGCTCGGCCGCGTCGGGGTCGAGCTGCTTGATATAGGCCACCTCGCCGTCGCCAAGAAGCGCAAGCTCCTTGAGGCTCATCAGAGCGCTCGGCTGGTGATCTTCTTTTTCTTTCTCGAACTCGGTCATCAACCTCTATTCCTTGGTGACCACATTGACCGGCAGCTTTGGGAAAGCCGGGATATGGGGAATATTACGAGGCTTTCAAGCGAGAGGCCTTGACCCGGCGGCGCCTTCGGTCCTATGCCGCAAATGGCGTCTGTCTAGCTCGCTCACTCTTTTCACGGCTTATCGATGATCTGGTACATCAATCCCAAGACCGGCAAGGACTCAAACGACGGCCGCAGCGCGGCGTCGGCCTTCAGGACGCTGGCCCATGCCGTGGGGGCGGCTTCGTCGGGCGATAGCCTCCTGATCGCGCCTGGCGTCTACGATCAGGATCTGCCGCAGCTTGTGAGCAACGCGCGCGCCGCCAATCTCACGATCAGCGTCACCGGCGCCGACTAGCCTCACGCGGTCTCGTCCGGCTTGTTGTCTTCCTGCACCGTCTCGATCACGCGCAGGTGCCTCACCGTCAGATCGTCGATCTCCACCGTGCCGAGCTGAACTTTGCGCGCGGTGGCGCGGCCGATGGCCAAGCGGCCTATGGCGAGCGCGCCGATGGCAAAAGCGCCAAGCGCGAAGGCACCGATCGCCAGCGCGCCTCCGGCGATCGCCGGCACGCGGACGGCAGGCAAGTCAAGCTCGCGCTGCTTCAGGGCTCGCCTTCGGGTCATCACCAACGCAGTCTAGTTCGACGGCTGCGCCGACACCAGCACGGGCTCCGAGCGATATTGCTCGGGGAATAGACGTTTCAGGCTTTCGACCTTCGGCTTGTCGTGGATCACGATGTAAGGATAGTTCGGGTTCAGCACCATGAAATCCTGATGATAAGCCTCGGCTGGGTAGAAGGCCTGGTCCGGCTCGATCTTGGTGACGATGGCCGCGTCGAACGTCCGCGCGCGGTTAAGCTCGCCGATATAGGCCTTGGCGATCTTCGCCTGCTCTTCGTCCTCGGGGAAGATGGCCGAGCGATATTGCGTCCCGATATCGGGGCCTTGACGGTTGAGCTGGGTGGGATCGTGAGCCACCGAGAAATAGATTTGCAGCAGGCGGCCGTAGCTGATCTGGCGCGGGTCGTAGCTGATGCGCACGGCCTCCGCGTGACCCGTGCTGCCGAGGCCGACCATGTCGTAATGCGCGGTTTTCTGCGCGCCGCCGGCATAGCCCGAGACGGCGTTGGTCACGCCCTTCACATGCTGAAACACGCCCTGCACGCCCCAAAAGCAGCCGCCGGCAATCACGGCAACTTCTTCTTTCGCTTCAGGTTTTTGCGACTGATCGAGCGTGGGCGGCGGCAGGGAGCGCGCCTCCTCCGCCGCGGGACGCACTATTGCGAACAATAAGCCGGCAATAAACAGCAGAACAACGGCGGAATAGGCACCTTTTGTGCCCAATCCATGCGCGGTTTGCACGGAAACCTTCGAACCCTTCGATAGCCTTGTCATGGTTACCTCCGATCAGCCGAAAGTGAAGGCGTAGGCCTGGACGCCGGGATCCAGGAACTCGATCTCGAAGACGCGCTCGGCGATGTCGCCCTTCTGGCGCACGAGCTGATAGAGGCGCTCGTTGGTCACCACGCCCGCACCGGTCTCATCGATGTCGACGCCGTGATCCGCAGCCGGAGGAGCGCCGTCGATGGTCACGCGGAAGCGGACCGGCGCGCCGTCCGTCGGCGCCAGCACGAGATGCAGATCGCGCGCATGGAAGCGGTAGACGATGCCGCCAACGCTCTCATTCAGCAGCGCATGCTCCTTGCCCACGGTCCAGTCGCCTACAAGCGCCCATTCGTTGAGGCGCGGGGTCTCGGCGGCATAGACATGGGCCGCGTCCTCGACCAGGCCGCCCGGCGAGATGAAGTTCTCCGCGCGCTCATAGCCGACATAAGTCTCGGGCGATTTCATCTCGGCGATTGCGCCCCGCATCTCGGCGCCTGCCGCCTCGACCGCGACCAGCTCGGCGCGCATATCTTTCTTGCCGGCTTCGGCGAGCAATTGCTGGATCACCCGTTCGGACACGTCGTAGCTGCCCTCGCCGAAATGGTGATGGCGGATGCGCCCCTCGGCATCGACCAAATAATGCGCCGGCCAATAGCGATTGTTGAAGGCGCGCCAGATGGCGTAGTCGTTGTCGATGGCGACCGGATAGCCGATCTTCAGATCGGCGGCCGCGTCCTTCACATTGCCGATGACCTTCTCGAAGGCGAATTCGGGCGTGTGCACGCCGATCACCACCAGCCCCTGGTCTTTGTACTTCTCGGCCCAGGCGCGGACATAGGGAATGGTGCGCAGGCAGTTGATGCAGGAATAGGTCCAGAAATCGATCAGCACCACCTTGCCCTTGAGCTCTTCGCGCGTGAGCGGCGGGGAGTTCAGCCACTCAACGGCGCCGGTCAGAGGCGGCATGGCGCCCTCGACCGGCAGCGCCGTCTCGCCGCCTTCAGTCTTGGCCTGCATCATCATGCCGGGACCGCCGGTCATGACGGTGGATTGCGGCTTCGATTCGGGATGCAGCCGGTCGATCAACTGCTGCTCAAGCGCGGCGGTGCTCGCGGTGGAGAGGCGCGTGAGCAAGCCGGTGTCGAGGCCGAGGGCGATGGCCGCAACAGAGGCGAGCACCAGGACGCCAAGCCCGCGCCTGACCCATTCGCCCGCGCCAAGCGAGCGCTTCATCGCCTGGAAGACGCGACCGCCGACGAGCAGCGCCAGAGCGAGCGAGGTGGCAGCGCCGGCGGCGAAGGCAAGCAGCAGCAAGGTGGTCTGCATGTTGGCGCCGTGCAGCGCCGCCCCGGTCAGCACCAGGCCGAGTACCGGGCCGGCGCAGGGAGCCCACAGCAACCCGGTGGCGACGCCGAGTAAGCCAGAGGTCAGCACGGTCGAGCCGCCTTCCTCCGCGCGCTTGTCGGCGGCGTCGGACAGGCGCGCGCCGAGCGCGACCAGCGGCCGCGTCAGCCACTCGGAAAGCGCCGGGAAGAGAAGGGCGAGGCCGAACAGGGCGAGCAGCACGAGCGCGATTCCGCGCCCATATTGGTTGACCGCCACAGCCCAGCCGCCGGCCACCGCCGCAAGGCTCGCCACGATGGCGAAGGTCACGGCCATGCCGATCAGGAGCGGCAAGCCGCTCTGAAGGAAGGGGCGGTCGGCGCGCGCGAACACGAAGGGCAGCACCGGCAGGATGCACGGGCTCAGGATGGTCAGCACGCCCGCGAGATAAGACAGCACGAACAGGGTCATGCCGGCGTCCTGCGAAGATGTGTGAGTCTATCGGTCAAGGCGTCATCCCCAAGCCGTGCGCGTTCAGATATGCGCATGACAAGGAGATATGGCGGGTGATGCGGTTTTGGTATCGAAAAAGCCGCGTGTCACAGTCAATTGATGCAGACGCGAGCCCCACGCACATTTCCGTGCGCACTTTCACTCCTCATGCTGAGCCGCCGAAGACGCGGGCTACACCCGCTCCGCAGGGTCTGGCCTCGTGGACGCTCGCCCCCTTGGGGTTCGTCACTCGCTAGCGGCGCCAGATTTCATACGGCCCGCCTTCGCCCAAGGCTACGGCGTGGCAGTCTTCGCATCGACCGGCGTGCCAAGTCGCTGCACCGCAGGTGCGAAGACTGGTGGAGCCAGGCGGGATCGAACCGCCGACCTCGTGAATGCCATTCACGCGCTCTCCCAACTGAGCTATGGCCCCTTAGGTATCAGGTGTCGGGTATCTGATGTCAGATTTAGGGCTGCCGGCTCTAACTGTCAAAGCTGGCACGAATGCCTGGCACCTATATCTCAGGTTTCCTCGGGCGTGGCGCCGCCCACGATTCCGGTCACGTCGGCCTCGCCTTCCTCCTCTTCCTCCAGGAAGGTCGTGTCATCGTCGCCGGCGGCGGGAATTTCGGCATCGTCGTCGCCGACGATATCGACGATCTCCTCATCCTCCTCGATAGGGATCTCGGCGCCGCTCTCCTCGGCCTCTTCCGGGCTGATGACCTCGGTACGCTTCATCACCGGCGGGTCGGCCACGACGACTGCCGGCTTCTTGGCCTCGACAGGCGCGGCGCGCTCGGCGCGCCGCGATGGCGCCGCCGTCACTTGATAGACGGATTGGCAGACGGGACAGAGGATCGGCGACCGGCCCAAATCGTAAAACCGCGCCGCACAGCTCGGGCAAACACGCTTGGTTCCCCGTGCGGGTTTCGACATTGACACCCCTCGTTGCTTTTCTTGTGTTGCGCTCCCCATTGCCACGCCTCATCTGTGCTG
>DATMDY010000144.1:0-23196 GCA_035557335.1 Methyloceanibacter sp.
GCCGAAGCGGATCAGGCCGATACGCTCGCCACGAGCCACGCTAGCGCCCTCGCCTGCGAAAGTCACGATTCGCCGCGCAATCAGGCCGGCAATCAGCACCAGCCCCACCTTCTCGCCCGTCTCGGCCTCGATGACAAGGGCGCGGCGCTCGTTCTCCTCGCTCGCTTTGTCCAGCTCGGCGTTAATAAATGCGCCCGGCACATAATTATCGTTAACGATGCGGCCCGCTATCGGCGCGCGCACGATATGCACGTCGAGGACGGACAGGAACACGGAGATACGCGTGAGGATCTCGATTCCGAGCGCAAGCTCGCGCGGCGGCGCCACGGATTCCACGGCGGCGATCTTGCCGTCGCCGGCGCTCACCACCAGCCCGTCGCGGGTTGGGATGACGCGGTCGGGATCGCGGAAGAAATAGGCGATAGACGCGGTGGCCATTACGCCAAGCCAGCCGAGCGTATCGCTTAACAGGAACAGAAACAGCGTGGCGACTGCCGCGCCGGCGACGAATTTATAACCGTCCCGGTGAATGGGCACGAACACGCCGGTGATGCTGTCGAGAATGCCGTGTCTGTCGTTCATGCCGCTTTCTTACGTTGAGGCCAGCGCCTCGTCCTCGAGTCGCTCCGCGGCGCGCGACGGCGGCACGTCCTCGTCGCCCATCTTGGCCAGCCGCTCCCGCGCCTCGTCGGCTTCGCGCTGGCGCTGCCACAGACTCGCATAAAGTCCGCCTTTGCCCAGCAGTTCCGTATGCGTGCCCTGCTCGACGATCTTGCCCTGGTCGAGCACGATGATGTTGTCGGCATGGATCACGGTGGAGAGCCGGTGGGCGATGACGAGGCTGGTGCGCTCGCGCGCCACGCGTTCGAAGGCGTCCTGTATCTCTTTTTCGGTATGGCTGTCGAGCGCGGAAGTGGCCTCGTCGAGCATCAAGATCGGCGGGCCTTTGAGAATGGTGCGGGCGATGGCCACGCGCTGCTTCTCGCCGCCGGAAAGCTTCAGGCCCCGCTCGCCGACCAGCGAATCGTAGCCCTGCGGCAGCGTCATAACAAAGTCGTGGATCTGGGCGAGCCGCGCCGCCTGGCGCACCTCTGCCTGTGTCGCATCCGGCTTGCCGTAACGGATGTTGTATTCGATGGTGTCGTTGAACAGCACGGTGTCCTGCGGCACCATGCCGATGGCGGCGCGGAGCGAGTCTTGCGTCACGTCCCTGATGTCCTGGCCGTCGATCGTCACACGCCCATCGGCGATGTCGTAGAAGCGGAACAGGATGCGCGAAATGGTGGATTTGCCGGCGCCCGATGGGCCGACAATCGCCACCATCTTCCCGGCCGGTACCGCGAAGCTCAAATCCTTGAAGATCGGACGCCCCGGCTCGTAGGCGAAGGACACGTTGTCGAATTCGATCGCGCCTTTATCGACGCGGAGCGGCTTGGCGCTCTTGCGGTCGACGATCTCAGGCGGCTCGTTGAGCAGCGCGAACATGGTCTCGACGTCGATCAGCCCCTGCTTGATCTCGCGATAGACCATGCCCATGAAGTTCAGCGGCACGTAGAGCTGGATGAGGATGGCGTTGATCATCACGAACTCGCCCACGGTGAGCACACCTTGCGTCACGTCGCGCGCGGCGAGCAGCATGCACACGACCATGCCGACGGTGAAGATCACCGCCTGCCCGGTATTGAGCACGCCAAGCGAGGTATAGGCGCGGATCGCGGCGCGCTCGTAGCGCGACATGGAACTATCGAATCTTCGCGCCTCGAACGCCTCATTGCCGAAATATTTGACCGTCTCGTAATTTAGCAGGCTGTCGACCGCTTTCGAGTGCGCCTCGGTGTCGGATTCGTTCATGTCGCGGCGGATGGCAATGCGCCGCTCGCTGGCTATGAAAGTGAACAGCACATAGAAGGCGACGGTGACGAGCACCACAACCACATAGATCCAGCCGAAATACCAAGCGACGAGTCCGGCTATCATCAGCAGCTCGACGGCGGTGGGGATCGAGTTCAGCACCGCCATGCGGGTGATGGTGTCGACGCCGGACACGCCGCGCTCGATGACGCGGTTCAGCCCGCCGGTGCGGCGCTCGAGATGAAAGCGCAATGACAGAGCGTGCAGATGGCGGAAGGTGCGGTTGGCTAGCGCGCGCACCGCGTTCTGCGAGACGCTGGTGAACAGCACGTCGCGGAGCTGCGCGAACAGCACCATCAGCACGCGGGCGACGCCATAGGCGACGATGAGCATAGCGGGGATGGCGGCAAGCCCGATGACCGTCAGCCCGGCGCCCTCGCCCCCACCTGCCGCACCGGTCAGCCAATCGATCACATTCTTGTAGAAGATGGGAGCGGCGAGCGTGACGACCTTAGCGATGACCAAGGTGCCAAGCGCGAGGACCACGCGCCAACGCAAATCGGGGCGCCCTGCCGGCCAGACATAGGGAAGCAGCTCGCGCAACACGGCGAGTTGCCCGGTCCGTGCTTTCAGCACGGCGTCGCTTCTCGTTTGCGGCAGCCGGTCTTGCATGCAGGTCCGTTCCTCGTAAGCGTCCGCGCGGCAAAAAGGGCAGCGTTTCGCCGCTGCCCCTCACCCCAGTCAGATATAGTCCGCGCCTCGGCTCGCGCCAAGCGCGCTACCTATTTGTCAATTCGGCTCGCTGGACGGCTCGGGGATCGTCATCGTCTGCTCGGGGTAAATCAGGTTTGGATTGCGGATGATCTTGCGATTGTCGCGAAAGATCGCGGGATAGCGCCAGCCCGCGCCGAGATAACGCTGGGCGATGTCCCACAGCGTGTCGCCGGGGAGGATGGTGTAGCTGCCGGGCTTGGTTTGCGGCGACAGCGCGGACGGCGACGCCGCCCGCTCTTCCTCGACGGCAGCGGTTTGCGAGAGCGGCGCCGCGCCTCTCGGCGTCACCGCCTGTCCCGGACTTACCACTGGCGGCTTGGCGGCTTGCGGCGCGGAAACGCCGGTGGCGGCCGGCGGCGGCGCCGTGCCGGCCGGCAGGACTCCGGGCTTGGGAGCCATGGCTACGGAGCCCGCCGTTGGTCGCACGGTTGGCGCGACATCGCCGAGTTGTGCGCCGCTTGTCACGTCTGGCGCGGACGCCACACCGATAGGACGAGGCGCGGCCACGTCAGCCGATACTGTCTGCTTGGAGGAAAATTCCTGCCTGCCGTCGGGCGACGTCGCCTTCAAGGACAATGTGTGGGCGCCCGCGGAGAGCGGCTTGTCCAGGACGATGGTCCACTCGCCCTGATCGTCGGCGGCGGCCTCGGCCAATTTCACGCCGCGGCTTTCGACAATGACATTCCAGCCCGGCGCGGCGCGGCCGGCGATCACGCCTTCGCCGGTCGGCTCGATGCGCACGACATCGAAGCTCGGCTGATCCGCGGAGTCGGGAGCGCTTGGTCGGGAGGCGGGAGCCTCGGCTGTCTTTTCCTCCGGCTTCGGCTCAGCAGGAGCTTCTTCTGTCTTTGCCGCTGAATCTTCCTCTGGCTTTGGCGCAGCCGGATCGGGCTTTGCTTCTGTATCGGAAACCGGCGGCGTGGGTGGCGCGGCGCCGGGCGCGGCGCTTTCGCTGGAGTCGGGGGCTTGAGCCATATCGGGGCTTGGAGACGGCCCCGGCCGCAGTAAGAAGTAAGCCGAGACGGCCCCAAGGAAGAGCAGCGCCACCAGGACCGCCACGCTGGCTATGAGGTTTTGGCCCTTCATCCCGTCCTTCCTTCCCCGATTTTGGGACCTTTTATACCAGGGCAAAGGCCAAAATGCGTCCTCTAAGGCTCGGGGTTCGGGTTTCGCCCGATGGTGACCATGGCCCGGCCGGCCAGCATGCGCGTCTCCATGTCGTATTGCTCGGCGCGCAGCATGTGCCGCTCACCATCGAGCTCCAGATCGCCTTCCGCGCTCCAATTGCCTTCGGCGTCGGCGACGACTTTGACGTAGGGCTGCTGGTCCACGAAGATATAAACGGTGCTGCCGGGTCCTGCCGTACCGGCCAGTTTCAATTTGCCGGGACCTCCGTTCGCATCCTGGAAGTCCACCGTCTTGAACCGGATCGGCGGACTCGGCCGCTGTTTTGTCTCTCCCTCATTGGCCGAATTCGAGGGCGCCGTCGCCTCCCCGGCGGCATCGGATGGGGGCACGTCTTCGGCGCGCGCCTCAGCCAGGGAAAGTCCATACGCGCCCATGACCGCTACCACGGCGACGGCCCAGGCGATGAATTTACTGCCGATCATCTCACGCTTCCTTCACATGCTACTCCAGCGGGCCGCACCCTACCGGATCGGCAAATGTCCCGCTAGGCGCTTAGGCGTCAGGGGGCTTGCGGTTGACGCCCGCCAAGGGCCGATGCCAGATGACGCCCATGGACGATAAGCCCTCCCCCATCTCGGCCATCCGCAGCATCTGCGTTTATTGCGGTTCCGGTTCGGGCGAAAATCCCGCCTTTGCCAAGGCCGCGCGCGACCTCGGCCGCACCCTGGCGAAAGCGGGCATCGGGCTCGTCTATGGCGGGGGCAGCCTCGGGCTGATGGGCGAGATCGCGCATTCGATGATCCGCCACGGGGGCCATGTCACCGGCATCATTCCCGGCTTCTTGAGCAAGCGCGAGCACATGCTGACCGAAGCCCACGAGCTGATCGTGGTGGACGACATGCATCAACGCAAGCATTTGATGTTCACCAAGTCCGACGCCTTCGTGGCACTGGCCGGCGGTCTCGGCACGCTTGAGGAGCTGGTCGAGCAGCTCACTTGGTCGCAGCTAGGCCAGCACGCCAAGCCCATTGTGCTGGTGAATATCGAAGGCTATTGGGACCCGCTGCTCGCTCTGTTCAAGCGGATGCATAAGGAGTCCTTCATTCGCCCGGGGCTCGAGCTCAACGTGATCGTGGTCGATCGCGTGAAGGATATCGTCCCCGCCATCGGCAAGGCGCTGCCGCAACGGCACCCCGCCGTCGAAGAGCAGATCGAGGACGAAGTCTCCGTGAAGTTCTGAGCGGCGGTGCCTGCATGGTTCGAGGCCCGGCTGTCATCCTGAGGTGCGAGCGGAGCGAGCCTCGAAGGACGGCCGGGCACCTCACCATGACGGGCTCTTTTAGGGCGCGGGGGCGCCGTCGCGGATCAGCTTGTAATTGATGGAGTCAATCAGCGCCTCGAACGAGGCGTCGACGATATTGGGCGACACGCCCACGGTGAACCAGCGATTGCCCGCTCCGTCACGGCTTTCGACCAGTACGCGGGTCACGGCGTCGGTGCCGCCGGTCAGGATGCGCACCTTGTAATCGACGAGCGAAAGATCGTCGATGAAGCTCTGATAGCGGCCGAGATCCTTGCGCAAGGCGTTGTCGAGCGCGTTGACCGGACCGTTGCCCTCGCCGACCGACATCATGGTCTCGCCGTCGATGCGCACCTTGACCGTCGCTTCCGACGTGGTGACGAGGTCGCCGAGCGCGTTGTGCCGCCGCTCGACCATGACGCGGAACGAATCGACCTCGAAGAATTGCGGCACGTTGCCGAGCATGCGCCGCGCCAGCAGCTCGAAGGAAGCGTCCGCGGCTTCGTAGGCGTAACCCATCGACTCGCGCTGCTTCACCTCGTCGAGCAGGCGGGCGATGCGCGGATCGTTTTTCGGCGTAGCGATGCCGATGCGGTCGAGCTCGGCCAGGATGTTGG
Source organism: Methyloceanibacter sp. (assembly GCA_035557335.1). Classification (GTDB taxonomy): domain Bacteria; phylum Pseudomonadota; class Alphaproteobacteria; order Rhizobiales; family Methyloligellaceae; genus Methyloceanibacter. The sequence goes on from DATMDY010000144.1 coordinate 5,671, forward strand.
AACGGCCGGCCTGATCGGAGACCAGCAACTTGCGCCGGTTGCCAACCGCCTCGGGCGGCACATGCTCGTAGGTGCGCGGGTCCTTCTGCACTGCGGAGACATGGATGCCGCCTTTATGCGCGAAGGCCGAGTCGCCCACATAGGGTGCATGCCGGTTCGGCGCGCGGTTCAGCACTTCGTCGAGGATGCGCGAGGCATGCGTCAGGGTGCGCAGCTTGTCGGGCGTGACGCCGGTCTCGTAGCGGTCGGCGTAATCCGATTTCAGCATCAGGGTCGGGATGATCGAGGTGAGGTTGGCGTTGCCGCAACGCTCGCCTAGCCCGTTCATGGTCCCCTGGATCTGCCGCGCGCCGGCGCGCACCGCGGCGAGCGAGTTGGCCACGCCGTTATCGGTGTCGTTATGCACATGGATGCCGAGACGGTCGCCTGGGATGTGCTTCACCACTTCGCCGACGATGGCCTCGATCTCCTCGGGGAGCGTGCCGCCATTGGTGTCGCACAGCACCACCCAGCGCGCGCCGGCCTCGTATGCGGCCTTGGCGCAGGAGAACGCATAATCGGGGTTGGCCTTGTAGCCGTCGAAGAAATGCTCGCAATCGAGCAACGCTTCGCGCCCGCTGGCGACCACGGCTTCGACCGATTCCTTGATGCCGTCGAGGTTTTCTTCTGGGCTGATGCCGAGTGCGACCTCGACATGGAAGTCCCAGCTCTTAGCGACGAGGCAGATGGCGTCGACCTTGGCCGCGAGCAGCGCCTGGAAGCCCGGATCGTTGGCGATGGAGCGCCCCGGCCGCTTGGTCATGCCAAACGCGGTGAGCTTGGCGTGGGGAAGCGGGCTGGCTTCCGCGAACAGCCGCGTGTCGGTCGGGTTGGCGCCAGGATAGCCCGCCTCGATATAGTCAAGGCCGAGCGCGTCGAGCTGCTTGGCGAGCAGCCATTTGTCCTCGACCGAGAAATCGACGCCGTGCGTCTGCGCGCCGTCGCGCAGCGTCGTGTCGTAGAGCGAGATGCGTTCTCGGCTCATCGGGCGACCTCCCAGGTGGTGGTGAGCTCGCCGGTCTTTGGGTCCTTGGCGTCTTTCAGGGTGATACCCATGGCTTCCAACTCGGCGCGGATGCGGTCCGCCTCTTTGAAATTCTTCGACGCCCGCGCCGCGTTTCTGGCTTCTATTAAAGTACTGGCTTTGGACCTCACTTCGGCTGAGATGTTTGATTGTGCCTGCGTCTGCATCCAATCCCGATCGTATTTGTCTATATCGATACCGATAAATCGCAATGATGCAGCAAGACTATGCGAGGCTGAATAATCGCGATCATTCAGCATAGCTCCGGGCCTTGCCATTCTCTCAGACATCTCGAATGCTTCATTGCGCGCCAGGTTGAATAAACGATGTAATTCCGTGATCGCCCGAGGCGTGTTGAGATCATCACCTAGCGCATCAAGAAACTCCGCTGATGGAGGGGGCTTTGAGTCAGAACGGGCGAAGGTTGCAAAGCCTCTTAGGGCAATGGCTGCCTGCTCCAGTCCATCTTGGCTAAAATCCAAAGGCTGCCGATAATGCGTCATTAGTACTGCGAAGCGGACGACCTCTCCAGGCCACGCAAAACCACGCCAGCCGGTCAGCAGCTCATGCACGGTGACGAAGTTGCCGGCCGACTTCGCCATCTTCTCTCCCTCGACCTGGAGGAAGCCGTTATGCATCCAGACCTGCGCCATGATGGGTGTGCCGTTGGCGCAGCGCGACTGGGCGATCTCGTTCTCATGATGCGGGAACACGAGGTCGATGCCGCCGCCGTGAATGTCAAAGGTCTGGCCGAGATGCGCCGCGGCCATGGCCGAGCACTCGATATGCCAGCCGGGACGTCCCGGCGCGGCGATACCCGCGGGCGACGGCCATGACGGCTCGCCAGGCTTTGACGGTTTCCACAGCACGAAATCCATCGGGTCCTGCTTGAACGGCGCCACTTCGACGCGCGCGCCGGCGATCATCTCGTCGAGCGAGCGCCCCGACAATTTGCCGTAATCGGGCATCGAGGCGACGTGAAACAGCACATGGTCCTCGGCGACATAGGCGCAGCCATTCGCCACCAGCCGTTCGATCATCGCCCTCATCTCGCCGATATGCGCGGTAGCGCGTGGCTCGACGGATGGCTCAAGCGCCCCGAGCGCGCGCATATCTTCGTGGAACTGCGCCTCGGTCTTCTCCGTGACGCGCCCGATCGCCTCGTTCAGCGGAAGGTCCGGATATTCCTCGGCCGCGCGCGCGTTGATCTTGTCGTCAACGTCGGTAATGTTGCGCACATAGGTGACGTGCTCCGCACCATAGATGTGCCGCAACAGGCGGTACAGCACGTCGAACACGATGACCGGGCGCGCATTGCCAATATGGGCAAAGTCGTAGACCGTCGGCCCGCACACATACATCCGCACATTCGACGGATCGAGCGGCCGGAAGGGCTCCTTCCGGCGGGTGAGCGTGTTGTAAAGCGTAAGCGCCACTGACCAAGCCTCTTGGCTTCAGGCCCGCCGGGCGTTCGTTTAATGAAGATTAATGAAGGTAAAGGGGAACGACCCGGGCGAGACTATGTGCTAGCCCGGAATGATGCCGCGAAAAATGATAAGGATGGGTTGCACTTGCATCATCTTGAGGGGGCTTATGGGGCCAATCGGCAATAGCGTCAAGCCGTGCCATCTTATTGATGCCGCATTGACCGCCGATTTAATGGGCGCATAATGCGTCGCTGGGTCCCCGGGAATAGGAACCAATCGTGAGCGTCGGTCGCGATCTTCGTCGCGTTTTCACCTCGTCCATGCACTCGCTTAGCCGCCCGCGCCTTGCCGTAATCGGACTTTGCGGCGTGGTGCTTGCGGGCGGCGCCGGCCATGCTCTGGCGCAAAACGAGCAGCAGGCCCGCTGCATGCAGCTGCAGACCGAATTGGCCGCGGCGCAAGGTGGTGGCGGCGGGGGACGGGCCGAGATCGGCCGTATCGACCAGCAGATCGCTCAGGCCGACCGCGTGTTCCAGGGCACCAGAGCCTCCATGGAGGACGCCGGCTGTTTCGAGAGCTTTCTCATTTTCGGCAAGGCTCTCGTGCGTAACCCGAAATGCCTGGGCATGAACTCCCGCATGGAGGGGGCGCGGCGCCAGCTCTCCCAGCTTCAGCAGCAGCGCCAGGCTCTTGCCGGCGGCGGCCGGAATAAGCGTCGTGTCGCCGAGCTGAACGATGCGCTGGCCCGCAGCGGCTGCGGCGGCGCGCGCGCGCGCCGGGGCGGCCTGTTCGATTTCTTCGGCGGCCCAAGCCCCGAGGAGATGGAGCCCGTCGAGCGAGCGCCGGTCTACCGCAATGTCGATCCGAACGGGCGTTATCGGACGGTGTGCGTCAGACTGTGCGATGGCTTCTATTTCCCGATCAGCTATTCGACCACTGGCTATCAAGTCGGCCAGGATGTTCAGCGGTGCCAGGCGAACTGCGCGGCGCCGGCCGAGCTCTACGTTTATCGCAATCCGGGACAGGAGATCGAGCAGGCCTTCTCGCCGCAAGGTGGCTCGGCCTATATGGACCTGCCCGTCGCCCTGAAGTTCCGCAAGGAATTCGTCAAGGGCTGCTCCTGCAAGCAGGCGGAATACAATCCGACCCAGATCGAGGCGGCCAACAAGCAGGCCGCAGCCGACGCTGCCGCCCCGGCACCAGCCGCTCCCGCCGCGCCGGCGGGCCCGATGCCGAAGCTCGATCTCGATCTCGGCGGCGATACGCCCGCCGCACCGGCTGCGCCTGCGGCCCCCGCGGCACAGTCCGAGGCGCCGGCTGCTGCGCCTGCCGCTCCACCCGAGGCAGCGGCACCGCCCCCTCCGGCGCAAGCCGCTCCGTCCCAGTCGAGCGTAACCAAATCCAAGACACCCCCGGCGCCGGCGCCCCAGTAACGCTAGACCGTCACGCGGCCGTGCCTTCGAGCCGCGCTCTGGCGCGGGCGCGCCCGATCATCGGCAACAGGTGCTTGAGCTCGGGGCCATGCGCGCTTGCGGTCAGCGCCAGCCGCAACGGCTGAAACAGCGCCTTGCCCTTGGCGCCCGTCGCCTCTTTCACCGCCGCTGACCAGATGCTCCAGGTTTCGCCATCCCACGGCTCCGGCGGCAGCAGCTTCGCGGCCGCCTGACAGAGGGCGGCATCCGCGATCACCGGCTCGAGCGGGCCGTTGACCACAAGCCACCAGAGTTTCGCTTCCGCGAGCACGCCGAGATTGCCTCGCACCGCCTCCCAGAAATCTTTCCCGCCTTCGATGCCCATCTCGCCAAGCCGCGCGGCCACGGCCTCGAACGGAAGCGCGTGCAGCAGCTTGGCGTTGAGCAGGCGAAGCTCGTGGCCGTCGAAGCGGGCCGGCGCGCGCGATAGTTTCGCAAAGTCGAAACTCTGCACCAACTCATCGAGACCAGTATGCGGCGCAACCGCGTCTGACGTGCCGATGATGGCGGCATAGATCGCCACCGCCAGAGGCTCGATCCCCTCTTCCCGCATCCCCGAGATCGAGATCGACTTGTCACGCTTCGACAGCGCGTGGCCGTCCGGCCCGACCAGAAGATTGTGGTGGCCGAAGGCGGGAGGCACGGCGCCCAGCGCCTCGAACAGCTGGATCTGTGGCGCGGTATTGGCAACATGGTCCTCGCCGCGGATGACATGGGTGACGCCGAGATCGATGTCGTCCACCACGCTCGGCAGCGTGTAGAGATAGGTCCCGTCCGCGCGCACCAACACGGGGTCCGACAGCGAAGCGGCATCGACATGCTGGCGCCCGCGCACCAGATCGTCCCAGGCGACGTCGCGCTGCTCGAGCTTGAAGCGCCAATGGGCCTTATGCCCTTCCGCTTCGAGCTTCGCGCGTTCCGCGTCCGTTAGCTTCAAGGCGGCACGATCATATACGGGCGGCTTGCCCCGGGCGAGCTGACGCTTGCGTTTCAGCTCCAACTCCTCCGGCGACTCATAGGCGGGGTAGAGCCGCCCGCTCGTCTTCAGTTTCTCGACCGCGGCGGCGTAACGGTCGAAGCGGTCGGACTGGCGAAGCTCCTCGGCCCAATCGAGCCCGAGCCAGGAAAGGTCTTCGCGGATGCCACCTGCGAATTCTTCCGTCGATCGCTCGGCGTCGGTGTCGTCCAGGCGCAGCAGAAAGCGCCCGCCCATCTTCCGCGCGAACAGAAAATTGAACAGCGCCGTGCGGATATTGCCGGCATGGAGCCGGCCCGTCGGGCTCGGCGCAAATCTGACCGTGACGGCCATCTACAATTTCTCGCGGAATTTGTTGGTGATGGGGTAGCGCCGGTCGCGGCCGAAATTCTTGGCGGTGATCTTCACCCCCGGCGCCGCCTGCCGTCTTTTGTATTCGGCGAGATAGAGCATGCGCTCGACCTGCTTCACCACCTCTGGCGCGTGCCCGCGCGCCACGATCTCGTGGAGCGGCATCTCCTGCTCGACCAGGCAATTGAGGATATCGTCGAGCGCCTCGTAAGGCGGCAGCGTGTCCTGGTCGCGCTGATTGTGCTTGAGCTCGGCCGTCGGCGCCTTGGTCAGGATATTCTCCGGGATGACGATGCCCTTAGGCCCGAGACAGCCCTTGGGGCGCGCCGCATTGCGGTATCGCGCCAGCGCGTAAACTTGCGTCTTATAGAGGTCCTTGATCGGATTGAACCCACCGTTCATGTCGCCATAGAGCGTCGCGTAGCCCACCGACACTTCCGATTTGTTGCCGGTGGTGATGACGATCGGCCCGAACTTGTTGGAAATGGCCATGAGCAGCGTGCCCCGCGCGCGCGATTGCAAATTCTCCTCCGTGGCATCCTGCGCCGCGTCGGCGAACACCGTGCGCAAGCCTTCGGTCAGTCCCTCCACCGCTGGATGGATCGGCATGATGTCGTAACGCACGCCAAGCGCCTCGGCGCAGGCGGCCGCGTCGTCAAGGCTCTCATTGCTGGTATAGGTGAAGGGCAGCATGACGCAGTGGACGCGGGCGGCGCCAAGCGCATCCACGGCCATCGCCGCGCAGAGCGCGGAGTCGACGCCGCCTGACAACCCCAGCACCACGCCGGGAAAGCCGTTCTTGTTGACATAGTCGCGAAGGCCGGTGACGCAGGCGAGATAGTTTGCCGCTTCCCCCTTTTCTATTTCGGCGATCAGGCCGGGCAGGCAGCGCCAGCGCCCGTTCTCGCGGCGCCATTGGGTGACGCCGAGCGCCTCTTCCCAGGCAGGCATTTGCACGGCGAGCGAAGCGTCGGCGTTGAGCACGAAAGAGGCGCCGTCGAACACGAGCTCGTCCTGCCCACCCACCTGATTGACGTAAGCGAGCGGCAGCCGCGTCTCGGCCACGCGCGTCTCGGCCACGCCGTAGCGCGCATCCTGCTTCCCGGTCCAGTAGGGCGAGCCGTTGGGCACGATGAGAAGTTCCGCGCCCGCATAGGCCAGCGCCGCGCACACTTCCTCGCTCCAGATATCCTCGCAGATCGGCACGCCGAGCTTGAACCCCCGGAAATCGATCGGCGCGGGCATGGGGCCGGGCGCGAACACGCGTTTCTCATCGAACACGCCGTAATTCGGCAGATTGTTCTTGTAGCGGACCGTCTCGATGCGGCCCCTATCGAGCAGCGCCACGGCGTTATAGACGAAAGGCGGCTCGCCCCAGGGCAGCCCCATGAGAATGGCCGGGCCACCATCCTCGGTGTCGCGAGCCAGCGCCTCGCAGGCCTCGTGCGCCGCCTTCTGCAGAGCCGGCTTCAGTACTAGATCCTCGAGGGGGTAGCCGGTGAGGTAAAGCTCGGGGAAGGCGATCAGATCGGCGTCGGTCACCGCCACGCGGGCCCTGGCCTCGCGCGCCTTTTGCAGATTGCCGCCGATATCGCCCACGACCGGGTTCAGCTGCGCGAGCGCCAGCTTGAAGAAGTCCTTGATGGGGTACGCCATGACGGGAACTTAGCGGCAGCCGTTAAACTGTCCAGGTCAACGTCATTCCGGCGATGCCGTTCTGGATACCGGCTTGCGCCGGTATGACGATTCAATCATTCCCCAGCGGCGATCGAAATCTCGGGCTCGGGGCGGCCTTCCCGCTCGCGCTTCAGCCGCTCGGCCACGATGAAGGCCAGTTCCAGCGACTGGTCGGCGTTGAGCCGCGGATCGCAATGGGTGTGGTAGCGGTCCGACAGATCGGTCTCGGTGACGGCCTTGGCGCCGCCCACGCATTCGGTCACGTTCTGCCCGGTCATCTCCACATGGATGCCCCCGGCATGGGTGCCTTCGCCGCGGTGGATGTCGAAGAAGCTCTCCACCTCGGAAAGGATGAGGTCGAAGGGCCGCGTCTTGTAGCCGCTGCCAGCCTTGATGGTGTTGCCGTGCATGGGATCGCAGGCCCACACCACCGACTTGCCCTCCCGCTCCACGGCGCGGATGAGCGCGGGCAGATGCTTGGCGACCTTGTCGGCGCCAAAGCGGCAGATCAGCGTGAGACGCCCGGGCTCATTCTGCGGGCTCAACACGTCGATCAGCTTGAGCAGCCCGTCGGCGTCGAGGCTCGGGCCGATCTTCGTCCCGACCGGGTTCTTGATGCCGCGCAGATAATCGATATGAGCATGGTCGAGCTGGCGGGTGCGGTCGCCGGTCCATACGAAATGGCCGGAGGTCGCGTACCAGTCGCCGGAAGTTGAATCGACGCGGGTGAAGGCCTGCTCGTAGCCGAGCAGCAAGGCCTCGTGGCTCGTAAAGAAGCTCGTGGTGCGAAGCTGCGGCGTGTTGTCGGCGTTTAGTCCGATCGCGCGCATGAAGCGCAAGGTCTCGGCGATATGCTCGGCGAGTTCCTGGTAGCGATGCCCGGCCGGGCTGTCCTTGACGAAGCCGAGATTCCAGCGATGCACATGTTCGAGATTGGCGTAACCGCCTTGCGCGAAGGCGCGCAGCAGATTGAGCGTGGCGGCCGACTGCCGGTAGGCCATCAGCATGCGCTGCGGGTCGGGCACGCGCGCGGTCTCATCGAACTCGATGGCGTTGACGATGTCGCCGCGATAGCTCGGCAGCTCCTTGCCGTTCTGCGTCTCGTTCGGCGCGGAACGCGGCTTGGCGAACTGTCCGGCGATGCGGCCGAGCTTCACCACCGGCGAGCCGCCGGCATAGGTCAGCACCACCGCCATTTGCAGGAACACGCGGAAGAAATCGCGGATGGTGTCGGCGCGATGCTCGGCGAAGCTCTCGGCGCAGTCGCCCCCTTGCAGCAGGAAGGCCTCGCCGGCAGCGACGCGGGCGAGCTTGGCCTTCAGTTCGCGCGCCTCGCCCGCGAACACCAGTGGCGGGAAGGTGGCGAGCTGCTTCTCAACCTCGCCGAGCGCCGCCCGGTCGGGATAGACCGGGACCTGCTCGATCGGCTTCGAGCGCCAGCTGTCAGGGCTCCATCGGGACGCCATCAAGGCTCTCCTTGCAAAGTCAACGCTATATAGGCGATCGGCTTCTGCGTGGCTAGGCGCGTGGCCGATTGCCCGTCCCCCTTAAGCCATGCCACAAACCGGTTAAAGCACCCGGAACGGAGACGGCTCCTTGGACCGCCACCTCGAACACGGCCATCATCCGCGCGAGATCGCCAGGCGCCTGAAGACCGGGCCGAAAGCGAGCTATCTCCGCGACTGGGTCTATGGCGGCATCGACGGCACGGTGACCACCTTCGCCATCATGGCGGGCGTGGTCGGCGCCAGCCTCTCGTCCGGCATCGTCATCATCCTCGGCGTCGCCAATCTGCTCGCCGACGGCTTCTCCATGGCCGCCGCCAATTATACCGGCACCAAGGCCGAGCACGACGAATATGAGCAGCTTCGCCGCATGGAGGAGCGCCATGTGTCACTGGCACCGGAGGGCGAGCGTGAGGAGGTGCGGCAGATCTTCCAGGCTAAGGGCTTCGAGGGCGAAGCGCTGGAGACCGCCGTTGCCGTCATCACCGAAGAGCGCGGGCGCTGGATCGACACGATGATGACAGAGGAGCACGGCATGCCGGCGGTGACGCGCTCGCCGATGAGAGCCGCGCTCGTGACCTTCGTCGCCTTCGTGCTATGCGGGGCCATCCCGCTCATCCCCTACGCACTCATGCTGTCCGAGCCGGTGCTGCCGTCCGTCGTCATGACCGGTCTCACCTTCTTCGCTATCGGCTCTTTCAGGAGCTATTGGTCGCCGTCGCCCTGGTGGCGGGCCGGGCTCGAGACCTTCGCCATCGGCATGCTCGCCGCCGGCGTGGCCTATGGGGTCGGCCATCTGCTCCGGGGGCTGGTGCCGGCATAGGGCCTACCGCAACCCTTGCCGATTGTGCCACCATGCCGCCCATGGCCATCAAGGAACCAAGCTTCACCATCGGCATCGAGGAGGAATATCTCCTCGTCGACAAGGACACCCGCGACCTCGTCCAGGAGAAGCCGCCGGCCCTTTTCACCAAGCTGGAAGAATCGCTGCGCGGGCAAGTCAGCCCGGAGTTCCTGCGCTCCCAGATCGAGATCGGCACGCGCGTGTGCAAAACGATACAGGAGGCGCGCGACGAGCTTACGCATCTCCGCGCCACGGTCGGCAGCCTCTCCGGCGAGTTCGGACTCGCGCCCATCGCCTCGTCCACGCATCCCTTCGCCCATTGGCAGGACCAGCAGCATACTGACAAGGAGCGCTACAATATGCTCGCTCGGGATCTACAACAGGTCGGGCGGCGGCTGGTGATCTGTGGCATGCATGTGCATGTCGCCATCGAGGACGAGGATCTGCGCATCGACCTGCTCGGCCAGGCGGCCTATTTCCTGCCGCATCTGCTCGCGCTGTCCACCTCCTCGCCCTTCTGGGAGGGCACACAGACGGGGCTCAAATCCTACCGGCTGGCGGTGTTCGACGAGTTGCCCCGCACCGGCCTGCCCCATCAATTCTCGAGCTGGAGCGAATATGCGCGCGCCGTCGAGCTTCTAGTCAATGCCGGCCTGATCGAGGACGCGACCAAGCTGTGGTGGGATCTGCGCCCCTCCGCGCGCTTTCCGACGCTGGAAATGCGCATCACCGATGTCTGCCCGCTGGTCGAGGACGGCGTGGCCATAGCCGCCCTGTTCCGCTGCGTATTGCGCATGCTCTATCGCTTGCGGCGGCAGAACCAGCGCTGGCGGCATTACCCGCTGTTCCTCGTGCGCGAGAACCGCTGGCGCGCGCAGCGCTACGGCATCGAGCAGGGCATGGTCGATTTCGGCAAGGGCGAGGTGGTGCCCTTCCCCACTTTGCTCGAGGAGCTGTTCGAGCTGGTTGCGGAGGACGCGGCCTTTTTCGGCTGCACCGCCGAGATCGCGCATGCGCGCACCATCGTCGAGCGCGGCACCAGCGCCGATCGCCAGCTTGCCCGCTACGACGCGGTGAAGAAGCTCGGGGGGAGCGAACAGGCGGCGCTGATGTCGGTGGTCGACGGCATCGTCGAGGAAACCGTCATGCCGCCTGGCGCGGCAAAAGCCGCAAAGCCCAAAGCAGCTAAAGCGCGCGCCTCGTCCTAAAGCGTGGTGGACATGCCGCCATCGACGTTAAGCGCGGCGCCGGTGATGTAGGCAGCCTCGTCAGAAGCCAGGAACAAGGCCGCGTTGGCGATGTCCTCGGGCGTGCCGAAGCGCCTGAGCGGCGTCTGGGCAAGCAGACCTTTGGCGATCATCGGATTTGAGATGTAGCGGCCGATCAGCGCCGTCTCCACATAGCCCGGCAGCAGCGTGTTCACGCGGATGCCGTAAGGTGCGTACTCGACCGCCAAGCTCCGCGACAGCGCCGATACCGCGCCTTTAGTGGCCGAATAGACCGCCATCTGCCGGGTGTGCTTGGCCGACATGATCGAGGAGAGATTGATCACCGACGCCTTGCCCGATGCGCGCAGCAACTCGAACGCCTCGCGCGCGCAGCGCACGGTGCCGTCGAGATTGACCTTCCATACCCGGTCCCAGGCCTCGTCGGACAGATGACGGAAGTCCGAGCGCTCGCCGACGCCGGCATTGTTGACCAGCACGTCGAGGCGGCCGTGCGCTTTGCCGATCGCTGCCATCAGCGCTTGCACTTGCACCGTGTCGGTCACGTCGACTTCATGTGCCGTTGCCGCGCCGTTCGACTTGACGATAGCGTCCGCGGTGGCCTTCGCCGCGTCGCCGTCGACGTCTACCACCACCACTTGCGCACCCTCGCGCGCGAAGGTCTCGGCGATGGCGCGGCCGATACCGGCGCCGGCGCCCGTTACCAGCGCGATTTTGTCCTCAAGCCGCCGCATCGGACCCCGCCACCGCCGCCGGCGGCTCCCACCTTTGGCGCATGGTCACCAGTTCCTCGGCGGCGGAAGGATGCAGCGCCCTGGTGGCGTCGAACTGCGCCTTGGTCGCACCCAGCCTGAGCGCGATGGCCGCCATCTGCACGATCTCGGCCGCGTCGGCGCCGAGCACATGGCAGCCGAGCACCTTGTCGGTCTCGCCGTCGATGACGAGCTTCATCAGCATGGTCTCGTCGCGGCCGCTGACCGTCGCGCGCAGCGGCTTGAAGCTGTTCTTGTAGATATCGACCGAGCGGCACATCTCACGCGCCTTGTGCTCGGTGCAGCCGACCGTGCCGATCTCGGGCTCGGAGAACACGGCGGTCGGGGTGAAGCTGTGGTCCACCGGCGTCGGCGTGTCGTTGAACAACGTCTCGGCGAAGGCGGTGGCCTCGTGAATGGCGACCGGGGTGAGTTGCATGCGGTCGGTCACGTCGCCCACGGCATAGATCGAGTCCACGGAGGATTTGGAGTATTCGTCCACCACGACATGCCCGTTCCAGCCCAATTCGACACCGATCTTTTGCAGGCCGAAATTCATGGTGGTGGGAAGGCGGCCGGTGGCGGCCATGACCAGATCGGCGGTGACGCAGTCGCCCTGCTTGAGATTGACGCGAAAGCCGCTCCCCTCTTTCTCGATCGAAGCGGCCTCGGCGTTCATGCGGAGACCGACGCCGCGATTGCGCATGGCGGCGGCGAGCCCCTCGCGGAGATCGTCGTCGAAATCGCGCAGGATCTGGTCGCCGCGATGCAGCACGGTCACCGTCACGCCAAGCCCGGTGAAGATCGAGGCGAACTCCATGCCGATATAGCCGGCGCCGACGATGGCGATACTCTTGGGCAGCTCTTCCAGCTCGAAGCATTCGTTGGAGGTGATGAAATGCTCCCGGCCAGGCACGTCGGGAATGAAAGGATGCGAGCCGGTGGCGACCAGGATGGTCTTGGCGGAAACCGTCCCATCACGGCCGGCAAGCTTGATGGTATGCGGATCTTCGAGGCTCGCGCGGGTGAGAAAGCGGTCGACGCCCGCCTTCTCCAGCGTGCGGGTATAGGCGCCGTTCAGACGGTCGACCTCGCGCCTGACATTGTGGATCAGCGTCGGCCAATCGAAGCGCAACCCCTCGCAGGTCCAGCCGAAGCCGCGCGCATCTTCGATCTCGCCGGCATAAGCGCTGCCATAGGCCAAGAGCTTCTTCGGCACGCAGCCGCGGATCACGCAGGTGCCGCCAATGCGATATTCCTCGGCGACGCCGACCTTGGCGCCGAGCTCGGAAGCGAGCCTCGCGGCGCGCACGCCACCCGAGCCCGCGCCGATCACGAATAGATCGTAGTCGTACTCTGCCACTTGGCTCAGGCTCCTGGGGGGCGTAACGCCTTCACGCCACCGCTGCCGGCCACGATAGCCAAATCGGCGAGGCCGAGAAACAGGCCATGCTCGACCACGCCCGGCACGCGCTTCAGCGCGAAGGCCAGCACCTCGGGCTCCGGAATGGAGCCAAAGATGCAATCGACGATGAGATTGCCCTGATCGGTGATGAAGGGCGCGTTGCCTTGTGCCGCACGCAGATTGACCTCGCCTTCGCATCCGGCTTGTGCGGCGAGCGCCTTGATCAGCCGCACCGTGGCCAGTAGCCCGAACCGCACCACCTCGACGGGGAGCGGGAATTTGCCGAGCGTTGCGACCAGCTTGCTGTCGTCGGCGATCACCACCATGCGGGCTGACGCCGTGGCGACGATCTTCTCGCGCAACAACGCGCCGCCGCCGCCTTTGATCATGCGGAGCTGCTCGTCGATCTCGTCGGCGCCGTCCACGGTCAGATCGAGCTCAGGCGTCTCGTCGAGCGTGGTGAGCGGAATGCCGAGCCGTTCAGCCTGCGTGCGCGTGGCCTCCGAGGTGGGGACGCAAAGCACTTTCAAGCCCGACGCGACCCGTCTGCCCAGCGCATCCACGAAGCGGGCGGCGGTCGAGCCGGTGCCGAGCCCGAGCTTCATGCCGTCCTCGACGAGATCGAGCGCGGACTGCGCCGCCAAGTCTTTCAGATCGTCAGCCTTGAGCAACGCGTTCCCTCTCAGCCGTTCAGGCCGCCCATCATCACGTATTTCAGCTCGATATACTCCTCGATACCATGATGTGAGCCCTCGCGGCCAAGCCCCGATTCCTTCATGCCGCCGAACGGCGCAAGCTCGGAAGAGATGATCCCCTCATTGACGCCGACAATGCCATATTCCAGCGCCTCGGCTACGCGCCAGGCCCGCGCCAGATCGCGCGTATAGAAATAGGCGGCGAGACCGAAAGGCGTGCCGTTGGCCATATCGACGGCCTCCTTCTCGTCGCGGAAGCGGAACAGCGGCGCCACGGGTCCGAAGGTCTCTTCCTGGGCGAGACGCATCCTGGTGGTGACATGGGTGAGCACGGTCGGCTCGTAGAACGTGCCGCCCCGCGCATGGCGCTTGCCGCCGGCCACCACGCGCGCGCCCTGCGCCACCGCGTCCTTGACGTGGCTCTCCACCTTGGCGAGCGCCGCTTCGTTGATCAGCGGGCCCTGCATCACGCCGACCTCCGTCCCCTCGCCGACCTTGAGCTTGATGACTTCGCTCGCGAGCTTCTCGGCGAAGCGGTCGTATATTGAGTCCTGCACCAGAATGCGGTTGGCGCACACACAAGTCTGCCCCGAATTGCGGTATTTGGAGGCGAGCGCGCCTTGCACGGCGGCGTCGAGATCGGCGTCGTCGAACACGATGAAGGGTGCGTTGCCGCCAAGCTCGAGCGCGAGCTTCTTCACCGTGCCCGCGGCCTGGCGCATCAGCAGCTTGCCGACTTCGGTCGATCCGGTGAAGGCGATCATGCGCACCAGCGGATTTGACGTGAGTTCGCCGCCGATGGCTTCCGCCTCGCCCGTCACCACATTGAGCACGCCAGCGGGGACCCCGGCACGCACGGCAAGCTCGGCGAGCGCCAGTGCCGAGAGCGGCGTTTCCGGCGCGGGCTTCACCACCACGGTGCAACCCGCGGCGAGTGCAGGCGAAATCTTGCGGGTGATCATGGCGAGCGGGAAATTCCACGGCGTGATCGCGCCCACGACGCCTATGGGCTGCTTCAGCACCAGCACGCGGCCGCTCTGCTTCGGCGTGGGGATGATCTCGCCATAGACGCGCTTCGCCTCCTCGGCGAAGAACTCGGTGAAGGACGCGGCGTAATCGACCTCGTTGCGCGCTTCCGCCAACGGCTTGCCCTGCTCGGTGGTCATGAGCAGCGCCAGGTCTTCCTTGTTATCGCGCTGCAGCTCGTACCAGCGGCGCAAGATGCCGGCGCGCTCCTTGGCAAGCAGGCCGCTCCAGCCGGGGAAGGCTTTATGCGCCGCCTCGATCGCTTCCTTGGTCTCTTTCGCCCCGAGATCGGGCACGCGCGCGATCAATTCGCCCGTCGCCGGATTGGTGACGTCGAGCTTGGGCGCGCCCACCCATGCGCCGTCGATCAGGCACTGCTCTTTTAGCAAAGAGGGATCGCTGAGCTGCATGAAAGCTCTCCTACGCCGCCGCTTGCCAGGCCGCAAGGTGCCGTGTGACTAAGAGCCATGCTCAAACATACGACCATCGTGTTCGATCTCGACGGCACCCTTGTCGACACCGCGCCGGACCTCACGCACGCGCTGAACCATGCGCTTGGCCAGCGCGGCCACGCCCCCGTCACGCTGGAGGCCATTCGCACCACGGTGGGGCGCGGCGCGCGGGCCATGATCGAGGAGGCTTTGCGCGTTGCCGGCATTAACGACGACATCGACCGCATGACGGCCGATTTCCTGCTGCATTATGAGCGAAACATTGCCGAAGAAAGCCGGCCCTACCCGGGCGCGGTGGCGGCGCTGGAGCGGCTTGCGGCGTCGGGCGCGCGGCTTGCGATCTGCACCAACAAGCGCGAGCAGCTGAGCCGCAAGCTGTTGCAAGCTCTTGAGCTAAAGGCATTTTTCCACGCCATCGCCGGCCGCGACACCTTCGCCGTGTCCAAGCCCGATCCGGGTCATCTGACCGGCGCGATCGCGCTTGCCGGGGGCAATCCCGCCAACGCCGTCATGGTCGGCGACAGCGTAACCGACATGCAGACCGCGCGCGCCGCCGCCATCCCGGCGATTTTGGTGAGTTTCGGTTATGGCCCGCCACCGCCCGCAAACCTGGTCCCCGACGCGGTGATCGACGCGTTCGACGCCCTGGAAGCCAATGCCGCGGCGCTGGTTAACGGCTTGACGCAAGCGCCGGCACGCTCTTAAACGTCAAAATCCCGCCGCAGATCGAGCTTATTTCCACCCGACCGCTCCCAATGAAGGGCCATAGTCAATGGACACAGTTGCGGGACGTGAACGGACGGAAACTCAGACAAGGAGAGATGGGATGCTTAGACGTGTCGTGATCGGCGCTGCCGTGGCGTGTCTCGTGGCCGGCACGGCCTACGCCCAAGAGGACGCAGTGCCGGAGGAAATGGCAGAGGACAGCGAGTGCGCCCAGCAGCTCACCTCCACCCAGGAGATCGTGCAGGACAAAGTCGATTCCAACGCCATAAGCGAGGCCGAGGCCGAGAAGGTCTACGAGCTGCTCGACGAGGCCGACGCACTCTGCACCGAAGGGAACGGCGCGGAGGCCAGCGCGAGGCTCGCCGACGTCAACAAGATGGTCGCCAAGGGCAACTAGGCCCGGTCAGGCTGGACGGCGCGGGGATCGTGCCGTCTTTGTATTTTCCCGCGGCGGGGCGGCACGCGGCGGGCGTAGATTCCTTGATTTCCCTCCACTTCCTTGACTTGGCGGGGGGCCAATCGCTAAATCCGTTTTACCAGGGCGCGGTCCCGGAAGCGTGCAAGCTTTCCGGACCAATCACGCGCTTAAAATCAAGACTGGAGCGGGCGGTTAGCTCAGCTGGTAGAGCACTGTGTTCACATCGCAGGGGTCACTGGTTCAAGTCCAGTACCGCCCACCATATTTATCAATAACTAAGTGGAAATTTCTCTTTCGGGGGCAACGCCGGGGGTAACTTTCTGCAAATTTCATCCTCAGCGTTTCGGTGCGAGGGCATCGAGGTTTTCTGTCCAACGCGGCTCTATCTCCGTGAATTGAAGTGCTGAGGGGAGGCTTGACGCCGATCAAGGAAGGCTTTCACCGCTGGCCAGGTAAAGCATGAACTAGAGGCCGTCGCACTTCACGGTGCGGCGGCCTCTCTTTGACCGTTAAAGAAACCAAAGGCGTCGCAGAGAGTTGATTTGTGCGTGATCGGGGTTCGGGTGTTTACCCTCCCTAGGGCAAGGGGCGAGCATCACCAGAGGAGTTGAACCCATGAAACGGTATCTGATTGCAGCTTTGCTGACCGGAGCCTTAGTAGCGCCTGCCTCCGCAGCAACTTTCTACGTCATGTTCGATAAGACAAAAAAGCAGTGCTCGATAGCGACTACTGCGCCAACCGAAACGGAGAAGTTTAGCATGATGGGTCAGTATGGCTCCGAGGCGGAAGCCAAAAAGGCCATGTCCGGAATGAAAGAATGTAAAGGCTGAGCATTGCCGCAGTTCAAAAGTTCAAGGGGCGTCGGCTTCGACCGGCGCCCTCACTTTTGGGGGCATCCATGAACTCTTGAACCCCGACTTGGCGTGGAGGGTCGCAATCCTTACAGACGATTTTGACCCAGGACTTACCTTCAACTACCTGAGTTTCGCTAACCAAATTGTGGCTGCCGCATTTGGCGCTACCCTCCCCGAACTGGTTCAAATCCAATACCGCCCACCATCAAGTCATAATAATCTGCGTTACGCGCGCGCCCTTCCCTCCCGCCACGCATCGACACTCCAAGGGCCTGGCCCGGCAAACACGAGATAGAGGAAGATGAAGCAGAAGAGGATGGCCGCGTCGCCGCCGTTGAGCAGCGGATAGACGCTTTGCGGCGCGTGCGCCAGCCAATAGGCAACAGCCATTTGACCGGAGAGAATGAAGGCCACCGGCCGGGTGAACAGGCCGAGAATGAGAAGCGGGCCGCCGATCACTTCCAGCGCCCCCGCGATCCACCCCATCGAAAGGAATTCCGGCGATCGGTCCGTGACCGGGAAGCCCAGCAGCTTCGCCGTGCCATGCTCGAAAAACAGGATCGCGGCAACGATGCGCAAGATGCTGAGCACGCGCGGCGCCCAGACGGTCTCTAAAGTATGGGTATTCATGCACAGCCTCCCTCTTGATGCCCGAC
>DATMDY010000145.1:0-5956 GCA_035557335.1 Methyloceanibacter sp.
ATGGCGCCGAGATCCGCGACGGCTTCATGTATGGGCGCGGCGTCACGGTGTCGAAATCGGATTTCGCCACCTATGGCTTTGCGCTGCTGGCGCTGAAGCACGCGGCCAGCCTCGGCGCGCACATCCACGGCACGATCGAACTGCACCTGACCTATGACGAGGAGGCGGGAGGGCTGATCGGCCCCGCATACATATTGGAGCGTGGCCTCTCGGCGCCGGACTACGCGATCTCCGCAGGCTTTTCCTACGACATCGTCACCGCCCATAATGGCTGCCTGCATCTCGAGGTCGAGGTACTGGGCAAGTCGGCGCATGCGGCCATGCCGGAGACCGGCATCGATGCGCTGGAGGCCGCGGCCGGCATTCTCACCGCGCTCTATGCGCTGCGCCGGGAGTTGCGCGAGCGTGTGTCCCCGGTCCCCGGCATCGGCGCGCCGGGGCTGACGGTCGGGCTCATATCGGGCGGCATCAATACCAACGTCGTTCCCGACAAGGTGAGCTTCCGCATCGACCGGCGCATCACGCCGGATGAAGACGCCGAGGCCGCCGAGACCCAGCTCCGCGCGCTGATCGAGACCGCCGCCCGCAAGTACCCCGGCATTTCCATCGAGATGCGCCGCATCCTGCTTGCCGCGCCTTTCGTTCCCATGCCCGGACAGGAGCGGCTGGTCGCCGCGATCCAGGCTCGCGCCGGTCAGGTGCTCGGCGTTCCCGTCGGCACCAAAGGCGTGCCGATCTACACCGACGCGCGGCTCTATTCCGCCGCAGGCATCCCGACCGTCCTCTACGGCGCCGGTCCGCGCACCCTCCTGGAAGCCAACGGTCACCGCGCCGACGAAAAGCTGCGGCTCGACGACCTCTTCAAGGCGACCGAGATCGTCGCGCTGACCCTCTTCGACCTGCTCTCACGCGAAGAAGAGGCGTGTCCATGACACGCCTACACGGCACGGGAATTGCATCACCTGATGGCGACAATTTCCGCCCCCGGCCCGCGCCCGAGGAACCGACATGACCAAATTCGATACCATCATCCGCGGCGGTCATGTCGCCAATGCCAGCGAGAGTTTTGACTGCGATATAGGCATTCGCGCCGGCCGCATCGCCGCGCTTGGCGAGGATTTAGGCAGCGCCGACGAAATCATCGACGCCCGCGGCAGGCTGGTGCTGCCCGGCGGCATCGACAGCCATGTGCATTTTGCGCAAGCCAGCGGGCCGGGCATCGTCATGGCCGACGATTTCGAGAGCGGCACGCGCGCCGCAGCCTTCGGCGGCAATACGACGGTCATGCCGTTTTGCCTGCAGGAGCGGGGAAAAGGCCTCCGCCAGGCGGTCAAGGAGTACCACGCCAAGGCCGAAGGGCGTTGCCACATCGATGTCAGCTTCCACCTCATCATCTCCGATCCCACCCCGCAGGTGCTCGGCCAGGAACTGCCCGCTCTGGTCGGCGAGGGTTACACCTCGTTCAAGGTCTTCATGACCTATGAGGACCTGGCGCTCACCGATTTCCAGATCCTCGAAGTGTTCGCCGTCGCCCGCGAGACCGGAGCGCTGGTCATGGTGCATGCGGAGAATTACGACGCCATCCGCTTCCTGACCGACCGGCTGGAGCGCGCGGGAAAGACGGCGCCCAAATTCCACGCTACCTCGCGGCCCATTGCCGTCGAGCGCGAGGCCACCCACCGCGCCATCAGCCTCGCTCAATTGTCGGATGTACCCATCATGATCGTCCACGTCTCCAACGGCGAGGCGATGGAGCAGATCCGCTGGGCGCAAAGCCGCGGGTTGAAAATCTTCGGCGAGACCTGCCCGCAATATCTGGTGCTGACCGAGAAGGACATGGACGGCCTGAATATGGAGGGCGCGAAATATGTCTGCTCGCCACCGCCCCGCGACGAGGACAGCCAGAAGGCCTGCTGGCTGGGCCTGGAAACGGGCGTGTTCCAGACATTTTCCTCCGACCACTGTCCGTTCCGCTATGATGACATCGAAGGCAAGCTGACGCCGAAGGGCCGCACCAGCTTCCGCTGGGTGCCGAACGGTATTCCGGGCGTCGAAACGCGGCTGCCGATCCTGTTCTCCGAGGGCGTCGTCAAGGGGCGCATCTCGCTCAACCAGTTCGTCGCGTTTTCCTCCACCAACCACGCGCGCATGTATGGCCTGCTGCCGCGCAAGGGCGCCATCGCCGTCGGCAGCGACGCCGACATCGCCATCTGGGACCCGGCGCGGCGGGCGACCATCAGCCAGTCGCTGCTGCACCACGGCGCGGACTACACGCCCTATGAGGGCATCGAGGTGACGGGCTGGCCGGTAATGACGATGGTACGCGGCCGCACCGTCACCCGCGAGGGCGAACTCCTTGGCAGCCCGGCGCATGGCCAGCATCTGACGCGCGGCCACTCGCCCTACGCTGTAACGGAGGGCGCCCGGCCATGATCCACGATGCCGATTTCCGAACAAACCGCATGAGCGAGGTAATCGCATGAAGGCTTCCGGTCTCGAACTTGTCGCCGTCACCAAGCGCTATGGCGACACCGTCGCGGTCGATGCGATCGACCTGAGAGTTCCAGCCTCGGATTATTGCTGCCTGCTCGGGCCGTCAGGCTGCGGCAAGAGTTCCACCCTACGCATGATCGCGGGGCACGAGGCGGTCTCTTCCGGCGATATCATCCTCGGCAACGCCAATGTCACCGACCTGCCGCCCGCCCAGCGCGGCACCGCTATGATGTTCCAATCCTATGCCCTCTTCCCTCACTTAAGCGTGCTCGACAATGTCGCCTTCAGCCTGAAGATGCGCGGCGTGTCTAAAACCGAGCGGCACGCCAAGGCGGCGGACATGCTCAAGCTCGTGGACATGACGCAATTCGCCCAGCGCCTTCCGGCGCAGCTTTCCGGCGGCCAGCAGCAGCGCGTCGCGCTCGCGCGCGCGCTGATCACCGACCCGCAGATTCTGCTGCTCGACGAGCCGCTCTCCGCGCTCGACCCATTCCTACGCGTCAAAATGCGTGCCGAGCTGAAGCGACTGCAGAAGGATCTTCGCATCACTTTCATCCACGTCACCCATGGCCAGGACGAAGCCATGGCGCTCGCCGACCTGATCGTCGTCATGAACAACGGGCGCATCGAGCAGCAGGGTACACCGCATGAGGTCTTCACCCGGCCGGCAACGGAATTCGTCGCGCGCTTCATCGGCGGCCATAACATCCTTGCCGCCGGTGCCGACAAGATCGCCGTCCGCACCGACCGCATGAAGATCGGCCGCCTCAATGGACAGGCGGCCCCCGCCGGGTCGGTTCAGGCGTCGGTGCGGGATGTCGAATATCAGGGCACCTACGTGCAACTCGGCCTTGCCAGCGACGCCAGCAGCGACCTGCTCGCGGTGCTCCCCGAAGAGGCGTTCTTCGCCGACCCCATCAACCCCGGCGACCGGGTTTCCGTCAGCTGGAGCGAGCGCGACGCCCATCGCCTCGCCGTCCCCTTAAGCGCATAAATCTCAACCAGGAGTAACGTGCATGACGAAGTCCAACAAAACGGGGATCACCCGCCGCGACGTGATCAAGGGGGCCGGCGCGCTGGCCGGCGCGGCCATCGGGACGGGAGCCATCACGGGCTTTCCCTATATCATGGCACAGGAGAAGATGACGCTGCGCTATCTCGGCACCGCGGTGAACCAGTCCGCCGACATCGCCAAGAAGTGCCTCGAGGATACCGGCATCAAGCTCGAATACATTCCGGTGACCACCGATGACGTCACCAAGCGCGTCATTACCCAGCCGAATTCCTTCGACGTGGTCGACACGGAATATTTCTCCCTGCGCAAGCTGGTCCCGTCCGGCAATTTGCTCGGCATGGACGCCAAGAAGATCAAATATGCCGACAAGATCACCCCGATCTTCACCAAGGGCGAACTGCCGAACGGCAAGAAGATCGGCGATCAGGGCACCGCGCCGAAAAAGGTGTTCTGGCTCGAAGGCGCCAAGGGCGACAAATTCGCCAAGGACGCATCCGGCTACATCACGCTGATCCCGACCGTCTACAACGCCGACACGCTCGGTATCCGTCCGGACCTGATCAGCCGCCCGATCGAGAGCTGGAAGGAGCTGATCAACCCCGAATTCAAGGGCAAGGCGTCGATCCTCAACATTCCCTCCATCGGCATCATGGATGCGGCGATGGTGGTCGAGGCCATGGGCGAATACACCTATCCCGACAAGGGGAACATGACGAAGGAAGAGATCGACCGGACCATGAAGGTGCTCACGGAAGCCAAGAAAGCCGGCCAGTTCCGCGCCTTCTGGAAGGACTTCAACGAGAGCGTCAACCTGATGGCCTCGGGCGAGACGGTCATCCAATCCATGTGGTCGCCGGCCGTGACCGCGGTGAAGGGCAAGGGCATCGCCTGCACCTATCAGCCGCTCAAGGAGGGCTATCGCGCCTGGGCTGCCGGCTTCGGCCTGCCTAAGACGATTTCCGGCAAGAAGGCAGATGCCGCCTACGAGTTCATCAACTGGTTCCTTGATGGCTGGGCGGGCGCCTATCTCAACCGCCAGGGCTATTATTCGGCTGTGCTGGAGTCGGCGAAATCCAAGATGGAACTCTATGAATGGGCCTATTGGATGGAAGGCCAGGCCGCCGCGCAGGACATCAAGGGTCCGGACGGCTCCGTGCTCGGCAAGGCCGGTGAGAAGCGCGATGGCGGTTCCTATGACGACCGTATGGGCGGCGTCGCCTGCTGGAACGCTGTGATGGACGAGAACGACTACATGGTCCGCAAGTGGAACCAGTTCATCGCGGCCTAGGGGCGCGCAGGATGGCCCAGACCTTGAGCCGGCCCCGACCTTGAGCCGGGTCCAATATGGCTCCCTCAAGCTATGGCTCGGGGCGAACCGAGTAGGGGCGACCGAATGTAAGTGTTTGAGATCGGGCCGCGCGAATGTTGGGCCGTCTCTATCTGAAATACGCGTTCGTCCCGCGCCGCCTGATCTTCTGACGTAATCCCCGTCTGGGCGGGGAATACGAAAGGAGCGTCTTTAATAAGCATGTCTTCGAGGAAAAGCCATGGCAACCGCAGCCACGCGCGACAGCACATTGGAGCAAGGGCCATCCGCCTGGGTGCAGGCTTTGCCACTGGCGCTCGTCTTCGTCATCTTCTTCATCGTTCCCCTGCTGCTGACGGTGGTGGTCAGCTTCTGGAACTACAATGAGTTCGCCATCATCCCGGATGTCACGCCGCGCAATTATGTGGAGGCCTTCGAAGGCTGCCTCACCGAACTGCCAGCGCTTTGCACGACGCTGAAAACCTACGCCACGACGCTGCGGATCTCGCTCACCGTGTGGCTCATCACTCTGGTGCTGGGCTTCGCCATCGCCTATTTCCTCGCCTTCCACGTCCGCACGCTGACGATGCAGATCGCGCTGTTCCTGCTCTGCACCATCCCGTTCTGGACCTCGAACGTCATCCGCATGATCTCCTGGATTCCGCTGCTCGGGCGTAACGGGCTGGTCAACCAGTCGCTGCAAAGTGCGGGACTCATCGGCTCGCCGATCGAATGGCTGCTATTTTCCGAATTCTCGGTGATCCTCGCCTTCGTGCATCTCTACACGCTGTTTATGATCGTGCCGGTGTTCAACTCGATGATGCGCATCGATCGGTCGCTGATGGAGGCCGCCTATGACGCGGGCGCGTCCGGCTGGCAGACCTTGTGGAACGTCATCATCCCGCTGACCAAGCCCGGCATCGTCATCGGCTCGATCTTCGTCATCACCATCGTCATGGGCGACTTCATCACCATCGGCGTGATGGGTGGCCAGCAGATCGCCTCCGCCGGCAAGACGATCAACACCCATATGGGCGCGTTGCAATTTCCCGCCGCCGCCGCCCATGCGGTCATCCTCCTGGTGACGGTGCTCGCCATTATCTGGGGCCTGACCCGCATCGTCGATATTCGCAAGGAGCTTT
>DATMDY010000146.1:0-4649 GCA_035557335.1 Methyloceanibacter sp.
CATGCTGCGGCTCGGCGCGTCGATGGGTGCTTGGCGCGAGGTTCTTGGCCAGCTCACGCGAATCGTAGCCGCAGCCATCTTTTCGCGAATTTGGGTTCCCGTTGGAAATACCGGGCGCGCCAATGTGAACGCCCTGAAGCCCATGCCAGTTCCGAGCGATCTACGCTCAATATTGGAGGACGGTGGTGTCTAACAGCGCGCTGCTGACCGACGCCTTCAGCTCGCTGCGCTGCGCGTGCGGCTCAGCAAGGCGCGGACGTTAGCCCGCGGAGACACGTCGCTGCATGACGCTTGTTGTCATCTTTGGCCCACCCGCTGTTGGAAAGATGACCGTGGGAATGGAACTGGAGCGTCTGACTGGGATGCGGCTCTTCCACAACCACATGACCGTCGATCCGGTGCTGCAGTTCTTTCCCTTCGGTTCGCCGCCATTCAAAAATCTTGTCGCGGAGTTTCGGCGCAGGATCTTCGAGGAGGTCGCCGCCAGCGACTTACCGGGCCTCATTTTCACGTATGTCTGGGCACTCGATGATCCGCGCGACAAGGATCATGTCGACGGCTTAGTGAAGATCTTCGAGGAGCGCGGTTCCCGGGTGTGCTATGTGGAGCTCCAAGCCACCCAGGCCGAGCTACTCGTTCGCAATGAGACGCCCCTACGCCTGGCCGAGAAGAAGCCCAAGCGCGACTTGGCCAACTCACGAGCCCATCTGCTCGACGCCGATCAGCGGTATCAGCTCAATACGCAGGGCTCGTTCTTCTATGCCGAGCGGCATCTCAAGATCGAGAACACGGAGCTAACCCCTGTCGCGGTGGTGCAACGCATCATCCAGCACTTTGCCTTGCCATCGCGACCGGCGGGCTAACAACGCGATGAACAGCAACACCGTCCGCTCGCCGCTACGCGCTCCGCATGGTGCGCGTCATCGCGAACGTTAGACAGCAATGGCCGCTCGGCTGCCATTACCTCCCCAAACCTCGATCGCGCTCGTTATAATTCGCGACCCCGTTTTCGGGGCTTTCCAAATGGAGGTGTGTCATGAAGCACAAAGCCAAGCACCTCGACCAGTTTTGGTTTCGAGGCAACCAGCAAGCGTAAGAAAGGTTTCCCTTCCGAGTCCCGAGTCAAACGCGGGGATCGCATTGTGAAGGGCAGCAAGGAGCTCATCGAAAAGCTGGGTCGCAATGACCCATGCCCTTGCAGCTCCGGCCGTCGGTTTCAAGAACTGCTGCATGCTCAGCGGCAACTACGACGGCTCCGACCGCGATCACTTCTTTTAGGGAGTGAGCTTGCTGTCTGACAGCACGGTTGAGAGGAACGTGCCGGAAGCAAGAAACCGCTTCCGGCACGCCTCGCACTGTGAACGTTAGGTCGCTCATGCGCCGGGTCACGTTGCTTGGATCGTTCGTCCTGTACTCATGTGCGCAACCACCGCAACCACCACAACCCTCGCAACTACCGCAACCACCAGAACCTACCGCGCATACGCAGGCGATCTTGCCGCCGCAGGTTGCTTCCGTCCCGCTCTCCGAAGCCGCCTCAGCACCAACCAAGGAGCCGGCCGCGTACTCCGATCAAGCGGCATACGCCGCGGCAATCAGGACCATGGTAAGAAAGAACCTAATACTGCCGCCTAACGTCCCGGATTCCGCGAGTGCGATCGTCGAGGTGGTTTTGTCGGACACTGGGGCGGTGACCGGCCTAAGGACACTGACAAGCAGCGGCTTTCCGGCCTATGACGCGGCCGTTAGACGAGCAATCCACCGCGCTCAGCCCTATCCATTGCTTCTCGTACAGGGGCGTCAGGGTCCAATGACGATGCGGCTCCGTTTTCAGATGAAGGAATGATGGCCGCTAACCGCACGCTCATTCTTTCCATCGCGGTGGTTTCGGGATTGTGGGTCGTGCCCGCAGCTGCGCTGGACCGCAATGGAGCCATCGACGCAGCCAAGCGTCAGGTGAAGGACCGATGCACGGCAGCAACCTTTTGCACGTTCACCGCAAAGCAGGAGAAGGACAAGTGGCACGTGCGGGTCGACTTCACCAAGAGCAACTCGCCGCAGGAGAAGGCTGGCGGGCACGTGATATTCATATTCGATGCGACCGGCAGGGTCATCGGCCGGGTGGAGTGAAGCGCAAGTAGTCCGTCCAACCGGTGGACGGCGTAGCGATGTTCTGATATCCCTGCGGCAGGGGACAACCTGGAGATCGCAATGAAGATGGCAATGAGATGCGGCAGATCAGTTCTTATCCTGGCGCTCGCAGCGGCAGCGGGCTCGGCGCAGGCGGCGGGGATCGGGGTGCGCGCCGGCACGACCGGCCTCGGCGCGGACTTCGGCTGGGACATAGCGCCGACGCTCGGCGGGCGCATCGGCCTGTCGGGGATGAACTTCAACACCAGCGTCGACACGAGCGAAGTGAACTACGACGCGAAGGTGAAGCTCGCCAACCTGAACCTGTTTCTCGACTGGAGTCCGCTCGGGCCGTTCCGCATCACTGGCGGCTTCATCGCCAACAACAACAAGGTCGACCTCAACGGCCAGCCGACCTCCGGCAGCTTCCCGCCAGGTTCCCGCATCACTGGCACCGTAACGCCCGACAAGGACTTCGCGCCGTACCTTGGCGTCGGCTACGGCAACGTCTGGACCGCCGGCGTCAACTTCTACTTCGACCTCGGCATCATGTTCCAGGGCTCGCCCCAGGTGAGCCTGAGCTGCCAGCCGCCGGGCCCCGCGTGCGCGCAGGTCGCGGCCGAGCAGCAAAGGGTCCAGGACGAGCTGAACAAGTTCAAGTATTACCCGGTGCTCAACCTGGGCATCACGATCGGGTTCTAAATCGCGTTGGCGCTCGAGGCGCTCCAGTTCCTCGCCGCGCTGAGCACGTCCCTGTTCGCGGGCGCGGCGATCTACGTCAATGTCGCCGAGCATCCCGCCCGCCTGGCGCTCGACACGCGCAGCGCCGCGCTGCAGTGGGCGTCCAGCTACAAGCGCGCGGCCTGGATGCAGGCGTCGCTGGCAATCGCGAGCTTCGTCGCCGGCCTGAGCGCATGGCTTCTGAGCGGCGGCATCCTGTGGCTGGCCGCCGCTTTGTTGATCGGCGCGGTCGTGCCGATCACGTTCGCCGTCATCCTGCCCATCAACCGGCTGCTGCTCGCTGCGGGGCGCGACCTGGGCTCAGCCGAGACGCGTCAGCTGCTCGAGCTCTGGGGCAAGCTGCATGCCATTCGCAGCGCCCTGAGCGCCGCCGCAGCCGTGCTCATGCTGTGGGACCTCACCCGATAGGCGGTATATTTCATGCTGATTTCAAGCTGGAGTCATCGCCATGTGCCGCAGCATCAAGACCTTGTTCAACTTCAAGCCACCCGCGACCGACGAGGAGATCCGGGCGGCGTCGCTGCAGTTCGTGCGCAAGATCTCGGGCTACCACAAGCCGTCGCACGCCAATGAAGCGACGTTCGACGCCGCGGTGGAGCAGGTAGCCGGGGTAGCGCACAAGCTGCTCGATTCCCTGCAGACCAGCGCCGAGCCGCGCGACCGCGAGGTCGAGGCGGCGCGCGCCCGCGCGCGAGCCGCCGATAGGTTCGGAACGTCCTGAGCCTGTTTCGGGTCGTTCCGATTGCCGAGGAGCACATCGAAGGCTTCCGCGCAGCGCTGGACGCCGTTGCCCGGGAGCGCCGTTATCTGCTGTTTCTGCAGGCCCCTCCACCGGAAGACGTAGAGAAGTTCGTCCTCCACAGCCTGCGCAAGGGCTACCCCCAATACGTGGCTCTGGTGGAAGACAAGGTCGTCGGCTGGTGCGACGTCCTGCCGATCGATCGGCCGACACGGGCGCATAACGGCGTGCTCGGCCTGGCCGTGCTGGCGGAGTACCGCGGCCGCGGCATCGGCACCGCGCTGCTGCGCGAAGCGCTGCAAGGCGCCCGGGCGTTCGGCCTCACGCGGGTCGAGCTGTCCTATCGCGAAGGCAACGCGCGCGCCGGTGCGCTCTACGAGAAATTCGGCTTGGTGCGCGAAGGGGTGCAGCGCAACGCAGTACGGCTTGACGGGGCGTACGAAGATCTCATCTGCATGGCACTGCGGTTTGAAGAGAAGTGAAAATCCCTGGAGCGAAACGACCATGATCAACGGCGCGCATATCGTCATCACCAGCAAGAAGCCCGCAGCGGATCACGCATTCCTGCGCGATGTCCTGAAGCTGCCGCACATCAACGAAGGCGGGTACCTGATCTTCGCCCTGCCGCCGGCGGAGATGTCGGTGCATGAGGCGGACAAGGACGGCGAGCACGAGGTCTTCTTTCTGTGCGAAGACGTGAAAGCGTTCATCGCCGAGATGCGAAAGCGCAGCATCGCCTGCAGCGCGGTCAAGGACCAGGGCTGGGGCCTGCTCACGCAGCTGACCTTGCCCGGCGGCGGCAAGCTCGGCGTCTACCAAGCGCGGCACGCGCGACCGAAGATGTAGCGTTGGAAGCAGGCGGCAACGTATTCGTCTGCGCGCACGGCGCCGGCGGGCACAAGGACGACCGGGGCATGATCGCGGTTGCGAGCGCGCTCGGCGGCACGGGTTACGACGTCGTTCGATTCAACTTTGCGTATCGCGAAAGAGGCTCGAAGCTTCCCGATCCGATGCCGGCGCTGCAGGCCGAGGTCGCGGC
>DATMDY010000147.1:0-3102 GCA_035557335.1 Methyloceanibacter sp.
GTGGCTGACGAACACGATGGTGCGCTTCAGCCGCTGCTGCAGCATGAGCAGCTCGTCCTGAAGCCGGGTGCGGATCAGCGGATCGAGGGCGGAGAACGGCTCGTCCATCAGCAGGATCGGCGCTTCGGTGGCGAAGGCGCGTGCGAGGCCAACGCGCTGCTGCATGCCGCCCGACAGCTCGCTGACCTTGCGGTGCGCCCAGTCGGTCAGGCCGACAAGCTCGAGCTGCGTGCGGACCTTGTCCTCACATTCGCGCTTCCCCATCCCCGCCAGTTCCAGGCCGAGCGCGACATTGTCGAGGACATTGCGCCAGGGCAGCAGCGCGAATTGCTGAAACACCATGGCGACGCCGCTGCGCCGGACCCGGCGGAGAGTCTCCGGGTCACAAGCGGCGACATCGGTCATGGTGCCGTGATCATTGACCAGCACGCGGCCACGCACCACCGGGTTGAGGCGGTTGACGGCGCGCAGCAGCGTCGATTTGCCCGACCCCGACAAGCCCATGAGCACGACGATTTCGCCCTGCCTCACGGTGAGGGAACAGGCATGGACGCCCAGGATCTGGCCGGTTTCCTTCTGAATCTCGGCCCGCTGCGCGCCCCGATCCATCATGGGCAGCGCGACTTCCGGGCGCTGGCCGAAAACGATGTTCACGTCTTCAAAGATAACCGCTTCGTCGTTCACCTGCGCTCCCTTCGGATACGGAGCATTCTGTCGAGCATGATGGCGACCACCACGATGATGAAGCCGCTCTCGAAGCCGAGCGCGGTGTTGACCTGGTTGAGCGCGCGCACCACCGGCACGCCGAGGCCGTTCGCACCGACCAGCGCCGCGATGACCACCATCGACAGCGACAGCATGATGGTCTGGTTGAGGCCCGCCATGATCTGCGGCAAGGCATAGGGCAGCTCGACCTTATAAAGCCGCTGCCACCCCGTCGCGCCGAAGGATTCGGCGGCTTCCAGCAGATTGGTCGGCGTCGAGGAGACGCCCAGATAGGTCAGGCGGATCGGCGCGGGCAGCACGAAGATCACCGTGGCGATCAGCCCCGGCACCATGCCGATGCCGAAAAACACGATGGCGGGGATCAGATAGACGAAGGTCGGCAAGGTCTGCATCAGATCGAGGATCGGCTGCAGGAACTGGTAGAAATTGGGCCGGTGCGCCGCGAAAATGCCGATCGGCACGCCGATGGCCATGCAGACGACGCAGGAGGACAGCACCAGTGTCAGGCTCTGCGTGACCGCTTCCCAATAGCCCTGATTGATGATGAAGAGGAAGCTGAGCAGCACCAGCAGGCAAATGCGCCAGCTGCGCTGCAAATACCAGGTGAGCGCCACGGCCAGCGCGGCGATGACCAGGGGGTGGGGCGTCTGCAGAAGCCAGAGCAGCCAGTCGATGAGCGTGGTCATGACGGCGGCGATGCCGTCAAAGATCGACGCTCCATTGGCCTGAAGCCAGTCGACCACCGTTTTGGCCCACATGCCGACCGGGATCTTGTAGTCCGTCAACCAGTTCAAGCGCACCCCCCGATTTCGAGCAGAATAGCCCAGGCTTGGCAACCTGGGCTACACATTCATCAGAGACCGAGCTTCGCTTTGACTGCGGGAAGACCGGGCGCGCCGTCCTTGGTGGTGACGCCGGCGAGCCACGCATCGACCAGCTTGGGGTTTGCCTTGAGGTAGGCCGCGGTCGCCTTGTCGGCTTCCTGCCCTTCATCGAGGATCTTGCCCATGATTTCGTTCTCCATGGGCAGCGTGAATTTGAGGTTCTTCAGCAGCACGGCGACATTCGGACACTCCGTCACGAAGCCTTTGCGCGTCACCGTATTGACGACGCCTTCGTTGCCGAAGAAGTCCTCGCCGCCGGTCAGGTATTTCAGCGAGAAATTCGCATTCATCGGATGCGGCTCCCAGCCGAGGAAGACGACCGGCTTCTTGGCGGTATAGGCGCGCTTCACCTGGGCGAGCATGCCCTGCTCGGAGCTCTCGACGACGGCGAATTTGCCCAGCTCGTGCTTATTCTCCTTGGCCAGGCCGACCAGATAGGCGTTGCCTTCATTGCCCGGCTCGATGCCGTAGATCTTGTTGTCGAGCTCCTTGGAGAATTTGACGATGTCCTTGAAGTCCTTCAGACCGGCTTCGTAGGTGTAGGTCGGCACGGCGAGGGTGTATTTGGTGCCCTCCAGATTGACCGCTATGCTCTCGATCTCACCCGTTTTCAGATAAGGGGTGATCTCCCCGCTCTGCGCGGGCATCCAATTGCCGAGGAAGATGTCGACGTCGCCGTTTTTCAGCGAGGCGTAGGTGACGGGCACGGCCAGTATCTTCACGTCGACCTTATAGCCCAGCGCTTCGAGAATGTGTTTCGTAAGCGAGGTCGTCGTCGTGATGTCGGTCCAGCCGACGTCAGAAAATGACACCTTGTCGCAAGCCGCCTGGGCGGCACCGCCCGCAGCAAGGAACATGGCGGCCGCAGAGGCCATGAGCACGTTGCGTCGCATGTTTCAGTCTCCTTCGATCACCACACACGTTTTTTGATTGATTAGCCAATTAACAACCATATGATCCGAATTGTAAACGGATATTGATGGAGGGGGTGCCTGACGATGCCCAAGATCGGGGTTGCAGCGATGCGTAAGCGTGCGCTCATCAGCGCCGCGATCACCGAAGTGGGACAGGCCGGCTCGCTCGACGTGACCGTCAGCCAGATCGCCGTGCGTGCCGGTGTGTCTTCCGCTCTGGCGCATCATTATTTCGGCTCCAAGGACCAGATCCTGCTTGCCGCGATGCGGCATATTCTTCGCGAATTCGGCACCAGCGCTCGCCACGGCGTCGCGCAGGCCGAAACGCCGCGGGAGCGGATCAAGGCTATCATAGCTGCAAGTTTCACGCCGCAGCAATTCGACCGTGACGTCGTGGCCGCGTGGCTCGCCTTCTACGTTCAGGCCCAGAATTCGGACGAAGCCGCGCGACTGTTGCGCGTTTACGCCTATCGCCTGGACAGCAATCTCGTCTTCGACCTGCGCAAACTGGTCGGCGAAGGGGCGGCGCGGCGCATCGCGCAGGGGCTCGCCTCGATGATCGACGGCTTCTACATCCG
>DATMDY010000148.1:0-6136 GCA_035557335.1 Methyloceanibacter sp.
GAGGAATGGAAGATGGCGGTCGAGACCAAGAAGATTCTCGATCCCAAGATCAAGCTCACCGCCACCTGCGTGCGCGTGCCGGTATTCGTCGGCCATTCGGAAGCGGTCAATGTCGAGTTCGAGGAGCCGATCACCGCGGACGAGGCGCGCAAGATCCTGCGCGAGGCGCCCGGCGTGCTCGTGGTCGACAAGCGCGAGCCGGGCGGCTATGTGACGCCGATCGAATGCGTCGGCGACTACGCGACCTATGTCAGCCGCATCCGCGAAGACCAGACGCTCGACAACGGCCTGTCCTTCTGGATCGTGTCGGACAATCTGCGCAAGGGCGCCGCGCTCAACACGGTGCAGATCGCGGAAACCATCATCAACCGCAAGCTGCTCGACCGCGCCGCTTAAGAAGCGCCGCGCTAGCGCGGCTTCCGCAACATCGGTGTGATTGGCGGCGACGCTCCCAGCTGGATCGTGCCGATGGCCTCGAAACCGTGCCGGCGATAGAACGGCACGTTCCGCGCGCTCGTCGCCTCGAGATAGGCTGGCATCCTGTCGGCATCGCAGATGGAGAGAGTGTGGCGGAGCAGCGCCGAGCCGTGGCCTCTGCCTTGCAGCGCGGGGTCGGTTCCGATGAGTGGCAAATACCAATGCGGCACTTCGGGATGGAATCTGCCCATCTCCTCAAACACGCCGAATACCGTCTCCTGGCCGCTCTCCGGAACCGTGCTTTGGAGGAGGGAGATGAGCGCCTCCTCATCGGGCTCGACACCCGGCGGTAACCAGAACGCCGCAGCCGATCCCTTGACGAGATGGGCCGAGCCATGGGTGAAGGCACGACCGCCGAACGCCTTCACGAAGCGGGGAAAGTTCGCAAGATAGGCACGCGAGTCGGGATAGAGCCAGCGCGCCGCGGGATCCGCGACGAAGGCGAGCGAAATAAGTGCCACGCATTCGTCGATCTCCACGTCCGTCGCTGTGGCGATAGTCTGTTCGGCCATGTCCACTCCTCCAGTTCGACCAGGCGCATCGGATTCCGTCTAGGACTCGGGCAGGGCGACGAAATGATCGCCCCCTCCGTCGAGCGCCAGCAGCTCCCCGCTGGCGATGTCGAAATAGAGGCCGTGCAGAGCGAGGCGTTCTGTCGCCTCGCTGTCGCGAATGACCGGGAAGGTGCGCAGATTTGCCAGCGACTGGCGGATCGCGGCCAATTCGAAGGCCGCTTCCTGACCGTATTCGAAAATTTCGTTTTCCTTGACGTCGAGACCGTCAAGCAGCGTCAGCCAGGGGCCGATAAAGGTGGTGTCGTCGGGCTTGCCCTTCAGTCCCTCCCGGTAGGCCTGGACGCCGCCGCAATGCGAATGACCAAGCACGATGATATGCGGCACTTTGAGCACGAGCGCCGCGTATTCGATCGCCGCGCTGGTGCCGTGATATTTCCCGGTTGGCTCGTAAGGCGGCACGAGATTGGCGACATTGCGCATGATGAACAAATCGCCGGCCTCGGCGCTGAAAATGGCCGAAACATCGACCCGCGCGTCGCAGCAGGCAATCACCATGGCGATCGGCGCCTGCCCCCGCTTGGCAAGGCCAGCATAATGCTCGCGGTCGGCCGCATGGACGGCGCGGCGGAAGCGCCAATGCCCGTCGATCAAGCTTTTCGGTAGACGCAAAGCAGAACCCCCAAGCTGACGCAACAATTCCAGCCAGTTGCGCGTTTGTCCAGTCGCAGCCGTCGATAGGTGAGCCCTATCGACCGTTTGCATACGCCTACTTGATCATGAAGACGGATGGTTTGAAGGTCCACCCCGCCGGTCGCCCCCAAGAAGCGCGTTCAACCGCGCCTGACCGGCATGAGGAAAGCCGAGGATGAGGCAAGCGTTCCCAACGCCGAGCCTTGATCCCGTTCAATACAGCGACATGGCGACAGGTCGTTGCTGGGCCGTTTCGCGCGTTTCGCGCGGGCTCGCGATCTTTTGCGTCCATGTCGATCCATGACATGAAGGAGTGCCATCATGGCTAAGGTAGTTTGTGTGCTTTATGACGACCCGGTAACGGGCTATCCGAAGAAATACGCCCGGGACGACATTCCCAAGATCACCAAATATCCCGATGGGCAGACGGCGCCGACTCCGAGCGCCATCGACTTCAAGCCGGGCGAACTGCTTGGCAGCGTCTCCGGCGAGCTGGGCTTGCGCAAGTTCCTTGAGAAGAACGGCCACACGCTGGTCGTGACCTCGAGCAAGGACGGCGCGGATTCCGTCTTGGACAAGGAACTGCCGGATGCGGAGATCGTGATCTCGCAGCCCTTCTGGCCGGCCTATATGACGCGCGAGCGCATCGAAAAGGCGAAGAAGCTCAAGCTCATCATCACCGCGGGCATCGGCTCGGATCACACCGATCTGCAAGCCGCCATGGACAAGGGCGTCACCGTCGCCGAGGTCACCTATTGCAACTCCATCAGCGTGGCCGAGCACATCGTCATGATGATCCTGGCGCTGGTGCGCAATTACATCCCGTCTTACGGATGGGTTGTCAGAGGCGGCTGGAACATCGCCGATTGCGTCGAGCGCTCCTACGACCTCGAAGGCATGAATGTCGGCACCGTCGCCGCCGGCCGCATCGGCCTCGCGGCGTTGCGCCGGCTGAAGCCGTTCGACGTGAAGCTGCACTATTACGACAAGCACCGGCTGCCGAAGGCGGTCGAGGAAGAACTCGGGCTCACCTTCCATCCAAACGTCGAATCGCTGGTCAAGGTCTGCGACGTGATCACCATCAACACGCCGCTGCATCCGGAGACCGAGCATATGTTCAACGACGAGCTGATCTCGAAGATGAAGCGCGGCAGCTACATCGTGAACACGGCGCGCGGCAAGATTTGCGACCGCGATGCCATCGTCCGGGCGCTGGAAAGCGGCCAGCTCGCGGGTTATGCGGGCGACGTGTGGTTCCCGCAGCCTGCACCGAAGGACCACCCCTGGCGCACCATGCCGCATCACGGCATGACGCCGCATATTTCGGGAAGTTCGCTCTCGGCTCAAGCACGCTATGCCGCCGGCACGCGCGAGATTCTCGAGAGCTATTTCGCCAATAAGCCCATCCGCACCGAATATCTGGTGGTGGACAAGGGCAAGCTCGCCGGCGTCGGCGCTCATTCCTATACCGCGGGCGACGCCACCAAAGGCTCCGAGGAAGCTGCGAAGTTCAAGAAGGAACCCATCAAGGCGTAGGAGACCACCCTTCGCCAAGCAGACCACGTGCCGCCGTTTCCGCCCATTTATCGGGCCGGGACGGCGGCTTTTTTTGTGCAGTGTCGGGCAAATTCATTCTCACTTAAGTTCCGCTAAACTCTTGCGATTGCGGTGAGGCAGGGCCTACTGTCGGCCCTAAATAACAAGACACCTTGGGGGGAGACCGACGTGACGAGCACCGAAGGAACTTTGGCCGCAAGCGATATCGGCTTGCTCGACAAGGCGCGCATCATCGCGCCTCCCGGCTATAACCGCTGGCTCGTTCCCCCCGCTGCGCTCGCCATCCATCTCTGCATCGGCATGGCTTACGGCTTCAGCGTGTTCTGGCTGCCGCTGAGCCAGGCGATCGGTATCGATCATTCCGTCACCTGCCCCGACATGTCTTTGTTCAGGGCATTGTTCACCCGGAGCTGCGACTGGCGCATCGCCGATCTTGGCTGGATGTACACGCTGTTCTTCGTCCTGCTCGGTGCCTCGGCTGCCATCTGGGGCGGCTGGCTCGAGCGTGTCGGTCCGCGCAGGGCCGGCGTGGTTTCGGCGTTATGCTGGTGCGGCGGACTGATGATCTCCGCCATGGGGGTCTATCTGCATCAGTTGTGGATGTTGTGGCTTGGCTCCGGTTTCATCGGCGGCATTGGCCTCGGTCTCGGCTACATCTCGCCCGTTTCCACGCTCATCAAATGGTTCCCCGACCGGCGCGGCATGGCCACCGGCATGGCCATCATGGGCTTCGGCGGCGGCGCCATGATCGGCAGCCCGCTTGCCGAGATCCTGATGACCAACTACCGCACGGCGACCTCTGTCGGCGTGTGGGAAACCTTCGTCACGCTCGGCCTCATCTATTTCGTGTTCATGCTGTGCGGCGCCTTCGGCTATCGCCTGCCACGCCCCGGATGGAAGCCGGAGGGCTGGACACCGCCGCAAAATTCCCATGCGATGATCGCCACCGGTCATGTGCATCTCAAGGATGCGCACAAGACGCCGCAATTCTGGCTGCTCTGGGCGGTGCTCTGTCTCAACGTCTCCGCCGGCATCGGCATTATCGGCATCGCCTCGCCGATGCTTCAGGAGATCTTCGGCGGCGCCCTGGTCGGTCAACCCGATCTAGGCTTCGAACAGGTGCAGGCCGAATCGGGTCTGAAATCGTCAGCGGCGCTGGTGGCGGCCGGTTTCGTCGGTTTGTTCTCGCTGTTCAACATCGCCGGCCGCTTCTTCTGGGCGTCACTGTCCGACAAGATCGGGCGCAAGCTCACCTACTACACGTTCTTCACGCTCGGCTTCATCTGCTATGCGTCGGCGCCGACACTCGCCAATCTCGGCCTGCTGGCGATGTTTGCCGCCGCCTTCTGCCTGATCGCCTCGATGTATGGCGGCGGTTTCGCCACCATCCCGGCCTATCTTGCCGACGTATTCGGCACGCAATTCGTGGGCGCCATTCACGGCCGCCTGCTTACCGCCTGGTCGACCGCGGGCATCGTCGGTCCGGTGATCGTCAATTACATGCGTGAGGCGAGGCTGGCCGCGGGCGTGCCGCGCGATCAGCTTTACGACCCGATCTTCTACGTGCTGTCCGGGCTCCTGGTGGCGGGTTTCATCGCCAACCTCCTGATCAGGCCGCTGCACAAAAAGTGGTTCATGAAGGAGGAGGAGGTCGCCGCTTTACAGGCGGTCGACCGCAAGGCTGCCGAGCGCGTCAAGGCAGCCGCGCCCACGAGAGGCGGGGAGAAGTTCGATATCAGAGCGGTTCTGGCCTGGGCCGCGGTCGGCATCCCGCTTGCCTGGGGCGTTTGGATCACCCTGGAAAAGGCCTTGGTCCTGTTCCATTAGCCTGAAAATGGCCTATTTCTAGGGTTTGCGGGGTTTTTGTCATAATTTGTTAATGTGACGTTCAGTCCGTTTTCATGGACGCGTCATGCGGCTCTCATGCCCCTTCCCCATTATCTAACCTTGAAGTTCACCGAAGGAGACGACCATGAAAGAGTGGCTGAAACCCGAGATCACCGAGTCCGAGGCTGGCATGGAAGTTACCAGCTACCTCCCGGCCGAGCTCGACCGCGCTTAATCACGCGACGATCTTAGCAAGTTTTCGCTAACAATGGCGGTTCCCGCGAAAGCGGGGATCGCCATTTTGTTTGCGCCCGACTATGGTCCCCCCGTCAATATGAAGCGCTGGCCTCGAGAGCGGCGCAACGGAAGGTGTGACCCATGGCTTGGGCTTATCTCCTGCTCGCAGGCGCTTTCGAGGTGGGCTTCGCCTCGACCTTGAAGCTGACCGACGGTTTCACGCGGCTTTGGCCGACAATTGTCTTTCTCATCTTTGCGATTGCGAGTTTCGCGCTGCTCGCCAAGGCGGCACAGACGCTTCCCATCGGCACGGCCTATGCAGTTTGGACCGGCATCGGCACCGTCGGCACCGTCATCATCGGCATCCTGGTCTATAAGGAGCCAGCGACGGCGCTCCGCCTGTTCTTTCTTGCCACCCTCATCGTCTCCATCATCGGCCTCAGATACGCAACGCCCAGCACATGAACGACAAGCAAGCCCAAGAGATCGACAAGACCGTTACCGGCAACTATTTCGAGGACTTCAAGATCGGTCAGGAGATCGTGCACGCCACGCCGCGCACCGTGACCGTCGGCGATGTGAGCCTGTTCACCGCGCTCTACGGCCCGCGTTTTGCCGTGCAGTCGTCGGACGCCTTCGCGCAAAAGATCGGCTATCCGCGCTCGCCCATCGACGATTTGCTGGTGTTCCACATCGTCATCGGCAAGACGGTGCCTGACATCTCGCGCAACGCCATCGCCAATCTCGGCTATGCCGAGTTCCGCTTCCTCGCGCCGGTCTATCCCGGCGACACGCTCGCCTCGATCTCGGAGGTGATTGGCGTCAAGGAGAAC
>DATMDY010000149.1:0-15324 GCA_035557335.1 Methyloceanibacter sp.
CGCCGGTGTCGTCCGGGCCCTTCGGGCCCTTCTTCGGGCGGGAGCGCGGGCGGGGGCGGGGCGCCGGGGGCTCGGGCTCCTCGAAGGAGAAGCCGAGCTTCTTGACGCCGTTCTCGGCCTTCTCGAGCGTGACCGTGACCATGCCGCCCTTGATCAGCTTGCCGAACAGCACCTCGTCGGCCAGCGGCTTCTTGATGTGCTCCTGGATGACGCGCGCGAGCGGGCGAGCACCGAACTTGTCGTCATAGCCGCGCTCGGCGAGCCAGGCATTGGCCTCCGGTGTCAGCTCGATGGTGATGTTGCGGTCGCTGAGCTGTGCCTCGAGCTGGAACACGAACTTCTCCACCACTTTGGAGATAACCTCGGGCGTCAGATTGGCGAAAGCGATGATCGCATCCAGCCTGTTGCGGAACTCCGGCGAGAACATCCGGTTGATCGCTTCCTCGTCGTCGCCCTCGCGCTTCGAGCGGTTGAAGCCGATCGCCGCCTTGGCGAGGTCGGTCGCGCCCGCATTGGTGGTCATGATCAGGATCACGTTCTGGAAGTCGACGCGCTTGCCGTTGTGGTCGGTCAGCTTGCCGTGATCCATCACCTGCAACAGGATGTTGAACAGGTCCGGATGCGCCTTCTCGATCTCGTCCAGCAGCAGCACCGAATGGGGGTGCTGATCGATTCCGTCGGTGAGCAGGCCGCCCTGGTCGAAGCCGACATAGCCGGGCGGCGCGCCGATCAGCCGCGACACGGTGTGACGCTCCATATATTCACTCATGTCGAAGCGCAGCAGCTCGACGCCGAGTAGCAGCGCGAGCTGGCGTGCCACCTCGGTCTTGCCGACGCCCGTGGGGCCCGAGAACATGTAGCAGCCGATGGGCTTGCCGGGCTCGCGCAGACCCGCCCGCGACAGCTTGATGGCCGCGGCCAGCGCCTCAATGGCCCGGTCCTGGCCGAACACCACGCGCTTCAAATCTTCGTCGATGGCGCGCAAGACCTCCTGGTCGGTCTTGGAAATCGTCTTTGGCGGAATCCGCGCCATGGTGGCGACAGTGGACTCCACCTCCTTGACGCCGATGGTCTTGCGCCGCTGGCGCTCGGGCACGAGCATCTGCGAGGCGCCGCTCTCGTCGATGACGTCGATCGCCTTATCCGGCAGCTTGCGGTCGTGGATGTATTTGGCCGATAGCTCCACCGCCGACTTGATCGCCTGGCTCGTGTAGCGCACACGGTGGAAATCCTCGAAATAGGGCTTCAAGCCTTTGAGGATCTCGATGGCGTCGGGCACCGACGGCTCATTGACGTCGATCTTCTGGAAGCGCCGGACCAGCGCCCGGTCCTTCTCGAAATGCTGGCGGTACTCCTTGTAGGTGGTCGAGCCGATGCAGCGCAGCGTTCCTGACTGCAGCGCGGGCTTCAGCAGGTTCGACGCGTCCATGGCGCCGCCCGAAGTGGCGCCAGCGCCGATCACCGTGTGGATTTCGTCGATGAACATGATGGCGCCGGGATAATTCTCGATCTCGCGCATCACCGCCTTGAGCCGCTCCTCGAAGTCGCCGCGATAGCGAGTGCCGGCGAGCAGCGCGCCCATGTCGAGCTGGAAGATGGTGGAATCGGCCAGCACTTCCGGCACGTCGCCCATGACGATGCGGCGCGCCAAGCCTTCGGCGATGGCAGTCTTGCCCACGCCGGGATCGCCCACGAACAGCGGGTTGTTTTTCTGCCGGCGGCACAGCACCTGGATGGTGCGCTGAATCTCGGGACCGCGGCCGATCAGCGGATCGATGCGCCCGGCACGCGCCTTCTGATTGAGGTTGATGCAATAGACCTCAAGCGCGTCGGCGCCGCGTTTCTTCTCCTCGCCGCCGTCGACAGTCGCCGCATCTTCATCCACGCCACGCACGGCGCGCGGCTCGGACATGCCGGCGCGCTTGGCGATACCGTGGCTGATGTAATTGACCGCGTCGAAGCGGGTCATGTGCTGCTCTTGCAGGAAGAAGGCGGCATGGCTCTCGCGCTCGGCGAAGATGGCGACGAGCACGTTGGCGCCTGTCACCTCCTCGCGGCCCGAGGACTGCACATGCGCGACAGCGCGGTGGATGACGCGCTGAAAGCCGGCGGTCGGCTGCGCGTCGCCATGGGTATCGAGCACGAGCCCCGCGAGATCGTTGTCGATATAGCCGGTGACCTTGTCGCGCAGGAGATCGAGGTCCACGTCGCAGGCGCGCATTACCGCCGCCGCGTCGCGGTCGTCGATCAGCGACAGAAGCAGATGCTCCAGCGTCGCATATTCGTGACTGCGCTCATTGGCATATTGCAGAGCGCGCCTTAGAGCCTGCTCGAGACTGGTCGAAAACGAAGCCACTTAAACCCTCACTCTTTCTCCATCGTGCATTGCAGAGGATGCTCATGCTGCCGGGCGAAACTTGTCACCTGCGCTACTTTAGTCTCTGCCACCTCATAAGTGTAGACCCCACAAATGCCCACGCCCTTCTGATGGACGTGCAGCATGATGCGGGTCGCCTCCTCGGGAGGCTTGTTGAAGAAGCGCTCGAGGATGTACACGACGAAATCCATCGGCGTGTAGTCGTCGTTGAGGAGCAACACCTTATAGAGGCTCGGCCGTTTGGTCTTCGGCCGCGTCTTCGTGATGATGTGTGTGCCGGTGTCGTCGCCCCGGCGAGGATCGCCGTTTCGCGCCATCGTCAGCCTCTATATGGTCTCTCGTTGCTCATCTGCGTAGTGAAGGCCGCGCGTCCGGCAGC
The DNA here is from genome assembly GCA_035557335.1 of Methyloceanibacter sp. Lineage (GTDB taxonomy): Bacteria > Pseudomonadota > Alphaproteobacteria > Rhizobiales > Methyloligellaceae > Methyloceanibacter. The sequence goes on from DATMDY010000149.1 coordinate 2,757, forward strand.
CATCCCGGTCCAGTCTAGAGTCATTACGCCAGCAGTCGCAAACGGGTGCGACTCCATGGCATTTTCATAGCATAGAGAAAAAAAAGACCCGGGGCCAACCCCGGGTCTTTTTACATGGGAAGATGTGGAGTTTGCGGCGCCGTTATACAACCTTCTTGGTAATAACGGTCTCGACCGGCTTATAGGCGTCCTTGGCCAGGCCGACATACATTTCACCGAGCTTGGACATCTCGGCGACATAGGTGTCGTAGGCCTTTTTGGCATATTGAGACTGGATCTCGATGGCCTGCTCGATCGACTTGGCGCCGATCAGCTGTTCGAAGGCACGGGTGCTGTCCTCGAACGCCTTCTTGGAATAGTCGGTGACCTCGGCGGCAATCGCCTGGAAGCCCTTGTTCACCTCTCCAAATGAACGGACAGCCGCATCGAAGCCGTCCTTACCTACCTTCTGAAACTCTTCGAAACCTTTGAGCATTTGAGCCCTCTTCCTCGAAACCGGCAGTGCGGTGATTGCTGCGAACGCGAACGATATATATGCATTGCACAACAAAAATCAACCGAAATTTTTGCATTGCACAATGGCGTTCACCAATCCCCTTAACACTTTGGCAATAGCCAGATTTTAGCCTCATCCCTTCCTCTCCGGCCTGGGTGGACGGTGCCAACGGCGCCTGCCGGGCTGGAGGAAGCGCGAGGGGAATCGCGCCAAGGGGACGGTTGTCAACAGGGGGAAGGCCAAGCCTTCAGGTCCGTGCGCATCCTCAAGCGTAATCCTTGGGCGCTCTTGCGAGGTTCCTTCTGCCTCATATTTGCGCTGTCGCTCGCCATTGCGGCGGCGCCGATGAGCGAGGCCTTCGCCAAGAGCCGGAAATCGTCGCGCGTGCCACCGGTAGCGGCGTCCATCGTCGTCGACATGAACACAGGCCATATTCTCTATTCGCAGGACCCAGACACGCCGCGCTCGCCCGCCTCGCTCACCAAGATCATGACCCTCTATATTCTGTTCGGCTATTTGAAAGCCGGCAAGATGGCCCTCGACACCGAGCTCGCGGTGACGCCGCATGCCGCGAGCCAAGCGCCGACCAAGCTCGGCCTGAAGTCGGGGTCGACCATCCGCACCTCGGATGCGATCAAGGGCATCGTCACCAAATCGGCCAACGACGCTGCCACCACCATCGCCGAGAACATCGCCGGCACCGAGGACGACTTCGCCCGGCTCATGACGCAGGCGGCGCGGACGCTCGGCATGAAGAACACAGTGTTCCGCAATGCCTCCGGCTTGCCGAACCCCGAGCAGGTCACCACGGCGCGCGACATGGCCATCCTCGCCTCGCACGTGATCCGCGACTACCCGGACTATTACGCGCATTTCGAGACGCGCTATTTCACCTATAAGGGCCAGAAGCACCGCAACCACAACCGCCTCCTGTTCGGCTATCAGGGCACCGACGGCATCAAGACGGGCTATACGCGGGCGAGCGGCTTCAATCTCACGGCATCGGTCAAGCGCGGCGACAAGCATCTCGTGGCCGTGGTGCTTGGCGGCAAGACGGGCGCCCAGCGCGATACCGCCACGCGGGCCCTGCTCGACAAATATTTCCCCGAAGCCTCGACCGGAAAGCCGAAGCCTCTGGTTGCCCACGCGCGGCCACCACTGCCCGAACGGATGAAGCCCGTGTTTGCCATGGCCGCGGCGGCGCCGAAAATCGCTCTCGCCTCGGCAGAGGAAGGCGACCGGAGCGACCCCGCGGACACGTCAAGGAGCCGTCCCTCTTTGCTCGGATCCCCCGCCTCGACCAATCCACGCGTTGCGGGCGCCTACCACGTCCAGGTGGGTGCCTTCACCTCCCAGGCCGAGGCCGAGAACCGGCTCGGCAAGGTGCAACAGCGCGCCATCAAGCTGCTGGAAGGGCACCTGCCCTTCACCGCTACATTCATAAAGGGCGACACGGAATGGTACCGGGCGCGCTTCGCCGGCTTCTCGCAGGACGATGCCCGCTCCACCTGCACCGCCCTGAAAAAGATGTCGCTCGATTGCGCGGTGATGACCGCCGAGTAGGCTTGGCTATTTGCCGCCGAGCAGGACTTCCTTGGCCTCGTTGATGCGCGCGGCAAGATAGGTCGAGCCGCCCTGGTCAGGGTGCATTTTCATCATCAGCTTGCGATGCGCCTGCTTGATGTCGTCCTCGCTGGCGCCGGCGACGACGCCGAGCACGGCATAGGCCTCCTCGGCACTCATGCCTCCGCCCTTGGATCGCGCGCGTCCTGCCTTGGCCTTGGCTCTTTCACCCGTATCGCGGTCGCGCCAGCCGGGAAGGCGCCAATCGAGATAGGCCTCGACTAGCGCCGTCTCCTGCGCGCCGTCGGCACGAAACTCATGGAGCAGTTCCATCAATTCGGGATCGCCGAGCGACGACAAAGTCCGGCCGGCAAAACGTCCCGCCAGGCATTTGCCGTCCATGTCGCCGGTATCATGATCGAGCGCCATTTCCAGCCGGTCAGTCCGTACCTGGGATTTCTGACCCGGCGTCCCCGAGGAGCCGAAGGGGCTTCCGCTCACACGGCCGAGAAGCGAGAGACCGAACACGGCAAGGGGAATGGCGACGGGAAGCGCGCCGCGTAGGATGAGGAAACCAGCGGCGGTAAGAGCCGCGACCCCGCCCCCCTTGCGCAGAATAGTGGCAAGCCTCCGCGGGTCGGCCTTGGCCAGCGAGCGCGCAGCCAAAATGAGAAGCACGAGTAGCGCGCAACCGGCGATAAAATAGACCATCGGTGTAGCCGCTAGCCGAGCTGCTCAAGCAGACGCTGCGCGGCGATGCTCCTTGTTTCGTCACTCAAATCTTGCAGCGCCTTGCGGCCGCCGGTGGCATAGACCGCGACGGCGGTAAGCAGCTCGCGGAGCTGCCGCGCCGAGCCCGCGTCGAAATGGGAATAGGCGCCGCGGCTGAGCCGCGCGATCTCCCTGAAGGCGCGCTCGGCCCTCGGCTCGCGCCCTTCCTGGAAGACGAACACGGGTACGCCGATGAGCCCAAGCTCGCCGGCGATCTGGCTGAGCTGATCGACGTCCTCCTCCATGCAGTCGCCGACATAGATGAGCGCATTGACTTTGGTCCGCTCGTTCTCGCGGCGGGCGTGGTTCAGGACCTTGCGAATCTGCGTATAGCCGCCCTGGCAGGCGACCTGGCGCATCAGCCGCGCCAGCGCGTCGGGGTCGCCAACCCATTTCGACGCCTGGCACTCGTCATAGCCGCGGAAATAGATGAGCTGCACGTCGAGGCCGCCGACCTGCTTTACCGCGCGGAACATGTCGGCCTGAAGCTCGAGCGCCATGTCCCAGGAGGGCTGCCGGCTCATGGTCGCGTCCATGGCGAAGATGAGCCGCCCGCGGCCCGACGCGGCCGGTGTCAGAGACTGTACCCGATCGAGAAAGGCATCGAGCTCGGCGCGCGAGGATTTCGCGGGGGCGATCTCGCCGCCATTTTCGGTCTTCACCGGGGCTTTCGGCTCGGCCATTCAGTCATCGCTCCTGATGGTCACATCGTCCAAACTATAGATGGACCCTTAGACGCTGGCGTCAATGGCGGAGCGCCAAGATCATGCCTCGTCACTCCCGGCGGAGAGGAGGGTCGTGTTGCCGCCGGAAGCTGTGAGATCCGTGGCGCGGACCCGTTCCACGGCGAAGGCTTCGAGATAAGAGGGCCCGCCGGCCTTGGGTCCGGTGCCGGACAGGCCTTCGCCGCCGAAGGGCTGCACGCCGACCACGGCGCCGATCTGGTTGCGGTTCACATACATATTGCCGATTTTGACCCGCTCGGCGACGAAGTCGGCGGTGGAATTGATGCGCGAATGGAGGCCGATTGTGAGGCCGAAGCCCGTGGCGTTGATGGCGTCGCACACCTCGCCCAGCCGGTCGCCAGCGAAGCGCACCACATGGAGGATAGGGCCGAACACTTCGTGCTTCAGTGCGGAGATCGCGGGGATCTCGTAGATGGCCGGCGCCACATAGGTGCCGTGCGCCAAGTCTTTGCTGAGTGGCAGGTCGAGCAGCTCGCGCGCCTCCTTGCGCATCCGATCCTTGTGGACTTCGAGCGCGGCGCGGGCTTCCTCGTCGATCACCGGGCCAATATCGGTGGCGTAATCGAGGGGATCGCCGATTTTCAGCTCACGCGACGCGCCGAGCAGCATGCGGAGAGTCTCATCGGCTACGTCTTCTTGCAGGAACAGCACGCGCAACGCCGAGCAGCGCTGGCCGGCGCTGTCGAAGGCCGAGGCCAGCGCGTCGTCGACCACCTGTTCCGGCAGCGCCGAGGAATCCACGATCATGGCGTTGAGCCCGCCGGTCTCGGCGATCAGCCTGGGGATGGGGCCGTCGCGCGCCGCGAGCACCCGGTTGATGGCGATGCCGGTGTCGGTGCCGCCGGTGAAGACCACGCCGGCGATGCGAGGATCGCCGACCAGCGCCCCGCCGACTGTCTCCCCGCGTCCGGGCAGGAGGTGCAACACATCGACCGGGATGCCCGCCTGATGCATGAGGCGTACGGCACGCGCCGCAATGAGCGGCGTCTGTTCGGAGGGCTTCGCCACCACCGCGTTGCCCGCGGCGAGCGCGCCCGCGATCTGGCCGGTGAAAATGGCTAGCGGGAAGTTCCACGGCGAGATCGCCGCGAACACGCCGCGCCCGTGCAGCGAGAGTTCGTTCCTCTCACCGGTGGGACCTTTCAGCACGCGCGGTTCGGCAAATTTCCGCCGCGCCTCGGCGGCGTAATAGCGCAGAAAGTCCACCGCCTCGCGGAGATCGCTCTGGGCATTGCCGAGCGTCTTGCCCGCCTCCCGTACCAGCAACGCCATAAGCGGCGCGCGGTCGGCCTCGAAGAGATCGGCGGCGCGATCGAGCAACGCCGCCCGGGCCTCGCCGCCCCGCCGGTCCCAGTCCTCGCCTGCGGCCTTCGCGGCATTCACCGCCCTGTCGATGGCTTTGGCGTCGGCGGCACGGACGGCGCCCACCACCACGCGGCGGTCATGGGGCGAGGTGATCCATTCGGCCTCCCCCTCCTCTATTTCTTCGCCGGATACGATGGGGTTGGCGGTCGCTGGCGTCTCAAGCGCGGCCTCGATGGCGCGCAACAACGGCACGCGTATGGAAGGTTCGAACAGCGGCAGGCCGAGGGCGTTCCGCCGCTCGGGCATGAACAGGTCGGGCGGCAGCGGGATGAGGGGGTTGGCCTTTTCGGCCAACACAGCCGCTTTCTCCACCGGGTCGTCGACGATGGCCGAGATCGGTGCCTCGTCGTCGGCGAGGCGGTTTACAAAAGACGTGTTGGCGCCGTTCTCCAGGAGACGCCGCACGAGGTATGACAGCAAGTCGCGATGCCCGCCCACCGGCGCATAGATGCGGCACGGCTTCCCCAGCGTCTCCGGCCGTACCACCTCGCGGTGCAAGGCCTCACTCATGCCGTGGAGACGCTGGAACTCGTAGGGCGCATCCCCGGCAAGCTCGACAATGGCGGCGATGGTCTGTGCGTTGTGGGTGGCGAATTGCGGATAGAAGCGAGCCGGACGCGCGAGAAGCGCCCGCGCCGCGGCGAGATAAGAGACGTCGGTATTCACCTTGCGCGTGAACACCGGATAGGAGGCGAGCCCCGCCTCCTGCGCCCATTTGATCTCGCTATCCCAATAGGCGCCCTTGACCAGACGCACGGGGATGCGCCGTCCGGTCGCTTCCGCCACGCCGGCCAGCCAGTCGATCAGGGTCAGCGCGCGCTTGCTATAGGCCTGCACCGCAAGCCCAAGCCCGTTCCAGCCGGCTAGCTTGGGATCGGTGAACAGCGGTTCGAGCAGCGCCAGCGACAGATCGAGCTTGTCGGCCTCCTCGGCATCGATGGTCAGCGGCAGCCATGCCGCGCGCATGGCGATGGCGAGCGCGATCAGGCGTGGCACCAGCTCCTCGTGCAGGCGTGGCTCTTGCGACGGCTGATAGCGCGGATACAGCGCCGAGAGCTTCACGGAGAGACCGGGGCGGCGGCGCAATTCGTCTTCGCTGCGCGCCGCGGGAAGACCGGCCCAGGCAGCAATGGCCGCAACAGCGTCCTCATAGCGCTGCGTGTAGCGTTCGGCGTCTTCGGCCGTGCGCGCCGCCTCGCCCAACATGTCGAAGGAGAAGCGATAGCCTTGTGCGACCTCGCCTTCGGCATTGACCAGCGCCGCCTCGATGGTTTCGCCCAGCACGAACTGATTGCCAAGTATGCGCATGGCCTGACGCACCGCCTGGCGGATCACCGGGTCGCCGCTTCGCGCGACCAGACGCTGAACTTGGCTGGTGAAATCCTCACCCTTCCCCTCGCCCCAATCGACGACGCCCCCGGTCAGCATCAGGCCCCAGGTCGAAGCGTTGACCAGGAGCGAGTCGGACTGGCCGAGATGGCGCGCCCAATCGCCCGAGCCGATGGTGCCGGCGATCAGCCGGTCGGCGGTGGTTGCATCGGGGATGCGCAGCAGCGCCTCGGCGAGGCAGAGCAGCAGCACCCCCTCCTCGCTCGACAATCCATATTCATGCAGAAAGGAATCGACGCCTCCGGCCTCATGCCGTCCGGCACGCGCCGCCTGCACGAGCATGACTGCCAGGCGTTCGATACGCTGGCGTTCCTCTTCGCTGACGCGCGCCTTGGCGATCAGGCTCTCGACCAGCCTGCCTTCCTCGGCAAGCAACGCGAGGCCGATCGCCGCGCGGCTCGGCAAATGCACGCCCGTCTCGGTCTCGCGCTTGGGCTTTGCCATTTGTGCAGTGTAAACCCTGAGGGGAATCGCTGCTATGGTCCCCCGGGAGGACGCATGACCCAGGCAATCGCCCCTGTCAGGACCGTCAAGGATCTGCGTGAGCAGCTCGCCAAATGGCGGGCGGCGGGCGAGACCTTCGCGCTCGTGCCCACCATGGGTGCCATGCATGTCGGCCATCTCTCCCTGGTGGAGCTGGCCAAGAGCAAGGCCGACCACGTGGTGGTGTCGATCTTCGTCAATCCGGCGCAATTCGGGCCGCGAGAAGATTTTGCCGGCTACCCGCGCGACGAGGCCCGCGATGTCATCAAGCTCACCCAGGCCGGGGTCGATCTCGTGTTCGCACCCGATGTGGCGGAGATGTACCCGAAAGGCTTCAGCACCACGGTGATCATGAGCGACCTGACCGAGGGACTATGCGGCGCGGCGCGGCCCAATCATTTCGCCGGCGTCGCCACAGTGGTGACCAAGCTTCTATGGCAAGTCGCCCCGGATATGGCCCTGTTCGGCGAGAAGGATTATCAGCAGCTGCTGGTGGTCAGGCGCCTCGTGCGCGACCTCAACATTCCGGTCGAGATCGTCGCCGCGCCGATCATGCGCGAAGTGGACGGACTCGCCTTCTCCTCGCGCAATGTCTATCTCACGGCGGACCAGCGAAAGCGCGCGCCGATGTTCTACCGGACACTCTCCGACCTCGCGCAAGACCTTGAACAAGGGCGCGGATGCGACTCGGCGATCGTCAAGGCCCGGTACAAGCTCGAAGGCGCCGGCTTCCGCGTGGACTATGTGACCGTGCGCGATCCCGACACGCTCAAGACCCTCGAAGGGCCGGTGAAGCGGGCGCGCGTGCTCGCCGCCGCCTATCTCGGCCAGACACGGCTGATCGACAACGTGCCAGTGCCGCTGACTAGCACTCACGGGGTTTCCTAGAAGCGGAACGGCGGAATGAGCCGGTATCTTAAGGGTCTAAAGCTTCAAGCGCTGAAGCTTTTCTCTCCAACGTGTGAGGTAACACCAAACCAAGGGAGAGACTGATGCTCGAAAGAATCACAACACCGTATTCGGTCGAGGCCGCCGACGCGGCACTGAAAGCGTCATTATTTTTTTGGCGTGGCGTTAGTCCTGTCAATAGGATGCAGTCTCAGCTAGATTGAGTTAGATAGGATTCCGACTTGGCGGGAACTGCGCGTTTTCCCCCGGTGTTTTACTGCCGCCCGTGAACATTCCTGGCGGTTGCCCTGAGGCCGCTCGCGATGGCCAACCTGATCACCGGCTCTGATGGCGCCAACACGCTGACCGGCACGTCCGGCGACGACGTCATTTACGGTTACAATCCCGACGCATCGACGCATCGGACCGCAACATCGATCACCGCCGAGCGCGTGGCTAGCGGATTGGATCAACCGCTCTTTGCCGGGGCGCCAAAGGGCGATCCCAGCCGCCTCTTCATTGTCGAGAAGAAGGGGGTCATAAAGATCCTCGATCTCGACAGCGGCAATGTGCTCGCCACCCCGTTTCTTGACGTCTCGGGCGAAGTGCAAATGACCGGGGAGAAGGGACTGCTCGGCCTCGCGTTCGATCCGGATTTCGCCGACAACGGCTTCTTCTATGTGAACCTTATCAACCTCGCCGGCGACACGGAGGTGCGGCGCTATTCGGTTTCGGCTGACCCCGACGTCGCCGACCCGGCGAGCGAGACTCTTATCCTCACCTTCGACCAGCCGAACTCCAGCAGCCACAAGGCCGGATGGATTGGCTTCGGGCCCGACGGCCATCTCTATATCGCCTCCGGCGACGGCGGCGGCGCGGGCGATCCGAATAACAACGCGCAGAACGTCAACAGCCTGCTCGGCAAGATCTTGCGCGTCGACGTGAGCGCGGACGCCTTTCCCGATCCTCTGCGCAACTATGCCATCCCGGCGGACAATCCGTTTGTCGACACGGCCGGCGCGGACGAGATCTACGCGCTGGGCTTACGCAATCCCTTCCGCGACAGCTTCGACCGCGCGCTCGGCACGTTTTTCATCGCCGACGTGGGGCAGAAGACGTGGGAGGAAATCAATCTCGGCCAGAACGGGGCGAACTACGGCTGGAAAGTGTTCGAAGGACCGGAGCGCTTCTCGGACGGAAATTTGACGGCAGGCACGCGGGTCGACCCGATCCACATCTATCCACAGGACGTGGGCCAATCGGTAATCGGCGGGTACGTCTATCGCGGAGAGGGCGAGGCGCTCCAGGGCCAGTTCATCTTTGCCGACTTCACCGCTGGCACGATCTCGGCGCTCCGGAAGTCGGGGAGTTCCTGGATCGCCACCGACCTGACGAACAAGATCGACACGGATTCCGGCGCCATTAATCTTCCGTCGTCGTTCGGCGAAGACGGCTTCGGCAATCTCTATGTGGTCGATCTCGACGGCGAGGTGTTCAAGCTCACGCCTAACAGCCAGTCGAATGACCTTGGCGATACGCTGAGCGGCGGCGCCGGTAACGACATGCTATTTGCCGGTTCGGGCAACGACATACTGATCGGTGGCAGCGGCGCCGATCTCCTGAACGGGGGCCTGGGGATGGACACGGCGAGCTACGCCGCCTCGCCACAAGCCGTCACCGTAAATCTACAGACCGGCGTAGGGCTTGGAGGCGACGCCGAAGGCGACCGCTTGCAAGGCATCGAGAACCTCATCGGCAGCGCCCATGGCGACACGCTGATCGGCAACGGCGCCAATAATGTCTTCCAGCCTGGCAGCGGCGCCGATACCGTCAATGGTAACGGTAGGATAGACACCGTCATCTACGCCACCTCACCGCAAGGCGTCACCGTCGATCTTCAGGCTGGCACGGGCGGCGGCGGCGATGCCCAAGGGGATTCGCTGCACAGCATTGAGAACGTCATCGGTAGCGCCCATGCGGACGATCTCAAAGGCACGGGCGGCAGTAACGTCTTCCATCCAGGCGCCGGAAACGACATTATCGACGGGCGCGGCGGCATGGATACTGTTTCGTATAGCAATATTGCGCAAGGCGTCATCGTCAACCTCTCCGCCATGAACAATCAGGCAACCGGTTCCGGGATCGGCATCGACCAACTTGTCAATATCGAGAACGTCACCGGCAGCCGGGGCAATGACAACTTGACCGGGAATGCGTCAGCCAATGTACTTTCCGGTGTCGACGGCAATGACAGCATCGTGGGAGGCGGTGGCCACGATAGTTTGGCCGGTGGCGCCGGCGCCGATAGTCTTAATGGTGGCGACGGCAACGACACGCAGACCGGTGGGAGCGGTAACGACAAGCTGAACGGCGATGCCGGCAATGACACGCTCGACGGCGGCAGCGGGGACGACAAGCTGGACGGTGGCGACGGTAAGGATTTCATGTCCGGCGGCAGTGGCCGGGATTTTTTTACCGGAGGCGCGGGCTCCGACCGGTTTGATTTCAATCTTGTCTCCGACAGCAAGACGGGAAGCGCCCGCGACAAGATCATCGACTTCAAGCACAGCCAGGGGGACAAGATCGATCTATCCGGCATCGACGCTAGGACTAATACAAGTGGCAACAACGCCTTCAAGTTCATCGGCGACAAGGCGTTCAGCAAGACCGCCGGCGAACTGCGTTTCAAGAGCAATATCGTGCAAGGCGACGTGAACGGCGACGGCATTGCCGATTTCGAGATCCACGTGAACGTCAGCAAGCTCGTGGCCGGTGATTTTGTGCTTTAGAAGCTAGCTCCGCATTACCCGGATACCGTGCCCTCGGTAGGTGGAGATGTTATTGAGAATTAACCCCTGGTTTTGACTACCAATCAATAAGGCGCAGCTCGCGCAAATCCTCGCGCATCCCACGCGGCATTTCCTCGTCGGCACCGTCAAGGACGCGCGCGTCGGGCGGCGCGTCAGCCGTTTCCAGATAGCGCCAGCCCTGGAAGGCGCGGCGCGGATGCAGCCGCGTGGTCACCAGAACGGGATCGAGCACGATGCCGCAACAGGCCGTGCCGTCGTCCTTACGGTCGGGCCTGAGATCGAGCACAAGCTGGCGGACCAGCACGAAGCCCTTGATCACCCAATAGAGCGAGCTGCCGTCGAGCACCTCGTCACGCCGCCGCGGGGTCTGCAAGGTACGATGACATAACTCGGGTGTCTTGCCCGCGCGGCCGAGACGCTTCAGCCGCTCCTCCTGCCACGCCTTGAGCTCCTGGACATTATCGATACCGACGCAGAGCTTGAGGAGGTGCACTGTCATCGCACTCAATGCGCCATGAAGAGGGGAATGTTGGCCTCTTCCAACATGGTCAGGGTCACGCCGCCAAGGATGAACTCCCGCCAGCGGGAATGATGAAAAGCGCCCATGACGATCATGTCGGCGCCGAGCTCCTTCGCCTTGGACAGCAGCAGCCTGCCGATATCGTCGTCTCGTGTCGGGATACGCACCAATTCAACCTTCACGCCGTGCCGCTCGAGATGCGACACCATGTCGTTGGCGGGCACCTCCGACTTGTCACCCGGTTCGCCTGTGCTGGCGATCATCAACACCACGCGTTTGGCAGGCTTGAGGAAGGTCAGCGCGTCGTTGAAGGCGCGCGCGGCTTCGGCGCTGCCGTCCCAAGCCACGACCAGGGTCTTCAGCGCGAGCTTGTCCGGCGCCGCCGGCACGATGATGACAGGGCGCCCCGACGCGAACAGGCAGCGTTCGGCCAGCGCATATTGGCCGAGCAGAGGATCGCCGTCGCGCGGCTGGCCGATAATGGCGAGATCGACATGACGCGCGCAAAGGGCGAAGTCGTGCGGAAACTCCTCGCTGATGCCCTGCATGAGGCGTCCCTCGGCGCTCACGCTTGCCGCCTCGGCCCGCGTCTTGAAGACCTGAAGCGCCGCCTCGGCCTGCGACTTCACGCTCTGTAGGACCTCGGTCATGTCGGCGAAGCCAACGTCGGCGCCATAGAGCGGCAGAATGGCCGTTGGGGCAAAGGAGACGCCGATCAGGTGGGCGTCATGCTCCTTGGCAAGCGCCACGGCAAAGTCCACGCGGGCTTTGGCCGCTTCCGCGCCGTCCACATAGACGACTATGTCGTTCAGTCCCATCGTCTGTCGCCTTGCAACCGGAACAAAGCCTATAGCTCGCCTTGCCGTTCTACGCCACGCATTGGCTGTGATTCATGCACAGAAGCTGGCTGGGTCAGCGACCTAATTTACGGGTTTGGACGGCATGGACTCGCGCCATCAGGCTCGCCGGTCGAAGGGACGGCAAGGTCGCAGCCGGCATTGCTCGAGGCCGGCGACGGGAACAGCGCATCGGTCCTTCCCGTGAGCCAATAAGCGAGAAGTCCTGCCCATTCGCGCGCGGCAACATCCACCCGGCGCAAGCCCTCGGAGACCTTGTCGAAGGGCCGGGTGAGGTCGTCGCGCCCGCGGGTCCGGTAGTCCACGGGCCAAGCCTCCACGTCGAAGCCAGCCTGGCGGAAGGCGCCCATGGCGCGCGGCATGTGGTAGGCCGAGGTGATCAGCAGCCAGCGTTTGCCCGCGCCAAGGTCGCCGCGTTGTGCGAGCTCCTTCTTGAGCAGCACCGCGTTCTCATAGGTATCGCGCGCCGCGGATTCGAGGATTAGCCGGTCGCGCGCGATGCCAAGCGAAATAAAAAGCGCCGCAGCGCCTTCGGCTTCGCTGCCCGCAGTGTAGAGGACGCCGGCTTCGCCGCCGGAGAATGCGATCTTCGCGTCGGGAAACCGGTTGGCGAGCATCACCGCCTCGACCACGCGCTCGGCGGATTCGTTCAGCGCCGGCGCATTGCGTGCAACGCCGAC
>DATMDY010000150.1:0-3191 GCA_035557335.1 Methyloceanibacter sp.
GCCGAAAATATTGGCCATGGCAAAGCCGACATGGCCTTCGAAAGCCGCCTCGAACGCCTGGAATCCGGCGTCCTCGTCCCAATTCTGTACGGCCTCCACTTCCTTGAACAGCCAGGGGTGGCTGCGCAGGGCGCCTTGCGCGATCACCATCAGCGAGCGCGTCAGGATGTTGGCGCCTTCGACGGTGATGCTGACCGGAATGGACTGATAGGCCGCCTGGGCGAAATTCGACGGGCCGTCGCAGATCGCCTTGCCGCCCTGGATGTCCATCGCGTCGTTGACGGCCTGGCGCGCCCATTCGGTGCAGCGATATTTCATCAGCGCCGAAATCACGGCGGGCTTGTCGCCGCCCGACACCATGGAGGCGGTGACGGAGCGGGCGGATTCGAGCAGATAGGCCGCCTCGACCATGCGGGCGAGCGGCTCCTCGATGCCCTCCATCTTGCCGATGGGAATGTTGAACTGCGAGCGCACCCGCGCATAGGCGGACGTCGAACGCAGCATGGCCTTCGCTGCAGCCGTACCCGAAGCGGGGAGCGAAATCGCACGGCCCGCCGCGAGGCAGCTCATCAGCATCCGCCAGCCCTGGCCGACATGCTCCTGGCCGCCGATGATCCAGTCGAGCGGGATGAAGACGTTCTCGCCCCAGGTCGGGCCGTTCGGGAAGGCGTTGCCGCAAGGCAGATGCCGCCGGCCGATCTGCACGCCTTCATGGCTTGCCGGAATCAGCGCCAGCGTAATGCCGATATTCTCGCCCTTGCCCAGTAGATTTTCCGGGTCGGACATATGGAAGGCGAGGCCCAGCAGCGTCGCGTTGGGCGCCAGCGTGATGTATCGCTTGTCCCAGTTCAGCCGGACGCCGATGACTTCCTGGCCATTATGCGTGCCGCGCGTCACGGTGCCGATGTCGCGCATCGAGGCCGCGTCAGAGCCGGCGTATGGGCCGGTAAGCGCGAAACAGGGGACTTCCTCCCCACGCGCCAGACGCGGCAGGTAGTGCTCCTTCTGCTCGGCCGTGCCGAATTTCTCGATCAACTCGCCCGGTCCGAGCGAATTGGGGACCATGACGCAGACGGATACGTCAGGCGAACGGGACGCGACCTTGCCCAGGACCAGCGACTGCGCCTGCGCGGAGAAGCCGAGGCCGCCATGCTCCTTCGAGATCAGCATCCCGAGGAAGCCCTTCTGCTTGATGAAATTCCAGATCTCCTCCGGAACGTCGCGGCGCTCGGCGCGGATCTGCCAGTCATTCGACATGCGGCAGAGTTCTTCGGTGGGGCCGTCGAGAAACTGGCGCTCCTCCTCGGTGAGGCTCATCGGCCGCACGGCGCGCAAGCGGTCCCAATTCGGCTCGCCGCCGAACAGCTCGGCATCGAAACCGAGCGTGCCGGCTTCAAGCGCCTCGCGCTCGGTGGGCGAAACCGGCGGCATGATCCGCTTGACCATGCGGAAAGCCGGCATGGTCACCGCCTGGCGGCGGATTGGCCGGTAGGACAGCACGCCGAGTGCGATCGCCGGAATCCAGCCGAGCAGCTTGGTGAAGGAGATGCCGCCCATCGGGCCGAAAGCAAATCCTACCTGAATGAGGAAGGTGGCGACGGCCACCAAAACCGCCCACGCCCACAGCGGCGCCCGCCAAAGCGCCAGAGCGATGGCCGCTCCGAGACAGAGAAGTAAGAAGATAAGTGCCGCCATGGTCAAATCCTTCCATCGCCGGCTGCTGAAACGCAACGATCAGGCCGCTCTTTAAGTGGAGGCAATTGACGTATACGTCAACTCCCTTTCGCTTTGCTACGTCCCATGTCTATGGCTAATTCGCGGGCGAGATTATCACGCTTGCCGGATCGAGGCGACCCGCATGCGTGCTTTGAACTGCTCCCATGGGCCGCGACATTGCCACAAGGAAATTGAGAAATCGCTTAAGTTGCAGGCTGGTTACTCCTTCATGAGCCTCGCGCCGCGATGACCGGCGCAGGCGGGGGCTCTTCTGGCCTATGGAGAATATCTTTCCGGCGAATCTATGGGCTGCCACGGGTAAATGCGAGACCTTTGCCTCAAATCCAGAAGCACCGGTCGCATCGTCCAGGCTTTGCGTAAGTACAAGGCGGGTAAACGCACGAATTCGGTGATAGTTTCCGTTACCCGGGCCAGGCCGGCCGGCGACCGTGCTGGTCGGAAGCCCTGGCGACTTAGCCGAAAATTGGCGTCCGGTTATTGTGCCCTTGGCTAAGCTTTTTCGTTTTAATGTCAGCTTGCGAATGATGCAGCGCCGAGAAATGGTGGGAGACAGCGGAGCGGCATTATGAAAATCTATCGGCAGGCGATCCGGCTCCGGCCACCGCCAGTATTTTTTCGAACATAAGTTGCCTTAACGGTCCTCTTCTGCCACTTCTTAGTGAAGCTGGCCGCATCGAGGGCCGCAATCGGTAACTTACGCGCATTGCCCGCAAGGCGGGCGGCGCCATACAAAAGGGTAAAACCTATGGGTTTGAGTTTCGCGCATATTCTGATCCTGGTTCTCGTGCTCGTGCTGCTGTTCGGGCGCGGTAAGATCTCCGAAGTGATGGGCGATCTCGCCAAGGGCCTGAAGAGCTTCAAGCAAAATATGCAGGACGACGAGGCGCCTGCCGCACCGGCGAAGACGCTGGAGCTGGATGCCGACCGCCGTCAGGTGCCGAACGCTTCGAAGGAAGAGCACAAGGTCGGCTAGCCGGGAGGCCGGGAGCCAGGGCGGGGGC
Source organism: Methyloceanibacter sp. (assembly GCA_035557335.1). Lineage (GTDB taxonomy): Bacteria > Pseudomonadota > Alphaproteobacteria > Rhizobiales > Methyloligellaceae > Methyloceanibacter. The sequence goes on from DATMDY010000150.1 coordinate 2,739, forward strand.
AGGTTCGCGGAGTTGCGCGCTCGAATGCAGCGCGCCTCAACATAGTCGTTGTGCCGCAGAGCTTTGCTTTGCTAAGAAAAGAATACAGGTCCCTTCGGGAGCGTCACTTTCGGATCAGCCCGCCCATATGGAATATTTCCTACAGCAACTCATCAACGGGCTGACGCTCGGCTCCATCTACGGCCTCATCGCCATCGGCTACACCATGGTCTATGGCATTATCGGAATGATCAATTTCGCCCATGGCGACATCTTCATGGTCGGCTCGTTCATCGCCCTGATGGCGATCCTGGTGCTCGGCGTCACTGCCGGCACGCCGATCGTGATCCTCCTCCTCGCCCTCGTGGTCATCCTCGCCATCGCCATGACCATCAACGGGGTCTGGGGCTGGGCCCTCGAGCGCCTCGCCTACCGCCCGCTGCGCGGCTCCTTCCGCCTCGCCCCGCTCATCAC
>DATMDY010000151.1:0-11669 GCA_035557335.1 Methyloceanibacter sp.
CGCGCCATGACGCGGCAGATGAAGCGTTCGGGCCGGGTGTGGATCAGGCTGTTCCCCGACGTGCCGGTGTCGAAGAAGCCGACCGAGGTGCGCATGGGCAAGGGCAAGGGCACGCCGGAATTCTGGGTGGCGCGGGTGAAGCCCGGGCGGATCATGTTCGAGATCGACGGCGTGAACGAGCAGGTGGCCCGCGAGTCGCTCAGGCTCGGCGCCGCCAAGCTGCCGATCAAGACGCGCGTCGTCGCGCGCATCGAGGGCTGAGCCATGAAGGCGCACGAGGTCCGCGGGCTAACTGTCGATCAGCTCAACGAGGAGCTGGTCAAGCTGAAGAAGGAGCAGTTCAACCTGCGCTTCCAGGCGGCTTCGGGCCAGCTCGAGAACACGTCGCGGGTGAGACGGATCAGGCGCGACATCGCGCGCATTCAGACGATTTCCCGGCAGAAGCCACCTTCCGCCAACGAGGCTAAAGGCACGGCTAAGGCTAAACCGAAGGCGAAGGCTAAGGCTAAGGGCTAGGAAGAAGACGATGCCGAAACGAGTTCTGCAAGGGGTCGTGGTGAGCGACAAGAACGACAAGACCGTAGTGGTCCGCGTCGAGCGGCGCTTCACCCATCCCTTGCTGCAAAAGACAGTGCGGCGGAGCAAGAACTATCACGCCCATGACGAGAAGAACGAGTTCAAGCTGGGCGAGATGGTGTGGATCGAGGAGTGTCCGCCGATCTCGAAGCAGAAATGTTGGGTGGTGCTGCCGCGCGAGCAGGCAGCCGGTTAAAGGTTAGTGTCATGATTCAGATGCAGACCAATCTCGACGTCGCCGACAATTCCGGCGCCAGGCGCGTCCAGTGCATCAAGGTGCTCGGCGGCTCGAAGCGGAAATACGCCTCGATCGGCGACACCGTCGTGGTGAGCGTCAAGGAGGCGATCCCGCGCGGCCGCGTCAAGAAGGGCCAGGTGATGAAAGCGGTCATCGTGCGCACCGCCAAGGGCGTGCGCCGGCCGGACGGCTCGATCATCCGCTTCGACCGCAACGCCGCGGTGCTGGTCAATCCGCAAGGCGAGCCGATTGGCACGCGCATTTTCGGCCCCGTCACCCGCGAGCTCAGAGCCAAGAAGCACATGAAGATCGTGTCGCTCGCTCCGGAGGTACTCTGATGGCGGGTCTCAAGATCAAGAAGGGCGACCACGTGGTGGTGGTTAGCGGCAAGGACAAAGGCAAGAAGGGCGAAGTGATCAAGATGCTGCCGACGGAGAACCGCGCCATCGTCAAGGGCGTGTCCATGGTGCGGCGCCATCAGCGTCAGAGCGCCACGCAGGACGGCGGGATCATCACCAAGGAGGCGCCGATCCACATCTCCAATCTGGCGCTGGAGGATCCCAAGGACGGGAAGCCCACCCGCGTCGGCTACAAATTCCTGAAGGACGGGCGCAAGGTCCGCTTTGCCAAGCGCTCGGGCGAGGTCATCGATGGCTGAGCAGACCTATATGCCGCGGCTGAAGCAGCATTACCAGGACGTGATCCGGGGCGAGCTGTCCAAGACCTTCGGCTACAAGAACCCGATGGAAGTGCCGCGCCTCGACAAGGTGGTGCTGAACATGGGCATCGGCGAGGCCGTCGCCGATTCCAAGAAGGTACAGGCCGCCGCCGCCCATCTCGGCCTGATCGCCGGGCAGAAGCCGGTCATCACCAAGGCGCGCAAGTCGATCGCCACCTTCAAGTTGCGCGAGGGCATGCCCGTCGGCGCCAAGGTTACCTTGCGCCAGAACCGCATGTACGAGTTCATCGACCGGCTGGTGAATATCGCGCTCCCGCGGGTGCGCGACTTCCGCGGGCTCAACCCGAAAAGCTTCGATGGGCGAGGCAATTACGCCATCGGCCTGAAGGAGCACATCATTTTTCCCGAGATCGACTACGACAAGGTCGAGGACGTTCTCGGCATGGACATCATAGTCTGCACCACGGCGCGTAACGACGACGAGGCGCGCGCTCTGTTGCAGGGCTTGAATTTTCCGTTCCGCGGCTAGGGCGTCTAGCGCGCGACAGGAGGACTTAGATGGCAAAAACGAGCACGATCGAGCGGGATAAGAAGCGGCGGCGCCTCGCCCAGAAATACAAGGTGAGGCGAACGCGGCTCAAGGCGATTGCCGCCGACCGCACGCTTCCCGCCGAGGAACGATTCGCGGCGCGCCTCAAGCTCGCCGAGCTGCCGCGCAACTCTTCCCCGACGCGCGTGCGCAACCGTTGCGATCTCACGGGCCGTCCCCGCGGCTATTACCGCAAACTCCGCATGTCGCGCATCGCTCTGCGCGATCTCAGTAGCCAGGGACAGATCCCCGGCATGGTCAAGTCGAGCTGGTAAGGACGATCGATGAGCATCAACGATCCTCTAGGCGATATGCTGGCCCGCATCCGCAACGCGCAGATGCGGTACAAGGCCAAGGTGACGACGCCGGCCTCGAAGCTCCGCGAGCATGTGCTCGATGTGCTGGCCGAGGAGGGCTATATCCGCGGCTATGCCCGCGTCGACTATAGCGGCGGCAAATCGGAGTTCGAGATCGAGCTCAAATATTTCGATGGCGAGCCGGTGATCAAGGACATCAAGCGGGTGTCGACGCCGGGCCGCCGGGTGTATTCCTCGGTCAAGGATTTGGCGAACGTGGCCAACGGACTTGGCGTTGCCATACTCTCGACGCCGAAAGGCGTCATGTCGGACTCCCGCGCCCGCACCGAGAATGTGGGCGGCGAGATCCTTTGCAACGTGTTCTAGCGGAGCCTTTCGACCTATGTCGCGTATCGGCAAGAAACCAGTGTCACTTCCAGGCAGCGTCACCGCGGCGGTGAACGGCCAGCAGGTCAAGGTCAAGGGCCCCAAGGGCGAGCTCAGCCATGTCCTGGTCGATGACATCATCGCCAAGCTCGACAAGGACGGGATCGAGATCGCCATGCGCGAGGACACCAAGGAGGCGCGCGCGAGATGGGGCATGTCGCGCACCCAGGTCGCCAATCTCATCGCCGGGGTGACGGAAGGCTTCACCAAGAAGCTCGAGATCACAGGCGTGGGCTATCGTGCGGCGGTGCAGGGCTCCAATCTGCAATTGCAGCTAGGCTACAGCCACGACATCGCCTATCCCATTCCGCAAGGCATCCAGGTCGTGTGTCCGAAGCCCACGGAGATCGTGGTGACGGGCATCGACAAGCAGAAGGTCGGCCAGGTCGCGGCCGAGATCAGACGGTTCAGGCCGCCGGAGCCCTACAAGGGCAAGGGCGTCCGCTATGCGGGCGAGTACATCTTCCGCAAAGAGGGCAAGAAGAAGTAGCGGGAATGAGAACGGTGAACGAAAGCTTTGTGCGGCGGTCGCGCCGCGTGCGCCACACGCTGAAGCAGGCGGCGAACGGGCGTGCGCGCCTGTCGGTGTTCCGCTCCTCGAAGCATATCTACGCCCAGATCATCGACGACCGTGCCGGCAAGACCGTGGCGGCGGCCTCAAGCCTCGACAAGGACCTCAAGGGCGCGCTGCCCAAGGGGAGCGATCTTGCCGCGGCCAAGGCCGTGGGCCTACTGGTGGCCGAGCGGGCTCTGAAAGCGGGCGTGAAGGACGTCGTGTTCGATCGTGGCGGCTATATCTATCATGGGCGCGTCAAGGCGCTCGCCGATGCCGCCCGCGAAGCCGGGCTGAACTTCTAGGACGCGGAAAGGAATCGACGTGGCAAGAGGCCAACAAGGCAGAGGCCAACAAGGACGAGGCCAAGGGCGCGATCGCGAGGACCGCGACAGCGAGTTCGTGGACAAGCTCGTGCACATCAATCGCGTGGCGAAGGTGGTCAAGGGCGGCAGGCGTTTCGGCTTCGCCGCTTTGGTCGTGGTTGGCGACCAGAAGGGCCGCGTCGGCTTCGGCCACGGCAAGGCCCGCGAAGTGCCGGAGGCCATCCGCAAAGCGACCGAGTCGGCCAAGCGCAATCTGGTGAAGGTCCCCTTGCGCGAAGGCCGCACGCTGCATCACGACGTGACCGGCCAGCATGGCGCGGGACGCGTGGTGCTCCGCGCCGCGCCACCCGGCACCGGCATCATCGCAGGCGGCCCCATGCGAGCGGTGTTCGAGACCCTCGGCATCCAGGACGTGGTCGCCAAGTCGCTCGGAAGTTCCAATCCTTACAACATGGTACGCGCCACGTTCGATGCGCTGAAGCATGAAGACAGCCCAAGGGGCGTGGCCGCACGGCGGGGCAAGAAGGTGAGCGAGATCGTGTCGCGCCGCAGGGACACTGCCGGCGACGCCGTCGCGGCAACCGAGGCCTAGGCCTGCAATAAGGGTTTATGAGAGATGGCCGATACATCGAAGCGGAAGACCATCGTCGTTGAGCAGATCGGCAGCCCGATCCGGCGCCCTGGGAACCAGCGCGCCACGCTGATCGGTCTCGGCCTCAACAAGATGCATAAGCGCCGCACGCTGGTGGACAGCCCCCAGGTGCGCGGCATGGTCGCCAAGATCAGCCATCTGGTGCGCATCGTCGAAGACGAAGCGGCAAAGTAAGGAAGCACCGTGATGCGGCTGAATGAACTCAAGGACAGGCCGGGCGCCACCAAGAACAAGAAGCGGCTCGGCCGCGGCATCGGCTCGGGGCTCGGCAAGACGTCGGGCCGCGGCACCAAGGGTCAGAAAGCCCGGTCCGGCGTTGCCATCAAGGGCTTCGAGGGCGGGCAAATGCCGCTCCACCGGCGTTTGCCCAAGCGTGGCTTCAACAATATTTTCGCCAAGCATTTCAACGAGGTGAATGTCGGCAAGGTGCAGACCGCCATCGACGCCGGGCGCCTCGACGCCAAGAACCCGATCACGGTCGAGGCGCTGCTCACCGCCGGCTTGATCCGCCGCGTGCACGACGGCGTGCGTCTGCTTGGCTCCGGCGAGATCAAGACCAAGCTCGCCTTCGAGGTTACCGGCGCCTCGGCGGGTGCGATCAAGGCCGTAGAGGCCAAAGGCGGCAGCGTCACCTTGACGCCCAGGCCGCATGCCTCCGGCAAGCCCGTGGCGATCAAACCCGACAAGCCGAAGAAGCTCCGTGGCCTCAAGGCCAAGGCCGCCGAGGCCGAGGCGGTGAAATCCGCCAAGGCCGAAAAGGCCAAGGCCAAGCAAGCAGCCGAGTCTGAGACATCGGCGGAGGCTGAGACGGCGGAAGCCGTCAAGGACACGCCGCAAGAGGCGAAGACGGCCAAGCCCAACAAAGCCGAAGCGGCGCCCGCGAAAGAGGCCAAGGCCGAAGGTAAGGCCAAAAAGCCGCGCGCGAAGCCCGACAAAAAGGGATAAGTCCGAGCGGGGTGATGGGGCTTAATGCCGGCCTTCACCTTCCTCGATCTAGGGAACAGAGCGCCTCATGGTTTCCGCAGCAGAACAGCTCGTCGCCAACCTCAACTTCGCCGCCTTTGCCAAGGCCGACGAGCTCAAGAAGCGCATCCTGTTCACGCTCGGCGCGCTGCTGATCTACCGGCTCGGCACCTATATCCCGATCCCCGGCATCAACCCGGAAGCGCTCGCCGACGTGTTCCGGCAGCAGCAATCCGGCATTCTCGGCATGTTCAACATGCTGTCCGGCGGCGCCATCGGGCGCATGGCGATCTTCGCTCTCAACATCATGCCGTATATCTCGGCGTCGATCATCATCCAGCTCCTGACCACCGTCTCGCCGCATCTTGAAGCGCTGAAGAAGGAAGGGGAGCAAGGGCGCCGCCAGATCAATCAATACACCCGCTACGGCACGGTCATCCTAGCCGCGCTGCAAGGCTACGGTATCGCCGTAGGCCTTGAGGGCGCAGGTAACATCGTCACCGACCCCGGCTGGTTCTTCCGCATCACCACCGTCATCACGCTGGTCGGAGGCACCGTGTTCCTGATGTGGCTCGGCGAGCAGATCACCGCGCGCGGTGTCGGCAACGGCATCTCCCTCATCATTTTCGCGGGCATCATCGCCGAATTGCCGTCGGCGTTGGTCGGCACGCTCGAGCTTGGCCGCCAGGGCGCATTGTCGACGGTGCTGATCATCTCCCTGTTCGTCATGGCGGTGATCGTGGTCGCCGTCATCGTATTCATGGAACGGGCGCAGCGCCGTCTCTTGGTGCAATACCCGAAGCGACAGGTGGGAAATCGCATGTTCCAGGGCGACGCCTCGCATCTGCCGCTCAAGCTCAATACCGCGGGCGTCATCCCGCCGATCTTCGCCTCCTCGCTGCTGCTGTTGCCGATCACGGTCGCCAATTTTTCGGCCGGGGGGCCTGATTGGCTGACCACCACCACCGCCATGCTCGGACGCGGCCAGCCGCTCCACATCCTCATCTATGTCGCGCTGATCATCTTCTTCGCGTTCTTTTATACGGCCGTCGTGTTCAATCCCAAGGACACGGCCGAGAACCTGAAGAAATATGGCGGCTTCCTGCCGGGCATCAGGCCAGGCGAGCGCACCGCCGAATATATCGACTACGTGCTCACGAGGATCACCGCGGTGGGCGCCCTCTACCTCGCCGCCGTCTGCGTACTGCCCGAACTTCTCATCTCCTATTGGGGCGTGCCGTTCTATTTCGGCGGCACCTCGCTGCTCATCGTGGTGAGCGTGACCATGGATACCGTCGCGCAGGTCCAGAGCCATCTGCTGGCGCATCAATATGAGGGCCTGATCAAGCGCACGCGGCTTAGAGGAGCCAGGCGGCGATGATCCTGGTTCTGCTCGGCCCTCCCGGCGCCGGCAAAGGAACCCAGGCCAATCTGCTCACCAAGCAGCGTTCGCTCGTCCAGCTTTCCACCGGAGACATGCTCAGAGCCGCCGTGGCGGCAGGGACTGCGCTCGGCCGCAAGGCGGGGACGATCATGGAGCGCGGCGAGCTGGTGCCCGACGATCTGGTGATCGGGCTGATCGCCGAGCGCCTGGACCAGGGTGACGCAGGCCAGGGCTACATTCTGGACGGCTTCCCCCGCACCATCGCCCAAGCCGAGGCGCTGGACCGGCTGCTGGCGGAACGGGGCAAACAGCTCGACCGGGTGATCGAGATGAAGGTCGACGACGATGCACTGGTCGAGCGCATCACCGGCCGCTTCGCTTGCGCCCATTGCGGCGAGGGCTATCACGATCCGTACAAGATGCCGAAAGTGCCGGGCGTGTGCGACCGCTGCGGAGGTACCAACTTCGTGCGGCGCAAGGACGATACTGAGGAGGTGGTGCGCGCCAGGTTGAAGGCCTACCATGCCCAGACCGAACCCCTGATCGGCTACTACAAGGCGCAGGGGAAACTCAGAGAGGTTGACGGCATGGCCGATATCGCCCTGGTTCAGAAGGCCATCAACCAGGCCCTCGACCCCCCTGAAGGGGCCCACAAGCCGCCAAATACGCCCGGTTGACCTTGTCAAGCGGAATCGCTACATAAGCCCCCGCTACATTGCTTAATGGCCTGACCGGTCCCGGGGGTAGAGCCTGTCCGCGGTCGGTCTTGTTGCGTTCTCATAGGCAATTCGGCTTTAAATTTCAGCACGTTAGCGGTGCACGAGGAGGCGGCTCATTGGCCCGAATTGCAGGCGTTAATATCCCGACAAATAAGCGGGTCGAGGTCGCGCTCACTTATATCCACGGTATCGGCGACACCCACGCCCGACAGATTTGCGCCAAGGTCGCCATCCCGCCGGAGCGGCGGGTGAGCCAGCTGACAGAGTCGGAGGTCAGCCAGATCCGCGAAGTCATCGACCGGGATTTTGTCGTTGAGGGCGATCTTAGGCGTGACGTCGCCATGAACATCAAGCGGCTCATGGATCTCGGCTGTTACCGGGGTCTGCGTCATCGCCGCGGGCTGCCGGTCAGGGGTCAAAGAACCCATACCAATGCGCGCACGCGCAAAGGTCCGGCCAAGCCCATCGCCGGCAAGAAGAAGTAGACAACTCGAAGCGCGGCCAAGCTCTCGCTTCGTCGCCGTCAATTTTGCAAATGCGGGATTAGAGCATGGCCAAGGACAAGGCGCGGGTTCGTCGCCGCGAAAAGAAGAACATCACCTCTGGCGTCGCCCACGTGCATGCAAGCTTCAATAACACGATGATCACCATCACCGATGCGCAAGGCAACGCCATCTCCTGGTCGTCGGCCGGCACCATGGGATTCAAGGGATCGCGCAAGTCCACGCCTTACGCGGCGCAGGTCGCCGCCGAGGATGCCGGAAAGAAGGCAATGGAGCACGGCATGAAGAATCTGGAGATCGAGGTCCGCGGACCTGGATCGGGCCGCGAGTCGGCGCTACGCGCGCTACAGGCCGCCGGCTTCAACATCATTTCGATCCGTGACGTAACGCCAATCCCCCATAACGGCTGCCGGCCACGCAAGCGCCGGCGCGTCTAAGAAAGGCAAGGCTACCCTTAATGTTGCACGAGGACACTCGGAAGCTGGGGCCGGCGGCCCCACTCAACGATCAAGAAAGGGCTAACCCGGTGCTGCAGAAGAACTGGCAAGATCTGATCAAGCCCACCAAGCTCAACGTCGTCTCCGGTCGCGACCCGGAGCGTTTCGCCACGGTCGTGGCCGAGCCGTTGGAGCGCGGCTTTGGGCTCACCCTCGGCAATGCGCTTCGCCGCGTGTTGCTCTCCTCGCTGCAGGGCTCCGCGATCACCTCGGTGCATATCGACGGCGTGCTGCACGAATTCTCCTCGATCCCCGGGGTGCGTGAGGACGTCACCGACATTGTCCTCAACATCAAGGAGATCGCGCTCCGGCAGCATGCTGAGGGCGTGAAGCGCATGGTCCTCAAGAAGGAAGGTCCCGGCGTAGCCAAGGCCGGCGACATCGAGGGCGGCGCCGATATCGAGATCCTCAACCCCGACCACATCATCTGCACGCTCGACCAGGGCGGCTCCATCCGCATGGAGTTCACCACCGCGACCGGCAAGGGCTATGTGCCGGCCGAGCGCAACCGGCCCGACGACGCGCCGATCGGCTATATCCCGGTCGATTCCCTCTTCAGCCCGGTGCGCAAGGTCTCCTATCGCGTCGAGAACACCCGCGAGGGCCAGATCCTCGACTACGACAAGCTCACCATGGAGATCGAGACCGACGGCTCGGTGCGGCCGGAGGACACCATCGCGCTTGCCGCGCGCATCGTGCAGGACCAGCTCTCGGTATTCGTCAATTTCGAGGAGCCGAAGAAGGAAATGCCCTTCGAGCGCCAGCCCGAGCTGGTGTTCAATGCCGCGCTGCTCAAGAAGGTGGACGAACTCGAGCTTTCCGTGCGCTCGGCTAACTGTCTCAAGAACGACAACATCGTCTATATCGGCGACCTCATTCAGAAGACCGAGGCCGAGATGCTGCGCACCCCGAATTTCGGGCGCAAGTCGCTGAACGAGATCAAGGAGGTGCTGGCCTCGATGGGGCTCCATCTCGGCATGGAAGTGCCGGACTGGCCGCCTGAGAACATCGAGGAGCTCGCCAAGCGCTTCGAGGATCATTATTAGCCGGGTGTCCTGACACCGAACGCCTGACACCTGAGGACTGAACATGCGCCATCGCAAAGCCGGCCGGAAGCTGAACCGCACGCCAAGCCATCGTGGGGCGTTGCTCGCAAGTCTCGCCACCGCCCTCATCAAGCACGAGCAGATTGCCACCACGCTGCCCAAGGCGAAGGAGCTCAGGCGCGTCACCGACCGTCTGATCACGCTCGCCAAGCGGGGCGATCTGCATGCGCGCCGTCTTGCTTTCGCCCGTATCCGCGACGAGGCGATGGTGGCCAAACTGTTCGACACGCTCGGCCCCCGCTATGCCGCCCGTCCGGGCGGTTACACGCGGGTGATCAAGGCCGGCTTCCGCTACGGCGACTCCGCGCCCATGGCGGTGATCGAGCTGGTCGAGCGCGATGAGGCGGCCAAGGGCCTCGATTCAGGCCCGGTGCATGAGCGCGAAGCGGAAGCCGCCGCGGCGGCTTAAACACGGTAGATTAAAAAATATAAGAACCGTCATGGCCGGGCTTGTCCCGGCCATCCACGTTTTGATGATGGTTATATTCGTGGATACCCGGCACTTCGGCCGGGCATGACGGTGTGAGTTTTTTCGGCTGTTGGCCTACTTGCCTTCCTTGGCATCGGCGGCGGCGATCGCCTTTTTCTTGATGCCGGCGACACCCGCTTCGAAGATGCCCTCGACGATCTCCTTGGCTTCCTCGTCGCTCTTGCCATTGGCCTCGAAATTGGCCGTCCACACGATCTCGACGCGATCGGGTTCATCGTCGGGTCCCACTCTGAGCGTGGCGTTGTAATCTTTCACCGGGAGCGGTCCCTCGAGGATGGTGTAGCTGTAGGTGAACTCCCCTGTCTTGGTCTCTTCTTCCAGGATCTTGGCGCCGCCGTCCTTCAGGGTGAGGGTGCGGAAGACCTTGCCGTCCTTCTTCTCCTCCTCGCAGCTGGCCACCGCCGGGTGCCAGTTCTTGATCGCGCAGAATCCGCCCACCAATGCCCAGACTTCGGCGGGCGTGCCGGGCGCTTCCCGCCGCTTCCTGACCTCGATCGCTTCGGCATAGGCGCTCCACGCAATGAGCGCGGCGAACGCAATCAGGGTCAGCTTGAACATGCGCATCGTTTCTCTCCCCATATTTTACGGTTATGACTGGCAAACCTGCCAAAGGCGCGCCATCTTAGTTGAAAGCCAATGACGGGAAAATGGACATCCCCTTGACCCGCCCCAAGAAAACCCGGTTTCTCTGGGAGACCGGCTCGTTGATTGGACGTTTGGACCCCTTAGCCGGCGATTTCTCCTAACAGAGTGAAATCATGAGGTTTTTGGCACATCTCACCTGGCAGCGCGGCCTGAGCTTTATGCTCGGCGCCGGTGCCTTGCTGACAGGGCTCGTTCTCCCGGCGGTGGCGCAGCAGCGCGCCGTCCCCGAGAGCCAGGCCACCATGAAGCAGTCCTTTGCCCCGGTGGTGAAGCAGGCAGCGCCTGCGGTGGTCAACGTCTATGTGCGTCACCGGGTCGAGCAGAGGGTGGCGCCCTTCTTCAACGATCCGTTCTTCGAGCGGCTGTTCGGCGAGCGCTTCGGTATTCCGCGTGAGCGCATCCTGAACTCGCTGGGCTCGGGCGTGCTGGTCAGCCGCGACGGCGTGGTGGTGACCAACAACCATGTGATCAAGGGAAGCGGCAAGGCGGAGATCAAAGTCGCGCTCGCCGACGGCAAGGAGTTCCCGGCCAAGCTAATCCTTCAGGACGAGAAGACCGACCTCGCGGTGCTCAGGCTCGACGCCAAGGGCGAAGAGTTCCCCTCCATCGCCTTCGCAGATTCCGACACGCTGGAGGTGGGCGATCTCGTTCTCGCCATCGGCGATCCGTTCGGCGTCGGCCAGACGGTGACCAGCGGCATCGTCTCGGCGGTCGCGCGCACCAATCTCGGGATCAACGATTCCGGTTTTTTCATCCAGACCGACGCTGCCATCAATCCCGGCAATTCCGGCGGCGCGCTGGTGGATGTCGACGGTGCGCTGGTCGGCATCAACACGGCGATCTACTCGCGAAGCGGTGGGTCGATCGGCATCGGCTTTGCCATTCCGGCCGACATGGTGAAGACAGTGGTGGCGCAGGCGGTCGGCGGCGCGACGGCAGTGGCGCGGGCGTGGATCGGTGTTGTTTGCCAGGACGTCACATCAGACATTGCCTCGTCGCTTGGCAT
>DATMDY010000152.1:0-4205 GCA_035557335.1 Methyloceanibacter sp.
GGAAGGCAAAGACCGCCGCATTCCCTGGCACGCGGCGACGGAGCTGGTACATGCCGGCACGCTGCGCAGTCAGTTCGGCGAGACGTCCGAGGCCATCTTTCTCAATTCCGGCTACGTCTACGACACGGCCGAGCAGGCAGAAGCCCGCTTCAAGGGCGACGAGGAAGGCTTCGTCTATAGCCGCTACGCCAACCCGACCGTGGCGATGTTCGAGGCGCGCATGTGCGCCATGGAGGGCGCCGAGGCGGCGCGGGGCACGGCGAGCGGCATGGCGGCGGTGGCGGCGTCACTGCTTTGTCATTTGAAATCAGGGGATCATGTGGTCTCGGCGCGGGCCCTGTTCGGGAGTTGCCGTTATATCGTCGAGGATTTGCTGCCACGTTTCGGCATTTCGACGACGTTAATCGACGGACGCGACCTTTCCGCCTGGGAAGCGGCGGTGAAGCCCAACACACGCGCCTTTTTCTTCGAGACGCCGACCAATCCCGTACTCGAGCTGGTGGACATCGAAGCCGTGTCGACCATCGCCAAGAAGGCCGGCGCGCTGGTGGTGGTGGACAACGTGTTCGCCACGCCGCTGCTCCAGCGACCGATGAGGCTCGGCGCCGACATCGTGGTCTATTCGGCGACCAAGCATATCGACGGCCAGGGGCGCTGCCTCGGCGGCGTGGTGCTCGGCAGCAATGAATTCGTCGACGAGAAGCTGCACAATTACCTGAAGCACACCGGGCCCTCGCTGAGCCCGTTCAATGCCTGGGTGTTGCTGAAGGGATTAGAGACGCTGCCGCTGCGGGTCGATCGCCACGGCGCCTCTGCGGCGGCGCTTGCCGATTACCTCGCCGGGCGGCCGGAGATCGAGCGCGTGTATTATCCGGGCCGGTCCGATCACCCGCAGGCGGCACTCGCCAAGAAGCAGATGGCCGCCGGCGGGCCGATGGTCTCCTTCGAGGTCGAGGGCGACAAGAGAAGCGCGTTCCGCTTCATGAACGCGCTTCAGATCATCCGGGTCAGCAACAATCTCGGCGACGCCAAGAGCCTGGTGACACATCCCGCCACCACCACGCATCACCGGCTTGCGCCGGAGGAACGCGCCGCGCTCGGCATTTCCGACAGCTGTATCAGATTGTCCGTCGGGATCGAGGACGTTGACGACCTCGCCGCCGATCTCGACCAGGCGCTTGGCGCCGCGAAGGGCTAGTCACCCACCGCCCAGACGGGCCCAATAACCCATCAGCCTCGGCTTGAGCTTGACGCAGATCAACCGCCTAATCCACTCTTGGTTGTTCCTCCCTCTCGTCCCACGAAACTTACAGAATCGAGGATTTTGCTTTGCCGTCTACCGCCACGCCGCAAGAGCTGCTCGCCACGCTGGTCGGTTTCGACACCACCAGCGACAAGTCGAATCTGGCGCTGATCGATTTCGTCGAGGACTATCTCAAGGGCCATGGCGTCTCCTCGGTGCGCATCCCCTCGCCCGACGGCAGGAAGGCGGCGCTGTTCGCCACCATCGGCCCCGAAGGGGTAGGCGGCATCGGGCTTTCCGGCCATAGCGACTGCGTGCCGGTCGAGGGCCAAAGCTGGTCTTCCGATCCCTTCACGCTGACGACGCGCGACGGCAAGCTCTATGGGCGCGGCTCTTGCGACATGAAGGGCTTCATCGCCTGTGTGCTCGCTTCGGTGCCGCGCCTCAAGGCGCGCACACTGAAAGAGCCGGTCCACATCATCGTCTCCTATGACGAGGAGGTCGGCTGCACGGGGGTCCGGCCGCTGATCGCGCGTCTCGGTCCAGACCTGCCGAAGCCCCGGGCCGTGATCGTCGGCGAGCCGACGAGCATGGCAGTGATCGCCGCGCATAAGAGGATCGACGCCTATCGCACCGTCGTCACCGGCAAGGAGGCGCATTCGAGCCTGCCCGCGCTTGGCGTCAACGCCATCTCGGTCGCTTCGGCGCTGGTCGGCGAGATCGACCGCATCGGCGCAGAGATCGCCACGCGGGAAAACGACCCGCGCTTCGATCCGCCCTACACCACGGTGAGCGTCGGCACCATCGAAGGAGGCACGGCGGCGAATATCGTGCCAAAGCATTGCGAATTCCGCTGGCTGGTGCGGTCACTTCCCGAAGAAGCGCCGGACGCGATCGCGCGCGGGCTTGCCGCCTATGCCGAGAAGACGCTGCTGCCGAAGATGCAGCAGGTGACGGAGGAGGCCGCGATCGAGACGGAGCTGGAAGGCTCGGTTCCGGCCTTCAAGGCGGGGCCGGGCTCGGAGGCGGTGTCGCTCGCGCTCTCGCTCACCGGCGCCAACGCCACGCAGGCCGTGTCTTATGCGACCGAGGCCGGGCTGTTCGAGCAGGCCGGGTTCTCGGCGGTGATCTGCGGGCCCGGTGACATCGCCCAGGCGCACGCGGCCGACGAATTCGTGACCATCGCCCAGCTCGACGCCTGCATGACTTTCCTCTCAAGCTTGGCAGACAGGTTCAGCAAGTGACCTGTCATGCCCGCGAAGGCGGGTAGCCGGGCAAACGATAAGTCTGAGAACTGCCTAAGCTCCTGCGAAGGCGGCAGGGTCGAAATGGTAGCGGGCGTTACAGAACTCGCAGGTCACCCACACTTCGCCGTCGACCACCATCTCGGCCAACTCCTCCGCCGAGAAGCGCGTGAGCAAATCTTCGACTCGCCCGCGCGAGCAGCCGCAATAGCTCTTGAGCGGGACGGCGCGATAGGCGCGCACCTGCTCCTCGTGAAACAGGCGGTAGAGCAGCCGGTCAGGCGGCAGCGTGGGATCGAGCAGCTCGTGATCCTCGACCGTCTCGGCGAGCGACTTGGCGCGCGTCCAATCCTCCTCGAAGGCCGCGCCCGGCGCGCCGCCGCGGCCGCCTTCGCGGGTCAACTTCTGCACCAGCAATCCGCCGGCGCGCCAGCCCCAAGACTTTGCGCCCGACTCGCCGCTGCGATAATGCCGCGCCACCGCGAGCCGGATGAAGGTGGGAAGCTGCTCGGACTGGCGGAAATAAGTGTCGGCTGCTTCGGTCAAGCTCTCGCCTTCGAGCGGTACCACGCCCTGATAGCGCTCGGTGTCGGCGCCGCGGTCGATGGTCATGGCGAGATGGCCTTGGCCAAGCAGCGCCTCGTCGGGTGCGAGCGCGGCGATACGCTCATCGGAGAAGCGCGCATAGCCACGCAAGCCGCCCGGCACCTGGTAATCGGCGACGAGCAGATCGATGGGACCGTCGGTCGAGGCCTGGAGGATGAACTTGCCCTCGAATTTGAGGGCCGCACCGAGCAGCGCGGTGAGGGCCACCGCTTCTCCGAGCAACCGCGACACCGGCTCGGGGTAGTCGTGGCGTGACAGAATGGTGTCGACGACCGGCCCGAGCTTGACCAGGCGGCCGAGCACGTCGGCCTGTTCGGCCTGGAAGGGCAGGATCAGATCGTCGTCGGGGATGGCGAGCTCGACGCGCTGCTCCGACGAACGCTCGCTCATCGTCTGGCTCCGCGCGGCTTGGCCCGTCGCGGCTTGGCGTTTCGCGGTTTGCGCGCGCGGGACTCTTTGCCGAGGCACCAGGCGAGGATGCCCTTCTGCACATGCAGCCGGTTCTCCGCCTCGTCCCACACCACCGATTGCGGGCCGTCGATGACCTCCGCCGTGATCTCGTCGCCGCGATGCGCCGGCAGGCAGTGCATGAAGATCGCGCCCTTGGCCGCCTGCGCCATCACTTCCCTGTTGACCTGGAACGGACGCAGAAGCTGCTTGCGCCGCTTCTCGTCGTTGTCGCCCATCGACACCCAAACATCGGTCACCACGCAATCCGCGCCGCGCGCCGCTTCACGCGGATCCTCGCTCACCTCGATATCGGCGCCTTCTTCCCGCGCCCAGGCAAGAAGCTCGGGCGACGGGGCGAATTCGCGTGGACAGGCGATTCTGAGCCTGTAGCCGAAGCGCGAAGCGGCATGCACCCAGGAGGTGGCGACATTGTTGGCGTCGCCAATCCAGGCGATCGTGCGGCCTTTAATGGGGCCTTTCAGCTCCTCGAAGGTCATCACGTCGGCCATGACCTGGCAGGGATGCGACCGGCAGGTGAGGCCGTTGATCACCGGCACGCTGGCATTGCCGGCAAGCTCGATCAGCGTGTCGTGCGGGCCGGTGCGCAGCATGATGGCATCGACGTAGCGCGACAGCACGCGCGCGGTATCGGCGATGGTCTC
>DATMDY010000153.1:0-5641 GCA_035557335.1 Methyloceanibacter sp.
GTCGCCCAGGTCAAGAAACTCAAAGGCGAAGGCAAGCGGGTGATCGTCGCCTGCTGGAGTAACGGAGCGCGCGAGCGCCTCGGCACGCTGCTTGCCGAGCATGGCGTCGGCGAGACCCTGAATGTGGAAAGATTCACCGAAGCGGTCGCGGCACCGCCCGGGAGCCTTGCCTTGGCGGTGCTGCCGCTCGAGACCGGTTTCGAGGCGCCTGGGATCGCCGTGATCGGCGAGCAGGACATTCTCGGCGACCGTCTCGTGCGAAAAGTACGACACAAGCGCGGCGCCGACGTGCTGACCGAAGTGTCAAGCTTGAGCGTCGGCGACCTCGTGGTCCATGCCGACCATGGCATCGGCCGTTTCGTCGGCCTTGCCGCCATCGAGGCCGCGGGTGAGCCGCACGATTGCCTCGAAGTTCATTACGCGGGCGGCGACAAGCTCTATCTGCCGGTCGAGAACATCGAACTGCTCAGCCGCTACGGTTCGGACGAAGCAGGCGCGCAGCTCGACCGGCTGGGTGGCGTCGCCTGGCAATCGCGCAAGGCGCGCCTCAAGCAGCGCATTCGCGACATGGCCGAGAAGCTGATTAAGGTCGCCGCCATGCGCGAGTTGCGCCAGGCCCCGGTGCTCAGCCCACCGGACGGCGTTTATGACGAGTTCGCCGCGCGCTTCCCTTATGAGGAGACCGAGGATCAGGTCACCAGCATCGGCGCGGTGCTGGACGATCTCGCGAGCGGCCGGCCCATGGACCGGCTGATCTGCGGCGATGTCGGTTTCGGCAAGACCGAGGTGGCGCTGCGCGCGAGCCTGATCGCCGTGCTCGCGGGCAAGCAGGTGGCCGTGGTGGTGCCCACCACGCTGCTTGCGCGCCAGCATTTCCACACCTTCACGGAGCGCTTCCGCGGGCTGCCGGTGAACATCGCGCAGGCCTCGCGCCTCGTCGGCGGTAAGGAACTCACCGAGGTGAAGAAGGGGCTGAAGAGCGGCGACATCAATATTGTGATTGGCACCCATGCGCTGCTCGGCAAGGCCATCGAGTTCGCTGATCTCGGCCTGCTGATCGTCGATGAGGAGCAGCATTTCGGCGTGCAGCACAAGGAGCGGCTGAAACAGCTCCGCGAGGACGTGCATGTCCTCACGCTGACGGCTACGCCCATCCCGCGAACCTTGCAGCTCGCGCTATCCGGTGTGCGCGAGATGTCGTTGATCTCTACCCCACCCGTGGATCGCCTCGCGGTGCGCACCTATGTGACGCCGTTCGATCCCATGATCCTGCGCGAGGCCTTGCTGCGCGAACGCTTCCGTGGCGGGCAGACCTTCTATGTGGTGCCGCGCATCTCCGACCTCGACGACGCGGCGGCTTTCCTCGCCGAACATGTGCCGGAGCTTAAGGTCGGGCGCGCGCACGGCCAGATAGCCAGCCGCGAGCTCGACCAGGTGATGAACGCCTTCTACGACCGCCAATATGACGTGCTGCTCTCCACCTCGATCGTGGAATCGGGACTCGACATCCCCACCGCCAACACCTTGATCGTGCATCGCGCCGACATGTTCGGCCTCGCCCAGCTCTACCAGCTGCGCGGGCGGGTAGGGCGCTCCAAGATCAGGGCCTACGCCTATTTCACCATCCCCGCTGATATGCGGCTGACGCCGGCGGCGGAGAAGCGGCTCAAAGTGCTGCAGTCGCTCGACACGCTGGGTGCGGGCTTCGTCCTGGCGAGCCACGATTTGGACATCAGGGGCGCCGGCAATCTGCTGGGGGAGGAGCAATCCGGGCACATCCGGGAAGTCGGCTTCGAGCTGTACCAGTCGATGCTCGAGGAGGCGGTGGCGGCGCTGAAAGGCGGCGATGCCGCTATGATCGAGGACCAATGGTCGCCGCGCATCAATCTCGGCACCTCGGTACTCATACCCGAGGAGTATGTGCCAGACCTGCAGCTGCGGCTTGGTCTCTATCGCCGGCTCGCGGCGGTGGAGAGTCACGAGGCCATTGAGTCCTTCGCCGCCGAGCTGATCGACCGTTTCGGGCCGTTGCCGCAGGAGGTGCGCCACCTCCTCGATGTGGTTGAAATCAAAGGGCTATGTCGGGGGGCCGGTATCGAGCAGATCGACGCTGGACCGAAGGGGGCGGTGATCGCCTTCCGCAACAAGAGCTTCGCCAATCCAGAGGGGCTGATTGCCTTCATTCGCGATCAGGGGCGGCAGGTGAAGCTCCAGCCCGACCATCGGCTCATCTATTACGCAAACTGGCAGACGCCCGAGGCACGGCTCGCCGGCGCGCGCGATCTGCTGCAGCGCCTCGCCAAGATCGCCGCGGATGTAAAGCAAGCGGCTTAGGGTTGAGGAGCGGGGTCACCTTTGTCGGCAGCGGCGCTCGGCTCGATCCACCATGTGTCGATCTGATAGCCGTAAAGCGGGGTGGTTTCCGGCCGCTTGAGGTCGCTCCAATGAGCGACCCACTGTCGCGGCAGGTGAAACAGCGGAATGACGTAGTCGCCGGAAAGCAGCACTCGATCCAGCGCGCGCACAGCTGAGACGAAGCTTTCGCGGTCTTCGGCCTTGAGCAGCGCTTCGATCATGGTGTCGACCGCCTCGCTCTTGACCCCCGCATAATTGAACGAGCCTTCGGTCACCGCCTCTTGGCTGCCCCAGCGGAATGCCTGCTCGTTGCCGGGCGACAGCGACACTGGCCACAAATACTGGATCATGTCGAAATCGTAGGTCTGCTTCCGCCGCTGATATTGCGCCGAATCGACCTGGCGGATGCGCGCGTCGATGCCGACCTGCTTCAAGGCGCGGGCATAGGTGAGGAGCAGCCGCTCCTGGGCGCGCGTCGCGGCAAGAATTTCAAATTCGAACGGCTCGCCCGCGTCGTTGACGAGCTTGCCGCCTTTCAGCCGCCAGCCAGCCTCCTCGAGCAGCTTGAGCGCCTCGACGCGTCCTTCGCGGTTTTCGCCGCTGCCGTCGGTGGTGGGAAAGGAGAAAGTCCCATCCATGATGGCAGGCTTCACCTGATCGGCGTAAGGCGCGAGCAGCTTACGCTCTGCGGCATCGGCGGGACGCCCATGCGAAGAAAGATCCGAGCGCGCGAAATAGCTTTCGGTCCGCGCATATTGGCCGTGATAGAGGTTGCGGTTGATCCACTCGAAGTCGAACAGCTTGATCAGCGCCTGACGCACGCGCGGATCGGTGAACAGCGGCCGCCGCGTATTGAACACCAGCGCCGCCATGCCGGAGGGCGTCTCGACCGGCAGGGCCTCCTTGACCACGCGGCCGTCGCGTACGGCGGGGAAGTTGTAGCCTTCGGTCCAGCGGGTGGGCTCGTCCTCGCCGCGCAGCCGCACGAGCCCTGACTTGAATGCCTCGAACATGCTGCCGGCATCGCGGTAATAGTCGAAGCGGATCTCGTCGAAATTGTACATCCCGCGATTGACGGGAAGATCGCGCCCCCAATAATTCGGATCGCGCCGATAGGTGAGGCTCTTGCCCGGATCGACTTTGGCGATGGTGTAAGGCCCGCTGCCGATTGGCGGGGTGAGCGTGGTCTTCTCGAAGGTATCGGCTTTGAGCAGGTGGCTCGGCAGCACCGGCATCAATCCGACGATCAGCGGCATCTCGCGGTCGCCGCTTTGATCGAACGTGAAGCGGACCTTGCGCTCGCCGGTCTGCTCCACCTTGGCGACCTTCTTGTAGTAGGAGCGGTGGTTTGGGCGGCCGTGATCGCGCAGTACTGCGTGGGAAAAGATCACATCTGCCACGGTGATCGGTGTGCCGTCGGAGAATTTGGCCTCCGGGTGCAGCGTGAACTCGACGAAGCTTCGGTCGGGCGGCGTCTCCACGCTCTCGGCGATGAGGCCATAGAGAGTGAATGGCTCGTCATTGGCCCGGGCGAGCAGGCTCTCATAGAGATATTCCCGCAAGCCATTAGCGGGCGCCCCCTTGACGATCAGGGGATTGAGGGTGTCGTAGGACCCTTGCACGGCGAAGACCGCCCGGCCTCCCTTGGGGGCGTCGGGATTGGCATAAGGAAAATGCGAGAATCCAGTGGGTTCGCGGGGCTCACCATGCATGGCAATCCCAGCCGCGGGCTCGGCCCGACCAAGGCTTGGAAGCAGCACAAGCCCCAGCAGGAGTAATGAAATAGGGACTTTCACCGGCGCGCGCGCATGGTTATAGATGGCTTCCGCATTACGGCATGGGAGTTAAGGTTTCACCGTTTGCAACGCAAATCGGGCGCGGCAACGGCAGGCTAACGAAAAGGGTTGGCACTCGTGAGGCCGAGACGCAGAATGTCCTCGATCACGGCGTGCAGCCACGTCTACGCCTCAATTCGGGTATTGACCCTAACCATAGGGACACGGGGGAAAGATCGTTACGGCAACAGGCCTGATCTTTCCCGCGAAGCAAGAAAGGTCGTTTGATGTTTTGGTCCAAGGATCGTTGGAACACGCTGAGCGGCGCGGGCCGAGGGATGTTTTGCACTGGCTTGAGCGCGCTTGTTTTAGGGGTGGCGCCCCTGGCTTTGGCGCAAGAGACGCCGGTAGCACCACCGCCGGCCCAACCCAAAACCACGCAGGCGCCGAAAGCCGCGCCGGCCGCTCCTGCCGCAGGCGCTCCAGGGGCGCCGGCTGCCGGGACCGCCGCGGTGACTGAAGACGCCTGGGTCAAGCTTTGCATGAAGAACGAGCAGACCGCCAACAAGGAGATCTGCCTCATCAACCACGAAGGGCTCGAGCCTAATACCGGCATGGTCCTGATCGCCGCCGCCGTACGCAAGGCTGAGGGCGACGAGAAGCAGCAGCTTCTCGTGCGCGTGCCGACCGCTTACGCATTGGTGATGCCGGCAGGCGTGCAGATCAAGATCGACGAGGGCCAGCCCATTCAGCTGCAATATTCGATCTGCTTCCCCACTAGCTGCCAGGTGCAGATGGAGATGACGACCGAATTGTTCGACCAGATGCGCAAGGGCAAGCAGATGGTCGTAGCGGCCATGAACATTCAACAGAAGACCATGGGCTTTCCCGTGCCCTTGAGCGGCTTCTCCAAGGCTTATGACGGACCGCCGGTCGACAACGTGAAATACGAAGAGTCGCGGCGTCAGCTGATGGAGATGTTCCGTAAGCGGCAGGCCGAGCTTGCCGCCAAGGCGGCGGAGGCGGAGCAGAAAAAGGGCGCCCAGCCAGGTGCTGCTGCTCAAGGTCAGCCGCCTGCCCCAGGTCAACCGGCTTCGACGGCACAGCAGAAGCAACCGCCAGCCGCACCGCAGACGCCATAAGCGTCTCGCACCCTCTTGGATGCAATTAAGGCCGCTCCGGTTCGCCGGAGCGGCCTTTTGCTAATGTTCCTGGAGGAAGCGGAAGCGGAACACGCCGTCCTGCAAATCCTCGAACAGCTCCGGCACTTGCGGATGGCGCAGCGGCTCGTCGGAAGCGTCGGGCACGAGGTTCTGCTCCGAGACATAAGCGATGTACTCGGTATCGGCGTTCTCGGCGAGCAGATGATAGAAGGGCTGATCCCTGTTGGGCCGCGCCTCCTGAGGGATGGAGCGGTACCACTCCTCGGTGTTGGAGAAGGTCGGGTCCACGTCGAAAATCACGCCGCGAAACGGATAGAGCCGGTGGCGGACCACCTGGCCGATCTGAAA
>DATMDY010000154.1:0-14189 GCA_035557335.1 Methyloceanibacter sp.
GGCGCCCACATCGGCGCGAACTGTCTGGTCGGCGCCGGCGCGCTCATCACCGAAGGCAAGGCGTTTCCCGATAACTCCGTGATTCTCGGCGCGCCCGCGAAAGCCGTGCGCGAAAGCGACGAGAAGACACGCGCCATGACGACACGCGCAGCGGAGGTCTATGTAAAACGATGGAAATGCTACGCAGCGGGCTTGAAGCGCGTGGACTGAGCCTCATACTCCGTCCATGACAAACGGCGGCGCCTGGCAATTCTTCATCGATCGCGGCGGAACGTTCACGGACATCGTTGCGCGCGCGCCGGACGGCCGCTTGCTGACGCGCAAGCTGCTGTCGGAAAATCCCGAAGCCTATGACGATGCGGCCATCGCCGGCATCGCAGACCTGCTCGGCGTGCCGCGCGGGACGCCGCTTCCGAGCAGCGCCATCGAGGGCGTCCGAATGGGCACGACGGTCGCGACCAACGCTCTGCTTGAGCGCAAGGGCGATCGCGTGCTCCTCATCGTGAGCCGCGGGTTCCGCGACGCGCTGGAGATCGGCTACCAGGCGCGCCCGAAGATTTTCGCGCGCAAAATCGAAAAGCCCTCGATGCTGTATGCGCGCGTGACGGAAGTGCCGGAGCGCATGCGCGCGGACGGCGGCGTGGAAACGGCGCTAGATCTCAAGGCGGTGCGGGAGGCGCTCGAAGCGGCGCGAGGCGACGGCATTGATGCGATCGCCATCGTCTTCATGCATGCCTACGCCTATCCGGCGCACGAGAAGGAAGCGGCGCGGCTCGCACGCGACATGGGGTTCAGCCAAGTCTCGGCGAGCCACGAGGTCAGCCCGCTCGTGAAGTTCGTCGGGCGCGGCGACACCACCGTAGTGGATGCGTATCTCTCTCCCCTCCTCCGCCGCTACGTGCAGCGGGTCGCCAAGGCGCTGACCGCGCAACCGGGCGCCACCCCGCCCCGGCTCTTCTTCATGCAGTCCTCCGGCGGGCTCACCTCGGCCAATCTGTTTCGCGGCAAGGATGCCATCCTCTCCGGTCCCGCCGGCGGCGTGGTCGGCGCGGTGGAAACGGCGCGTGAGGCAGGTTTCGCCAAGGTGATCGGCTTCGACATGGGCGGCACCTCGACCGATGTCTGTCACTATGACGGCATCTACGAGCGGACGTTCGAAAGCGTCGTCGCCGGCGCGCGGGTACGCGCACCGATGATGCTGATCCATACCGTGGCCGCCGGCGGCGGTTCCGTGCTTGTCTGTGACGGCATGCGTTTTCGCGTCGGGCCGGACTCGGCGGGCGCCGATCCGGGTCCCTTAAGCTATCGACGTGGGGGCCCGCTGACGGTCACCGACGCCAACATCATGACCGGGAAGCTGCGACCGGAGTTCTTCCCGCACATCTTCGGATCCAGGCAGAACCAACCGCTCGATCGGCCGACGGTCGTGCGCGCGTTTGCAAGGCTCGCGCGCGAGATCGGCGACGGCCGGAGCGCGGAAGATGTTGCCGACGGCTTTATCAAGATCGCGGTTGAAAACATGGCGAACGCGATCAAGACGATCTCGGTGCAGCGCGGCTATGACGTCAGCGACTATGTCCTCAACTGCTTTGGCGGCGCCGGGGGCCAGCACGCGTGCCTCGTCGCGGATGCGCTCGGGATAAAAGCCGTGCTGCTGCATCCTCTCTCCGGCCTGCTCTCGGCCTATGGTATCGGCCTCGCTCCCTTGCGCGCGAGCCGCAGCAAGGCGGTGCTGGAGCCGTTCGACGATCGCGGCCTCACGGTGCTCGACGCGGTCCGGGCGCCGCTCGAAACGCAGGTGCGGATGGAGCTCATCCGGCAGGGGATCGATCCCGACGGCATCCGGATCGCGGCGCCGGCTCACCTTCGCTACGCCGGTACCGACAGCGCCCTCCCCATCCCTGTCGCGAGCGCCCGCAGCATGCTGGCCCTGTTCGAAATCGCGCATCAGCAGCGCTTCGGCTTCATCAGCCCGGAAAAGGACATCGAGATCGAGGCCGTCGACATCGAAGCGACAGGCGGCGGCGAGATCGGCGCAGAGGATGAACAAGCCATCGCCGCCACGGAGCCGGCCGTGCCGGGGGACAGCGGCGAAATTTTTGGAGCGGGGCGCTGGCACGAGGCGCCGATTTTCCTCCGCGCCGACCTCGCGCCAGGGCACGCCATCACAGGGCCTGCCCTCATCATCGAGGATCATCAGACGATCGCGATAGAGCCGGAGTGGCAAGCCGAGGTCACGCCGAAGAATCATCTCTTGCTGACGCGCATCGCGGACAAGAGGGAGGCGCGTGTCAGCAGGGACGCCGACCCCGTCATGGTGGAGGTCTTCAACAACCTCTTCACTTCGATCGCGGAGCAGATGGGCTATGCCCTGCAGAACACTGCGCGCTCGGTCAACATCAAGGAGCGGCTGGACTTCTCCTGCGCGATCTTCGACGCCAAGGGGCGGCTCATCGCCAACGCCCCGCACATCCCCGTGCATCTCGGCTCGATGGATCGGAGCGTCGAGACCATTCTGCGCGAGGTGGACGCCCTCAAGCCCGGCGACGTGTGGATGCTGAACGCGCCGTATAATGGCGGCACGCATCTGCCCGACATCACGGTCGTAACGCCCGTCTTCGCGGAGAACAGCCCGGATCTTTTGTTCTTCGTGGCGGCGCGGGGGCATCACGCGGATATCGGCGGCATCACGCCGGGGTCGATGAGCCCGAGGGCGAAGACCATCGAAGAGGAAGGCGTCTATATCGACCCCTTCAAGCTCGTCGAGGGCGGCCGCTTTCGCGAAGACGCGGTGCGCGAGCTTCTGACCAAGGCGGCGTGGCCGGCAAGGAACCCAGCGCAGAACATCGCGGACCTCAAGGCGCAAGTCGCGGCAAACGAAAAGGGCGTGGCGGAACTGCGCAAGATGGTGCGCCGATACAGCTTGCCCGTGGTGCGCGCCTATATGGGCCATGTGCAAGACAATGCCGCGGAAGCGGTGCGCAACGTGATCGGCACGTTGAAGAACACAAGTTTCGAGATCGAGACGGACCAGGGGTCTCGCATCAAGGTCGCGATCAGCATTGACCGGAAAGAGAGGACCGCGGTCGTCGACTTCACGGGGACGAGCGAGCAAGCGGGCGACACGTTCAACGCACCGGAGCCGATCACCCGCGCCTGCGTGCTGTATGTCTTCCGGACGCTTGTCGACGACGACATCCCGTTGAATGCCGGTTGTCTCCGCCCGATCAAGATCGTGGTGCCGAAAGGCTCGCTTCTGAAGCCCACCTACCCTGCGGCTGTGGCCGGCGGCAATGTCGAGACGAGCCAGGCGGTCGTGAACTGTCTGTTCGGCGCGCTCGGCGTGCTCGGTTCCGCGCAAGGCACCATGAACAACCTCACATTCGGCAATGCACAGTTTCAGTATTACGAGACCATCTGCTCCGGCGCGCCGGCTGGCGATGGTTTTGACGGCGTGGCGGCGGTGCAGACGCACATGACCAACTCACGGCTGACCGACCCGGAAGTGCTGGAGCTGCGCTATCCCGTCCTGCTCGAACGCTTCGAGATTCGGCGCGGCTCGGGCGGCAAGGGCAAATGGAGCGCCGGCGACGGTACCCAGCGCGTGCTGCGGTTCCTGGAGCGGATGGATTGCGCCATCCTTTCGGGCTTCCGCAAAGTGCGGCCCTTCGGCCTGCACGGGGGCGGCCCCGGCGAAACAGGAGAAAACTGGGTGCGGCGCCGGAACGGGCAATTGGTGCGGCTCCGCAGCTCGGAGCAAACCGTGCTCGAGCCCGGCGAAGCCATTATCATCAAGACACCCACCGGCGGGGGCTACGGCTCAGCAGTTAAGGCCCCAGACAAAAAATAAGAGCGCGAAGCCGAAGCCTCGCGCCCTTTGTTGCCTCTCTAGGCTTACCGGCTAGCGGCTATGCCGCACCGGGCGCGGTGCCGCCGCGGCGCTCGGCCATGAACTGGTCGAACTCCGCCTTGTCCCGCGCCTGACGCAGACGACCGAGGAAGGACTGGAACTCACTCGCCTCCTCCTCGAGACGGCGCAGCGTCTCCTCGCGATACTCATCAAACGCAGCATTGCCGGTCGGGCGGTAAGGGGTCATCCCGCGGCCCCAGCGCATCATTTCGCGGCCGAGATCAGTCTCTTTCCACTCGCGTTTCCAAGATCCACATCCCATGCGTCCACTCCAGATCAGATAGGCCAGAACGCCCAAGCCAATGGGCCACCACACAATGAAGCCCACGATCATCGCCGTGATCCAGGCAGGCTTCCCGTACTCATCCAAGGCAGTCACCAAGTGCATCGTGGTCCTTCCTTCGGTGTGAATGTTATTCACATTCACATAAATGGCCCCGCCCGTCCAGGGGTCAAGGGCGTCGGAGCGAAATGTTGCGCATGCCCTTCGGGAGCCGGATTTATGGGCTGTGATCGCTAGATCAATCTGCCAAGGCCGCAAAATTTTAACCTCGCCTCGGCTAGACCTTAGAAATTGAAGCAAATTGGAGCCTTGGCCCTCCGGTCCGCGAGCCCATGTCCCCTGCGTCCCGAATTGCCGCTACCCTGTGCCTCACCCTTTCCTTCTGGATAGCCGGTGCCGCGGCCGAGCTCGCGCATTCGCGATCGCGGCTCTCTGATTACAAGCCTCACGACGATGTGGCGCGCGCCCACCGAATGCCGGTGCAGGGCATCGACGTGTCGGCATGGCAGGGCGACATCGACTGGCTGCAGGTGCGGAAGTCGGGGGTTCAGTTCGCCTTCATCAAGGCAACCGAAGGCGGCGATCACCTCGACCCGAAGTTCCTGGATAATTGGTACGCCGCGAAGCGCGCTGGCGTCGCGCGCGGTGCCTATCACTTCGTCTATTGGTGCCGCCCCGCGCACGAGCAGGCGCTATGGTTCATGCTCAATGTGCCCGCCGATCCGGACGCGTTGCCACCGGTGCTCGACGTCGAATGGAACGGCCATTCGAAAAATTGCCCGAAGAAGGTCTCCCGCACCCTGGCGCTCTCCAAGATCCGCCTGCTGCTTGATGCGATGGAGGCACATACCGGCAAGAAGCCGATCATCTATACCGATCTCACCTTCCACCGCGAGGTGCTTGTCGGAGAGCTGAAGAATTATCATTTCTGGTTACGCTCGACCGCGGCGGAGCCCGCGAAGGTTTATCGCGATCGCGATTTCTCCTTCTGGCAGTTCACGACGACCGGCCACGTTCCAGGCATCAAAGGCAAAGTCGACCGCAACAGCTTCAACGGCACGCAGAGCTCCTGGAATCGCGTGCTCCAATGGCTCGAGGCGAGCAACTAGCGGCTTCGCATTTCAGGGTGGCGGCGATCCCGCTTCGTCAGGCCCCTGGCCGGGCAGAATGCCGAGTCCTTTCAAATAGATCAGCATCGCGCTTTCCAGGATTTCCTCCGGCGTCATCGGCACCTTGGCCGCCTGCAGCCCGCTCTGCGCAAAGAGCGTGGCGACGCCGTGGGACGTCGCCCAGATATGCAGGCTCAAAAGCTTGACGGGCGGCCGCTCCGCCTCCGGCAGTCCGCGGCACAAGGCGGTCGCGGCGCGGTTCAGCACGTCGAAGGCGCGCTCCGCGGCGGGGGTCTGCGCCGCGTCACCGCTTCCGGCGAGTTCCGATTCGAACATCACCGCGTAGCTGGCAGGCTCATCCCGCGCGAAGGCGAGATAGGCGCGGCCGAGATTCTCAAAGGCCGACAATGGCGTCGGCACCCCGTTGTTCCAGGCAGCCTCAAGCCTCGCGGCGAATCGCTCGAAGCCCACACGCGCGACCTCGGCGAGAAGGGCATCCCGGTCGCGGAAGTGGCGATAGGGCGCGGCCGGGCTGACGCCGGCAAGGCGCGCGGCTTCGGTCAAGCTGAAGCCAAGGGCGCCATGCTGCTCAATGAGCTTGCGCGCGGCCTCCAGCAGCACCTCGCGCAGGTTGCCGTGGTGATAGGAGCCGGGACGACGCCAGCCGGGACGATCCGAGGATTTCATGTAAATGGCTATTACATGACGGGAGTTAAATGCGCCACAACATGTGCAGAGGCGCCGAAAAACAGCGATTACTCAGGTTCACGCGGCCAAACGACGCCATGCTAGTTTGGCCATGACGCCGGCCGGATGGCATGGTCGAGTGCCGCGCGAGAGGGACAAGACGTCATGGACGAGACAGTGGCAGGCGAGAAAGCCGCGGCGCGCGGCAATTCCGGGGTCTTGATCGGCCTGGCGGCGCCCGCCCTGATCGGCCTTGCCACCGCGGCGGTGATGCACCTCTTTCAGGCGCAACTTTTCGCCGACCTCACCAATCCGTTTCTCACCATCACCGTGTTTCTCTACCTGTTTGTGGTCATGCTGTGGTGCGCCTTTACAGCCGTGCGCCATAGCGACGCCATCGCGTCCATTCTCGGCGAGCCCTACGGGACCCTCGTCCTCACCTTTTCGGTCATCACGATTGAAGTGTCTCTGCTCGCTTCGATCATGCTGCATGGCGAGAACAATCCCACGCTCGCCCGCGATGCGATGTTCGCGACCTTGATGATCGTGCTGAACGGCATGGTCGGCGCAGCCCTGCTGATGGGCGCGATGCGTTACTATGAGCAGGAGTATAATCTGGAAGGCGCGCGCGCGTTCCTCGTCGTCATCGCGGCGCTCGCGGTCATCTCGCTCATTTTGCCGAACTACACCGAGACCGTTCCCGACCCCGCCCTGGCGCCTTTTCAAGCCGGCCTGTTCGCTGCGATCACGATCCTGTTCTACGTCGTGTTCGTGGTGATCCAGACGATGCGGCACCGCGCGTTCTTTTCCGAGCCGGAAGGAAATGGCCACTCGGCGATGGCGCGGGAATACATGCCGCGCCATCGTCCGCCCGCCGGGTCGCTCACCTTCCACGTCGCCATGTTGGCGCTAACCTTGCTGCCGGTGGTCTTGCTGTCGGAATATCTCGCCATTGTCGTCGACTTCGGCATCGAGGAGCTCAAATTACCGGCGCCGCTCGGCGGTGTGTTGATCGCCATCCTCGTGCTGTCACCGGAGGGACTCACTGCCTTCCACGCAGCCCTCGACAACCGACTGCAGCGCGCGGTCAATGTCTGCCTTGGTTCGGCGCTCGCTACCATTGGCCTTACCATCCCCGCGGTGCTCACGATCGGCCTCATCACCGGCCATGCCGTTCACTTGGGCTTGACCGAAGTTGAGATGGTGCTGCTCGTCCTGACGCTTTTCGTAAGTGCCCTTACCTTCGGCGGCGCGCGAACGAATGTGCTGCAAGGCACCGTGCACCTACTTCTTTTCGTCGTTTATATCGCGATGATTTTCAGCCCCTAGGCCCTAGCCGCGCCTTGCATAGGCGTTGCGACCCCGGATCGTGCCGTCGCGCCCATGCAGGATCGCCTCACTGCGTTCCTTACGGGCCAGGGCCTTGGCCTTCTCCCAGGCCTCGCCTTGGGTCTTGAAAAGGCCCCAAGGCGCAGTCTCGCCCTCGGCTTGAATGGCCCAACGCTCGCCCTGCATGACGACGTGCTGGTTCTTGCCCATGGCGCTCCCTCGAGTCCTCACTTTACAGAGTCGGCGGACCGGCGAGAAGCAGAAGCGGGCGTGGCGGCGCGACCGGCACCGCACTAGGATGCACCCCAATCGCAAGCCGCCTGGAATGAAACGCGCATGCCCAGCCGCCGCATGACCATCAAAGACAATCTTCGTGTCGGCTGGCGCGAATGGGTCCGGCTGCCCGAACTCAGGGTCGAGGCCATCAAGGCGAAAATCGATACCGGCGCGCGCACCAGCGCGCTTCACGCCTATCGCATCGAACCCTTCGAGCGCGACGACGAGCCTTGGGTCAGGTTTCAGATCCAGCCCATGCAGCGAAGCGATGCCTTCCGCGTCTCCTGCGAGGCGCGCCTGGTGGACGAGCGCCAGTTTCGCAATTCCGGCGGTCAGGTTGAACGGCGCTACATCATCGAGACGGTCCTGTCGCTCGGTGACACATCCTGGCCGATCGAGCTTGCGCTCACCAATCGCGACGAGATGGGCTTTCGCATGCTGCTCGGCCGGACGGCCTTGAAGCGGCGCGTGGTGATTGAGCCCGGCCGCTCCTTCCTACTCGGCGCGACCCCCTATGGCGCGAGAACACGGCGCAGGGGATTGCAAGCTGCGCGCGAGGCGCTCTCTTAGGTCTTATCTCTCACAAGAAGACAGCCATGAAGATCGCGTTGCTAGCGCGCAATCCCAATCTCTATACGCACCGGCGCATTTGCGAAGCGGCGGTCGCGCGCGGTCACGACATCGAGGTCGTCAATACGCTGCGCGTTTCGATCAACATCACGTCGAAGCGTCCCGCTCTATTTTATCGCAAGCGGCGCATCGAAGGCTTCGACGCCGTCATTCCGCGCATCGGCGCATCGGTCACGTTCTACGGGCTTGCGGTGTTGCGGCAGTTCGAGGTGATGGGTGTCTATCCGTTGAACGAATCCGTTGCGATCGGACGCAGCCGCGACAAGCTGCGCTGCCTGCAGCTGCTGGCGCGACGCGGCATCGGACTGCCGACCACCGCCTTCACGAACGACCCGAAGCAGGCAGAGGACGTGATCGATCTCGTCGGCGGAGCACCCGTTGTCATCAAGCTCCTGGAGGGCACGCAAGGAATCGGCGTGATGCTCGGCGAAACCATGAAGTCGGCGAAGTCAGTGATCGAGGCCTTTCAAGGCGCGAACGTGAACATTCTCGTGCAGGAATTCATCAAGGAAGCCGGGTCAACCGACATCCGCGCGCTCGTGATCGGCAACCGCGTGGTGGCTGCCATCAAGCGGCAGGGCCCGCCCGGCGAGTTCCGTTCGAACCTGCATAGGGGTGGCTCCGGCGAGGCGGTGAAGATTACGCCGCAAGAGCGGGCGACGGCGGTCAAGGCGGCTCGTACGTTGGGCCTCAATGTGTGCGGGGTCGACATGCTGCGCTCCAAGAACGGCCCGCTGGTCATGGAGCTGAACTCTTCCCCGGGCATTGCCGGGCTTGAGAAGGCCACGGGAATCGATGTGGCGGGGCTGATGATCGACTTCCTGGAGAGGAATGCTGTCCCGGGCCAGTCCAAGACCAAGGGAAGGGGCTGAGCTTAGACGGCAGCCGCGGTTGCGTTGCCCTTCAACAGACGGCTATTTCTCTCTAAGCTCGGGCAAAAGTCCTCAGGGAGCTGATGAATGCGTGTGCAGTTTGGCCGAATTGGCCGAGTCGTGGGCAATCTGGTTGCCCTAGGCCTCGCCCTTTCGATCGGTCCCGTCGCTCTCTTAGCGGCAGAAGAAGGCAAGGCGCCCTGCACTGAAGACGCGATGATTGTCTTTGATGCGTCCGGGTCCATGTCGGGCAATCAGACCCTTGGCATTCCGAACACGCGGGCACGAATCGACGAGGTCAGGGCGGCGCTCGCTCATGTCCTTCCAAGCGTCACGCGCTTCCGCCGCGTCGGGCTCGTGACATACGGGCCAGGCCCGTACAACCAGTGCAACGTCAAGCTTGAGTTCAAGCCGGAGATGGAAGCCGCCTCCAAAATCATGGAAGCGGTGGATGGTCTCGTGCCGGCCGGCAAGACGCCCCTCACCGAGGCGGTCGAAGAAGGCGCGAACGCACTCGATTACAAGAATAAACCCGGCGTGCTGGTTCTCGTCACTGACGGTGAGGAGACCTGCGGGCGCAACCCTTGCGATCTCGCCAAACAATTGCAGACCACCGCGAACCGGCTAACGGTTCACGTTATCGGGTTCCGCTACTCCAATTTCTCCTGGACCGGCGGCAACGTGATGGACATCCGCTGTCTCGCCGACATCAACAACGGCCTCTACATCAAGGCGAATAGCGAGGCGGAGCTCATCGAGGCGTTGGAAAAAACACTCGACTGTCCAATGGTTTCCGAGGCGCCGCTCACGTGGAAGGCACTGCCCTGACGCGGCGTGCTTTTCTCCCAACTTTTCCACAGACTGGATAAAAATTTTTTTGCAGCAGGAACTGGGCTCTGCGGCCAACGTTGTCGGAGTCAGCTTACCGTAAGACGCGCCTTTTGCGCCGCAATACGGAAAGCGCTTGTAGGGTAGAGGCGGATGTCTTTAGACTTGCCGTTCCTACCCCAGAGGCCCCCTAAGTGTGAAAGGAGCGTCCGATGGAATTTACCGCCACGATGACGGCCCTATTGACGCTTGCCTCTTTCGGCTTTGTCGCCGCGGTCATCCTAGGAATGATCTAACGGACGACGGCGGACACGAGGCGGCCCGCTCATCTTCCCTGGCGCTCGACCCAAGATGGCGAGCGCCGTTTTCTTTTCTGGCATCTATTCGGCTGCATCGGCAATCCGCTTGGGATCATAGTTCAGGATCGGAGCGAGCCAACGCTCAGCCTCGTCCAGAGTCCATCCTTTCCGCACGGCGTAGTCAGCAACCTGATCGCGTCCGATCTTACCAACACCGAAATAGCGGCTTTCCGGATGGGAAAAATAGAAACCCGAAACGGCGGCCGCTGGCCACATGGCGTAAGACTCGGTGAGCTTCACACCGACATTCTTCTCGGCATCGAGCATGCTGAAGAGGCTGCCCTTCTCCGTGTGATCGGGCTGAGCGGGATAGCCTGGCGCCGGCCGGATGCCGGCGTAGGCCTCTGCGATCAGATCTTCGTTCGTGAGCGTTTCGTCCGCGGCGTAGCCCCATAGCTCGCGGCGGACCTTTGCGTGCAGCGCCTCCGCAAACGCCTCTGCGAGGCGGTCGGCAATCGCCTTGACCAGGATCTTGGAGTAGTCGTCGTTGGCAAGCTCGAATCTGCGGGCGATGTCCTCTTCGCCGATGCCGGTGGTTACCGCAAAGCCGCCGATATAGTCGGCAACGCCGGAGTCTTTTGGCGCAATGAAGTCCGCAAGCGCGAGATTAGGCCGCGACGGATCGCGCGCCATTTGCTGCCGCAGCGTGTGCAGCGTGACGAACGGAGTCTTGCGGCTCTCGTCGATATAAAGCTCGATATCGTCGCCGACGCTGTTGGCGGGCCAAAACCCGACCACGCCATTCGCCGTGAGCCACTTCTCGTCCACGATTTGGCGCAGCATGGCTTGCGCGTCCTCGAAGAGCGACGCTGCGGCTTCACCGTATTTATCGTCTTGCAGGATGCGCGGGTAAGTGCCTTTCAGCTCCCACGCATGGAAGAATGGCGTCCAGTCGACATGACCGGCGAGCTCGCCGAGATCGTAGCTGTTAAAGGTCTTGACGCCCAGAAAGGATGGATGCGGAGCGGCGTAGGTCGACCAATCAAGCTTCAGCCTATTGGCGCGGGCATCCTTGATGGAGGTGCGGGCCTTCTCCTCCTGGCCGCGGGCGTAAGAGGCGGCCATCTTCGTGTACTCGTCGCGCACCTTGGCGATGGCGATCGGCCGTTCCGTCGGCGACATCAAGCCGGATACGACGCCCACCGCGCGACTTGCATCCGTGACGTAGATTGCCTGGCTGCGATGGTAATTCGGACTGATCTTGACGGCGGTATGCACGCGGCTCGTCGTGGCGCCGCCGATCAGGAGCGGCAAGTCGAAGCCCTCGCGCTCCATCTCGGCCGCGACGTGGCACATCTCGTCGAGGGACGGCGTGATGAGGCCGGACAGGCCGATAATGTCCGCTTTCCGCTCGCGCGCCGTGTCGAGGATCTTCTGCGAGTGCACCATGACGCCGAGATCGATGACCTCGAAATTGTTGCACTGGAGCACGACGCCGACGATGTTCTTGCCGATGTCATGCACATCGCCCTTCACGGTCGCCATGATGATCTTGCCGTTGGACCGCGACGCGCCGCCGTCGGCCTTCTGCTTCTCGATATGCGGAATGAGGTGCGCGACGGCCTTCTTCATCACGCGCGCCGACTTGACGACCTGCGGCAGGAACATCTTGCCGGCACCGAACAGGTCGCCGACCACGTTCATGCCGTCCATCAACGGCCCCTCGATCACGTCGAGCGGACGGGCGGCCTGCTGGCGGGCCTCCTCGGTGTCGTCCTCGATGAAGTCGACGACGCCGTGCAGCAGCGCGTGCGCGAGCCGCTCGTTGACCGGGGCCTCGCGCCAGGACAGGTCGACGGCACGCTTGGTGCCGCTCCCTCGCACGTTCTCCGCGAACGACACCAGCCGGTCGGTGGCGTCCTCGCGCCGGTCGAACAGCACGTCGTCGACGAGCTCCAGCAGATCCTTCGGGATGTCCTCGTACACCGCGAGCTGGCCGGCGTTGACGATGCCCATGTCCAGTCCCGCACGAACGGCGTGCAGCAGGAACGACGAGTGCATGGCCTCGCGCACGATGT
The DNA here is from genome assembly GCA_035557335.1 of Methyloceanibacter sp. Lineage (GTDB taxonomy): Bacteria > Pseudomonadota > Alphaproteobacteria > Rhizobiales > Methyloligellaceae > Methyloceanibacter. The sequence goes on from DATMDY010000154.1 coordinate 12,302, forward strand.
CGTTGCCGCGGAAGGCGAACGACAGGTTCGAGATGCCGCCGCTGGTGCGCGCGCCAGGGCAGCGCTCCTTGATCCGCGGCAGCGCGTCGATGAACGCCTTCGCGTAGCCGTTGTGCTCGGCGATGCCGGTCGCGACGGCGAGCACGTTGGGGTCGAAGACGATGTCCTCTGGCGCGAAGCCGGCCTGCTGTGTGAGCAGGTCGTAGGCGCGGGCACAGATCTCGACCTTGCGGTCCGCGGTGTCGGCCTGGCCCTGCTCGTCGAAGGCCATCACGACCGCGCCGGCGCCGTAGGAGCGGATCCGCCGGGCCTGCGCCAGGAAGGGCTCCTCGCCCTCCTTGAGGCTGATCGAGTTGACGACTCCCTTGCCCTGCACGCACTTCAGCCCGGCCTCCAGGACAGTCCACTTGGAACTGTCCACCATGATCGGGATGCGGGCGACCTCGGGCTCGGTGGCGATCAGGTTCAGGAACGTGGTCATCGCCTGCTCGCTGTCGAGCAGGTCGGCGTCCATGTTGACGTCCAGCAGGTTGGCGCCGCCGCGAACCTGCTCGAGCGCGACGTCGACGGCGGCCTGGTGGTCGTCGGACTCGATGAGCCGGCGGAACCGCTTGGAGCCGGTGACGTTGGTGCGCTCGCCGATCATGACGAAGCCGGTGTCGGCGCCGATCTCGAACGGCTCGAGGCCGGAGAAGCGCGTGGTCGTCTCGATCGCGGGCACCTTGCGCGGGCTCATGCCCTTGACCGCCTCGGCGATCTTCGCGATGTGCGGCGGCGTGGTGCCACAGCAGCCACCGACGATGTTGACCATGCCCTCGTCGGCGAACTCGCCGAGCAGCCGGCCCGTCTCCTCGGGCGTCTGGTCGTAGCCGCCGAACGCGTTGGGCAGCCCGGCGTTGGGGTGCGAGGCGGTGTAGCTCGCGGCGAGCCGGGAGAGCTCCTCGACGTGTGGGCGCATCTCGGTCGCGCCGAGCGCGCAGTTCACGCCGACGACCATCGGGTCGGCGTGCTCGATCGAGCTCCAGAACGCCTCGACGGTCTGGCCCGACAACGTCCGGCCGGACAGGTCCACGATCGTCACCGAGATCCACAGCGGCAGGTGCGGCGCGACCTCGCGCGCGGCGGCGATCGCGGCCTTCGCATTGAGCGTGTCGAAGATCGTCTCGACCATCAACAGGTCCACGCCGCCCTCGGCCAGCCCGGCGATCTGCTCGGCGTAGGAGTCGTAGACCTGGTCGAACGAGACCACGCGGTAGGCGGGGTCCTCGACGCGCGGGGACAGCGAGAGGGTCACGTTGAGCGGGCCGATCGAGCCCGCGACGAACCGGTCGCCGAACTCGTCGGCGGCCTCGCGGGCGAGCTGCGCGCCGCGCACGTTCATCTCGCGGGCCAGCGACTCCAGCCCGTAGTCGGCCTGGCCGATGCTGGTCGCGGTGAACGTGTTGGTCGTGGTGATGTCCGCACCCGCACGCAGGTACTGGCGGTGCACGTCGAGCACGACGTCCGGGCAGGTCAGGTTGAGCAGGTCGGGGTCACCGGTGACGTCCTTGGGGTGGTCGCCGCCGATCCGGTCGCCGCGGTAGTCGGCGGGCTTCAGACCCGCACCCTGCAGCATCGTTCCCCAGGCGCCGTCGAGCACCGCGATCCGCTGGTCGAGTAGCTGTCGCAGTGCCTTGGTCGCGCCGATGTCGGACTTGCTCAACAGTGCACCTCCCATTTGATCTGGGAGGCGCCCTTGAACTCGGTCCCAGGGCCGAGCGTGGCGGACATCAGTCCGTTGCAGCGCCTCTCGACCCTGCACACAAAGTTACCGTTCGACCGTAGAGGATGCCAGGAGGGCCCGTGGAACGCCGCTGAATTCCCCCGGCCGGGGCGCCGAGATCTCACT
>DATMDY010000155.1:0-11759 GCA_035557335.1 Methyloceanibacter sp.
ATGCGACCGGCAGGTGAGGCCGTTGATCACCGGCACGCTGGCATTGCCGGCAAGCTCGATCAGCGTGTCGTGCGGGCCGGTGCGCAGCATGATGGCATCGACGTAGCGCGACAGCACGCGCGCGGTATCGGCGATGGTCTCGCCGCGCCCGAGCTGCATGTCTTCGGGCGCCAACATAATGGACTTGCCGCCAAGCTCGTGGATGGCGACCTCGAAGGAGACGCGTGTGCGGGTCGAGGGCTTCTCGAAGATCATGGCGAGCACGGCGCCTGGCTTGATCCCCTTCGGCACGCGCCCGTTGCGCTTGATCTTGGCGGCCGTGTCGAGGATGAAGCGCAAAGTCTTGCGGTCCAAAGCGTCGATATCGAGGAAATGTTTGGGGGTCATGGCGCGTGGCTCGGATGGGGGTCAGGCCGGCGCCACGGCGTCGCGTTTCAACGCGACGCAGGCGGCATCGATGGTGTCGCAGGCCAAGTCGATTTCGGTTTCGCCCACGATCAGCGGCGGCAGAAGGCGCACGACATTGTCGCCGGCCTGCACGGTGAGCATCTTGGCGGCGCGCAACGTTTCCAGCAGCTTCACGTTCGGCACCCTGCATTTCAGCCCGAGCATCAGGCCCTGGCCCCTCACCTCCTCGATGATGTCGCCATGCTCGTCTTTCAGCGCGGCGAGCCGCTGCTTCAGTCTGAGCCCCATCTGCGCCACGTTATCGAGAAAGCCGTCCTCAAGCACTACGTCGAGCACGGCATTGCCGACCGCCATGGCCAGCGGGTTGCCGCCGAAGGTCGAGCCGTGACTGCCGGCGGTCATGGCGTCGCCGACCGCCTCGGTGGTGAGGCAGGCGCCCACGGGGAAGCCGCCGCCGAGCCCTTTGGCCGTGGCCATGATGTCGGGCGCGATGCCGGCCCATTCATGCGCGTAGAGGCGCCCGGTGCGGCCGAGCCCGGTCTGCACCTCGTCGAGGATGAGCAGGATGCCGTGCCGGTCGCACAGCGCACGCAGATCTTGCAGGAAGCGCCAGGACACTTCGCGCATGCCGCCCTCGCCCATGATCGGCTCGATCAGCACCCCGGCCGTGGTGTCGCCGATGGCAGCCTCGACCGCCTTGATATCGAAGCCTTGCACCTGGTCGAAGCCGTCGACGGGCGGGCCGAAGCCTTCCAAATGCTTCTGCTGGCCGCCCGCGGCGATGGTGGCAAGGGTGCGCCCATGGAAGGCGCCCTCGAAGGTGATGAGCCGGTAACGCTCCGGCTCGCCTTGCTTGAAGTGGTAACGACGCGCCGCCTTGATGGCGCATTCGACCGCCTCGGCCCCTGAATTGGCGAAGAACACAAGATCGGCAAATGTTGCAGCGCACAGTCTCTCGGCCAGGCGCTCCTGCTCGGGGATGCGATACAGATTGGAGACGTGCCACAGCGTCTTCGCCTGTTCGGTCAACGCCTTGACCAGATGCGGATGCGCATGCCCGAGCGCCGTCACCGCCACGCCGCTGGCGAAGTCGAGATAACGATCGCCGGACGCAGTGAAGAGAAAGGCGCCTTCCCCGCGCGCGAAGGCAAGCTCGCTGCGGGCATAGGTCGGAAGGAGGGCCGACATACTCACGTGTCCCTGAAACAAAATTTGCCGCCGAATGGGCGGCAGCAAGGAAGCCAAAGAGCATTAGGTCGGGCGCATTGCTGTGTCAATCGCGCCTCATCAGACGCTTATCCAATGCTCGTCCACGCTTCCATACACTCTCATGTTTGTGTTCTAGCAGGAGAAGTGGCAGAATCGATCCGTTCCGGTGGAAAAACGGAGAGCCAAGCGTGGCGGACGCTTGCCGGATTTTGCCGGACCTAGTAGGGTAATAATCGCTCGGCTACAAGATGTCGTGGGTGCTGCGTCGCGCCCGGGCGGTCATTCTCAGCAGTAATTCTGAGTTTTTTGCAAAGCCGTCTCCAGGCAGACGGGGGGATTCTGAGTCCAAACGAGGAGGCCAAACCATGGCTTGGACTGATGAAAGGGTCGAACTGCTGAAAAAACTATGGGCGGATGGGCTGAGCGCGAGCCAGATCGCGGGTCGCTTAGGCGGCGTGACCCGCAATGCGGTGATCGGCAAGGTCCATCGGCTGGGGCTGTCGGGACGGGCGACCAGTTCGCGCTCGTCGAGCCCGAGGCCCAGGCGGCAGCATGTGCCGCGGGCAAACCGGGCGCCGTCGATGCTCTACGGGACGCGCGGCAACACGGCGCTCAAGCCGCAATACGATACGGATCTCGATCTTGAACCGGCGCCGCTCGAGGAGCTGATCATCCCGCCCCATGAGCGGGCCAGCATCATGACTTTGAAGGAGTCGATGTGCCGCTGGCCGATCGGCGATCCCGGCGAGCCCGAGTTCCATTTCTGCGGGCGCAAGAAATGCGGCACGCTGCCCTACTGCGAGCATCACGCCCGCATGGCCTATCAGCCGGTGCAGATGCGCCGGCGCGAGAAACGCTTCGCCACCGGCTAGGCGTTCGGCCGTACCAACGACAAGAGGCGCCCTTCGGGGCGCCTCTTTTGTTCCGGCTTTCGCCGGAATGACGCGATTGGGCTAAGCGGATTCCTCGAGCTTGTCGGCGAAAGCATAGCCCGCGCCGCGCACGGTGCGCACGGGGTCGGTCTCGTTGCCGCGCATCATGCCCTTGCGTAAGCGCCCGATATGCACATCGACCGTGCGCTCGTCGACATAGACATTGCGGCCCCACACGCCATCGAGCAGCTGAGCGCGGCTGAACACCCGTCCGGGGCTCTGCATAAGGAATTCGAGCAGCCGGAACTCGGTCGGCCCGAGATGCACCTGGCGGCCGTTGCGCGTCACCCGATGCGACTCGCGGTCGAGCTCGATATCGCCGACGCTGAGCACCGAGGCGATGCGCTCAGGATTGGTCCGGCGCAGTATGGCGCGCACCCGTGCCATCAGCTCGGGCAGCGAGAACGGCTTGACCACATAATCGTCGGCGCCGGTGGTGAGGCCCCTGATGCGATCGGTCTCCTCGCTCCGCGCCGTCAACAGGATGATGGGAATGGTGCGGGAGTCCTTGCCTGTGCGCAGACGCCGGCAAAGTTCGAGTCCCGAGATGCCGGGCAGCATCCAATCGAGCACAATCAGATCGGGGGAGCTTTCGGCGATGGCCATTTCGGCCTCGTCGCCGCGATGTACGACATCGACGGTGTAGCCTTCCGCCTCGAGATTGTAGCGAAGAAGGAGGGCCAGAGGCTCCTCATCCTCAACCACCAGAACCTTGGCTCCCGTGCTCATGGCGTTCACCTGCAACATCGCTAACGCGCCTTCCGCTTGAGCGCGACCGGGGTCGTGCTGGTGGTGTCGCCTTTCGGGCGCTGATCGCCGATCGCCTTGCCATGTACCAGGTAATAGACCGTCTCGGCGATGTTGGTGGCGTGGTCGCCGATGCGCTCGATATTCTTGGCGCCGAACAGGAGATGGGTGCAGAGCCCGATATTGCGCGGATCCTCCATCATGTAGGTGAGGAGCTCGCGGAACAGCGAGTTGTACATGGCGTCGATCTCTTCGTCCTTGTACCAGACCTTCAGCGCACGGTCGGCGTCGCGCTCGATAAAGGCGTCGAGCACTTCCTTTACCTGCCCAAGCGCCAATTCACCCATATGTTTCAGGCCCAGCATGAGTTGCTTGGGCTGCTGCTCGGTGACCACGGCCACGGCGCGCTTGGCGATGTTCTTGCCGAGGTCGCCGATGCGTTCGAGATCGTTGGCGATGCGGAGCGCGGCCATGATCTGGCGGAGGTCGTAGGCCATGGGCTGGCGGCGCGCGATCATCACCACCGCCTGCTCCTCGATCTCTCGCTCGAGTTCATCGATCGCCTCGTCCTCGTTGATGGTGGCCGCGGCAAGCTCCGGATCGCGGCGCTCCAGCGCCTCGATGGACTGGCCGAGCACCTGCTCGGCGAGCCCCCCCATTTTGGCGATCTTGTTGTTGAGGAGAGCAAGCTCATCCTCGTAGGACCTGACGATATGTTCGTGCTGCTGTTCCATCGTTCTACTCCCGAGGCCGATCAACCGAAGCGGCCGGTGATATAATCTTGTGTCCTGGTATCGGACGGATTGGTGAACATCTTGGTGGTGTCGTCCACCTCGACAAGCTTGCCGAGATGGAAGAAAGCGGTGCGCTGGGACACGCGCGCCGCCTGTTGCATGGAATGGGTGACGATGACGATGCAGAAGGTCTCCTTCAACTCTTCCATCAGTGCTTCGATGCGCGCCGTGGCGATCGGATCCAGCGCCGAACACGGCTCGTCCATGAGGAGCACTTCGGGGTCCACGGAGATGGCGCGGGCGATGCAAAGCCGCTGCTGCTGGCCTCCAGAAAGGCCCGTGCCGGGCTCGTTCAGGCGGTCTTTCACTTCCTCATAGAGGCCAGCCCGGTTCAAGCTCTTGAGCACGATCTCGTCGAGCTCGGCCTTGGAATGCGCCAAGCCGTGGATGCGCGGCCCGTAGGCCACGTTCTCGTAGATGGATTTGGGGAACGGATTGGGCTTCTGAAAAACCATGCCGACGCGAGCGCGAAGCTGCACCGGATCGATATCGGGTGCGTAAATATTCTCGCCGTCCAATCTGATATCGCCCTTCATGCGGCACCCCTCAATCACGTCGTTCATGCGATTGAGGCAGCGGATGAAGGTGGACTTGCCACAGCCGGAAGGACCGATCAGCGCCGTCACCTGGCGATCGAAAATGTCCAGCGCGACATCGAACAACGCTTGTTTCTCGCCGTACCACAGATTGACGTCGCGGGCCGCCATCTTCAACTCGTGCTGCTCGGCCGGAAAAGTTCCTTCGTCCTGCCGAGCAGCCGGAGCTTCTATCTTGATCAATGGCCGAGCCTCCACATTCGCCTCCATGACGAAGTCCCCCTTTTACCACTTCCGCTCGAACATGTGTCTAAGAGCGACAGCCACCATGTTCATGACCACGAGAAAACCGAGCAGCACGAGGATTGCCGCCGAAGTGCGCGATACGAAGCCCCGCTCCGGACTGTCGGCCCAACTGTAGATTTGCGTCGGCAACGCCGTCGCCGGCTCGAGCACACCCATGCTTTCGATGCTTGGGATGAATGCGTTCATGCCGATGAGCAGGAGCGGGGCGGTCTCGCCGAGCGCCTGCGCCATGCCGATAATGGTTCCGGTGAGAATGCCGGGCATGGCCAGCGGCAGGACGTGATGCAGGACAACCTGGTGCTTGGAGGCGCCGATGCCAAGCGCCGCTTCCCGGATCGAGGGAGGGACCGCTTTCAGCGCGGCGCGCGTGGCGATGATAATGGTCGGCAACGTCATCAAGGAAAGCACCATGCCGCCGACCAGAGGCGCCGAACGCGGCAAGCCGAAGAACCCTAGGAACACGGCCAGACCGAGCAGGCCGAACACCACCGAAGGGACCGCGGCGAGATTGTTGATGTTGACTTCGATCAGGTCGGTCAGCCGGTTCTTGGGGGCGAATTCCTCGAGATAGATTGCCGCCGCGATGCCAATGGGGAAGCTCAGCAGGAAGCAAACGAGCAGCGCATAAAACGAGCCGGTGATGGCGCCGGCCAAGCCAGCCCGCTCCGGGAAGCGGCTGTCGGCGTTGAAGAACAGCTCCCAGTTGAACGGCGTCCGGACGATCCCCTTCTCTTCCATGGCTTCAAACGCCTGCATCTGCACCGGGCTGAAGCGCGGATTGAGCACCATGGGAGTCTCGCCCTTGGCGAGTTTGGCGACGGGCTGCACGACCGGGAAGATGACTTGGACCGTCTTGCCGATAAGGCTCGGATCGGTTTCCACGCGACGCTCGATGGCGTCTGGCGCATCGTCGGCGAGCATGGCGAAGAGTGCCGTGTCGTGCACGTCGGGCAGGTAGGCCTGGAGACTGTCCCGAGCGATAGCGGCGAAATCGCCGCTCAGGGGGGGGCCAGCCTCGACCTTGGCGGGGTCGATGAACACGTCAAGCTTGAGGCTCGTTCGCCCGTCCATTTCGGCGACCACACCACGGTTCTGAAGACGCTCGAAATAGAGCACCTGGCTCCAGGTCAGGGCGTCGACCTCTTTCGGGATCACGCCTTTGTGGAGCTGGTCGAATGGGTCGGAAACGGCGATGGGAAGGGTAATTGTCTTGCCGATCGAGTCCGGGTGCGCGACGACGTAGTCGCGCACAATGTAGGGCGCATCCGAGGTCAGGATCTTGCCGATCTCTGTCTTCTGCCGGTCCGTGACGTCAGCCGGATAAAAGGGAGCCAAGGCCTCGCGCACCAGTATCCGGTAATTTCCTTTAGCGGGATCCTCGGCATCGACTTGTGCCGGGTCGACATAGACCGCAAGGTCAACCTTGGTCTGCACAAAGGCGGGAGCGCCGGTAATAACGAGCGAGGTGACCAGCACGCCGAGCAGGCCGACGGCGAGGCCGATGGCGATGATGCCGTAGGCCTGCAGCCGCCGATCCGCGGCATAGCGTCGGCGCAGGCGACGGCGCGAGTCAGCGGATGCCCAATCGCCCATACGAGGTTGTTGCCGATCTACGGTCTGAGCGTCACTCATATCTCTCTCGGTATTTGCGCACGATGTGCAAGGCGAGCACGTTGAGCGCCAAGGTCACGACGAAGAGGACGAGGCCGAGAGCAAAGGCGGCAAGCGTCTTCGGGTTGTCGAATTCGGTGTCGCCGATGAGCAGAGTCACGATCTGCACGGTGACGGTAGTGACAGGCTCAAAGGGATTGGCAGTCAAAGTGGCGATGATGCCCGCCGCCATGACCACGATCATGGTCTCGCCGATGGCGCGGCTCACCGCAAGCAAGATGCCGCCCATGATGCCCGGCAACGCCGCCGGCAAGAGCACTTTGGTGATCGTCTCGCCTTTGGTCGCACCGATGGCGTAGGACCCGTCACGCATGGACTGTGGCACAGCGGCGATAGCATCATCGGAGAATGACGAGATGAAGGGGATGATCATGATGCCCATGACGGCCCCGGCGGCGAACGCGCTGTTGGGCGCTATGGGCACGCCGATCATCTCGCCGAATTCCCGCAACGCCGGAGCGACGGTGAGCACGGCGAAGAAGCCGTACACCACCGTGGGAATGCCGGCCAACAGTTCCATGACCGGCTTGACCGTAGCGCGCACTTTCGGGTGGGCGTATTCGGTGAGGTAGATCGCCGAATAGAGCCCAATCGGGATTGCCACCAGCATGGCGATGGCGGAGATCAGAAGCGTGCCGGCAAAGACCGGCACGGCGCCGAAGGCGCCGCCGGCCGTCACCTGATCTTCGCGCATGGCAATCTGGGGTTCCCAGTTGAGCCCGAAGAAAAACTCGATCGGCGAGACACGCTCGAAGAAGCGCAATGCCTCGATCAGAAGCGAAAGAACGATGCCGAGCGTGGTGAGGATGGCGATGAGCGAGCAAGCGATCATGAGGCCGGTCAGCACGCGTTCGGCTCCATGCCGCGCGCGGAATTCGGGATTGATGCGGCGGCTGGTGAGATAAAGGCCAATAAGCGCGACGCTGAAGGCGACAACCACCATGGCGTAGGCGGCTATCGACTCCCAACGCTTATAGCGTTCGGCGGCCGCCTGCACCACGAGGCTCGGCTCGCCGAAAATATTGCCGGCGGCGACCGATTTTATTTCGCTGAGGAGAAGGTCGATCTGGCCCCGGTCGAGGCCGTCGGTGGTGCCGTGAGGCAGGCTCCAGAGCAGCAGCGTGTCGATGACCGAACCTTGCAGGGCCAGCCAGATAAGAACGAGGAGGATGGAGGGGATGCCGACCCAGGCGGCGACGAAGGCGCCGTGATAGGTCGGGCGGGAATGAAGCTGCTCTTGGCGTCCCCCAACCGCTGCTACAGCGCGACGGCGGCCGAAAACATATGCCAATGCGCTGAGTGCGATGAGCCCGAGCAGGATGTAGCCAATCATTTCAGCCCGCCGTCTCCCCGGGATATGCGCTTATAGGTGTCCACCAGGCCACGTCTCCCCAAGAGTGCGGGCGTGACCGCTTCCCTTTGCGGTCACGCCCAATTTCAACCTTCAATCTGAGGCCTCACGATGTAGGCGGGCCCATCTTCTCGGAGTTCTTGGCGCGCTCCTGCATGTCCTTCAGCTTGTCTTCCGGAAGCACGACCAAGCCGCGCTCGGAAAGATAGCCGCCTTCGCCCATGGCCTCGTTGCTGGTGTACTCGACGACGAAGTCGTTGAGGCCGGGGATGACGTTACGATGTGCGTTCTTGATATAGAAGAACAGCGGGCGTGACAGACCGTAGCTGCCATCGCCGATGGTGTCGAAGCTCGGCTCCACGCCGCCGATCTTCACGCCTTGAAGCTTGTCCTGATTTTCGTACAAGAACGAGTAGCCGAAAATGCCGACGGCATTAGGATCGGCCTCGATACGCTGCACGATCAGATTGTCGTTCTCGCCTGCCTCGATGAAGGGGCCGTCCTGGCGCATAGGCGTGCACTTGTCCTTCACCTGATCCTCGTGCTTCTTGAAGTAGTCAAGCTCCATGCACCCCTCGTGCATGGCCAACTCAACGAAAGCATCGCGGGTACCGGAAGTGGGGGGAGGCCCATAGGCGGTAATGGCGATGTCGGGAAGCGACTTATCGATGTCGCTCCACTTCTTATAGGGATTTGGCACGAGCTTGTCGCCATCGGGGACTTCTGCCGCAAGCGCCAAGAAAATTTGCTCTTTGGTCACATCCATCGGTTTGGCCTTTTTCGACTGAGCCATCGACAGGCCGTCATAACCGATCAGGATCTCGGTGATGTCCGTGACCCCGTTCTTGGTGCAAAGTTCGAACTCCGACTTCTTCATGGCACGGGACGCACCGGTGAGATCGGGATTGGCTTCACCGACGCCCTGGCAGAAAATCTTCATGCCACCGCCGGTGCCGGTCGATTCAACCACCGGCGCCTTGCCGCCGGTTTTCTTGCCGAACTCCTCGGCTACCGCCTGCGTGTAGGGAAAGACCGTCGAGGAACCGACGATCTTGATCTGGTCACGGGCCAGCGCCGGGCCGGCCGTGCAAAGAGCGGCGACTGCGAATGTCGACGCTACGAGACAAATCCTGTTCACTGTAGAACTCCCTTTTCGTTGGATTGAGCCTCGCCAGCGCGCGCGAAACGCCGCCAGCTCGTGGCGACGCTAGTCTCGCGTTCCTATCGTTTTATGACAGGGAGGATTCGGTTTTATGACAATTCAAGTATTTGATTATCCACGGCATTCACATTCGCGCATGTGGATAACCCGACTCTGGAGTTCAGACCCCGTTGGCCTCGTTAACCATGATGGTGAAGGTTGAGCCCTTGCCGGGCTCCGACGCAATGACCAGCTCGCCCCTATGGCGGTTGAGGATGTGCTTGACGATCGCGAGCCCAAGTCCCGTGCCGCCCTTCTCGCGGCTGGAGGCGACATCGACGCGATAGAAGCGCTCGGTGAGCCTCGGCAGATGCTCCGGTGCAATGCCCGGCCCGTTGTCGATCACGGCGATGGCGTAACGGCCCGCCTGCCGGCCAAGCGAGGGAATGTGCTTCGCCTCCATCCGCACCTTTCCGCCTTTGTCGCCATATTTGAGCGCGTTCTGCACCAGATTCTGGAGCACCTGCACCAGCTCGTCGCGGTCGCCGAGAACCATGGCCGGGCGCGGGAACCGGCTGACTTCGAGTTGGAAATCCATGTCGCTGACCAGCGGCTCGAGCGTGTCCTTGGCGTGGTCCATGACGTCGTTCAGGTCCACGAGGTCGCTTGGCGGCACATGCGCGTTCATCTCCAGGCGGCTCAAGGACAGGAGCGCGTCGATGAGGCGGGTCATGCGCGACGCCTGATCGGCCATGATCGGCAGGAAGCGCTCGCGCGCGCCGTTGTCCTCCTTGGCGCTGCTTTGCAGCGTCTCGATAAAGCCGCGCAACGAGGCAAGCGGCGTGCGCAATTCGTGGCTGGCATTGGCGATGAAGTCGGCGCGCATCTGGTTGATGCGCTCGCCCTCGGTCAGATCGCGCAGCAGCACGAGGATGTCGCCGCTTTCGGTCCCTTGCGTCAGCGGGGCGACGGTCGCCGCCATGCGCCTGCCGACCGGCACGCGCTCCGCATAGCTCACCGTGACCGCCTCCCCAAGCTCGGGCGCGGCGCTGACCGCATCCAGGAATTCCGGCGTGCGAATCACCGAGGAGATGTGACTGCCCTCGCGCAGAGAGGTGAACAGGCCGCGTGCCGGCGCATTGCAGAAGAGCACCTGTCCTGTCGAGCTGAGCATGATCAGGGGATCGGGCAATGCCTCGGCCATGACATGCATGGCCGAAGCCGTCCGGCCTAACGCGATCGGGCTTTCCAGAGCGTCATTGAATGCCTGGGCGCTATCCTGGCCGGGCAGCAGGATCACGGCGGCGACGAAGCTGACAAAGGCGGTAAGGGCCAGTGCCACAGGCAGATGGGCTACAGCGGCGAGCGCGGCCATGATCACGGCAACGGCGACGACCTGCCAGAGTGAGGCCCAAAGCCTCGCGGCGAGCACCCTGTAACCCCGCGCGACAGCCTGTCCAGCCCTACCGAAAAGGCTCGGCGGCAGCGTCCGTGCACCCGGTTCTGCCTGATCGCTCAATCTGTTCTCACCTCATAAGCGACGGTCCGCCCAAAGACTTGTCCTAACATGATTGCCCTTGGATTATCACGCTTTTGCGACATTCTTGCTCGAAGCCCTTGATAAAATCATGACAAGCAATCCGGCCCTTTATAATTGGGGGCGGGATGGACGTTTGGCGAGGGGCTTAAGGGGCATGCCTAATACGGTGCTGTTAGATGAGGTCGGCCCGGGCGAGGAATTGCCGGGCTTCGACATCGACGATCCCATTTTGCCCTCGGAGATCGTGCTCAAGGCGTTCAAGAGCGGCGGCTATCCTTACGACGAGCGCATGAAGCGCAAGGCCTATCGCCTGGAGGTGAAGCCGCTCCAGATCGAGCTTCTCAAATTGCAGCGCTGGGTTGAGAAGACCGGCCAGCGCCTGGTCGTCATCTTCGAAGGGCGCGACGCCGCGGGCAAAGGCGGCACGATCAACTGCTTCATGCAGCATCTGAACCCGCGCCATGCCCGCAGCGTCGCCTTGTCCAAGCCCACCGAGACGGAGCGCGGTGAGTGGTACTTCCAGCGTTATGTCGCGCAGCTTCCCTCGGCCGGCAACTTGGTCCTGTTCGACCGCTCCTGGTACAACCGCGCCGGCGTCGAGCGGGTGATGGGTTTTTGCTCCGAGGCGCAAGCCGCGCTGTTCCTGGAGGAGGCTCCGCATTTTGAAGCGGGTCTCGTGCGCGACGGCATCATCCTCATCAAGCTATGGCTAAATGTCGGTCGCGAGATGCAGCTCAAGCGCTTTCATTCACGGCGGCATCATCCGCTCAAGCGCTGGAAACTCACCGACACCGACATTTTCGGCCTCACCAAATGGGAGGCTTACAATATCGCCCAGGAGGACATTTTCAACGCAACGCACACCGACGCCGCCCCGTGGACGGTGGTGCTGTCGAACGACAAGCGGCGCGGACGCCTCGCCGCCATGCGTGCGGTGCTCTCACGCATCGACTATCAAGGCAAGGATGCAAGTGTCGCCAAAGCACCCGATCCGCTGCTCGTGGGCTCGGGACCGAAGTTTTTCACCACGCGGTAGAGGCTTCAGCCAAACCGATAGGTTATGTTTTCGATTAAATTCGCTGCGGGGATCAGCATGAAAATTCTGTCGAAATGCGCATGGATTC
>DATMDY010000156.1:0-14161 GCA_035557335.1 Methyloceanibacter sp.
GCCGCACGAGCAGCGAGCAGCGCAGGCGCCGGTTCTTCGGCTCGGCGGGATCGCACGCGCCCCAGCGATTGCCGATGCGCGGCGTGCCGCCCGAGGTGCCGCTGCCGAGAATGGTGACTTTCAGGCTCATGCGGCGCTTGCTGGCGCTTTCAGCGCGGCGCGCGGCACCTTGCCGAACAGGCGGAAGAAATTGTCGGTGGTCGCGCGCGCCAAGTCCGCTTCGCTCATGCCTCTCAGCGCGGCCAGCGAAGCGGCGGTATGGACGACATAGGCAGGCTCGTTAGTCTTGCCGCGCATGGGAATAGGCGCGAGATAGGGCGCGTCGGTCTCGACTAGCAGGCGATCTTGAGGCACCTCACGCGCAATGTCGCGAAGCTCATCGGCATTCTTGAAGGTGATGACGCCGGAGAAGGAGACATAGCCCCCGAGCTTGAGACCCGCGCGCGCAAGCTCCGCGCCACTCGTAAAGCAATGCAGCACGAAGGGGAAAACCCCCTTCGCCGTCTCCTGTTCGAGGATATTGGCGATGTCGGCATCGGCCTCGCGCGCGTGGATCACGAGCGGCAGGCCGGTCTCGCGTGACGCGGCGATATGGGTGCGGAAGCTCGCCGCTTGAACGTCGCGCGGGCTGTTGTCGTAATGATAGTCGAGGCCCGCCTCGCCGATCGCCACGACCTTGGGATGGCGCGCGAGCTTCACCAGCTCCTCTGTCGTGACGTCGGGTTCCTCGGCGGCGTGGTGCGGATGCGTGCCGACCGAGCAGAAAATATTGTCATGCGCTTCGGCGAGCGCGCGAAGCGCGTCGAAGCGGCGCACGCGGGTGGAGATGGTGAGCATGAGCCCGACGCCGGCGGCACCGGCGCGCGCCAGAACCGTGTCGAGCTGGTCATGCAGCTCGGGAAAATCGAGATGGCAGTGGCTGTCGATCAGCATCACGAAAAGATGAAAAACCCATGTTGTCAAAGCTGCTAGGGTCATCCCGGCAGCACTATGTGCCGCATATAGGGTGGGGAGACAATAAGCGCATGCGGACCGTGAAGATCATATTCGCCGGTTTAGCCGTGACGGCTGCCGCACTACTCACGTTTCATGTCGTTCCGGCCGAGGCCGGCTGCGCCAAGAGCGTCGTGCTTTATAACGCCTCGTGGTGCCCCTATTGCCGGCAGGTGCGGGCCATCCTCGCGCGTAACGACATCCGCTACAGCATCCTCGATGCGACCACTGCGCGCGTTCAGGCCGACATGGTCAAGCGGTTCGGCGATACGGCCGTCCCGCGGACGGTCATCGGCGGTGTCGTCGTCGCGGGCGTCAACGAGGCGCGGATCAAACAGCTTTGCCGCTAGCCGGAAGTTGTTTCCTTTCTTCGACGCACGCATACCAAATTGGGCTCGCCGCTCATGAAGATCGAGACGGCAATAGCTATCGATCAACACCTTCTTAATCCTGTCACGCGAAGCTGATTTTCAGCGCTGGATCTGGACATCTCCTTGCAGGTCTGCTCGTGTGGCGCGGGGTTCCTTACCTTAACTGGGTCATGCGATGAAACGCCGTGTCAGGTGGCTCTTAATACCGCTAGCAGCTCTGTTTGTCCTCTTGGTTGGTGCTTTTACCGCCGATCGGTGGTGGCTGGCGCCCGCCGGCCACTCACATGCCGAAATCACCAAGGCCCTTCCGCTATTCGACCCGGCACGTGAAGGCCTCGTGCGCATTCGCGCCAGCGGCATGGAGTTTCGCGCCCGTATCGCCGGATTCGGCAATCGCCAGGGCGAGGGCGTGATCCTGCTCCACGGCTTCGCCGAAACTTCGATCATGTGGGAGCCGTTAATGAGCCGATTGGCGAACGCCGGCTTCCGAGTGGTCGCTTTCGATCAGCGAGGCTACAGTCCTGGCGCCAGACCGTCAGGCGTGCACGCTTACCGTAACCAGAAGATGGCGGGCGACGTGATTGCCGTTGCGACCGCCGTCGGCTTCGAGCGCTTCCACATTGTCGGCCATGACTTCGGCGGCGCCGTCGCGTGGCTGGCGGCGGATCAATTTCCCAGCGAGATCATGAGTCTGACCGCACTGTCGATGCCGCATCCTTTAGCGTTAGCCGATGCTCTGAACGACTTTAGTTCCCAATGGCTGAACAGCAGCTACGTGCCCTTGCGCTGGATCCCGTTGATGCCGGAATTAGTGTTCGGTTTCAACCAAGCCGCTCATCTGAAGGCCGTGCATTGGCAATTGCAACGGCCCGAGCAGGTTGCTGAATACGCACAAGTGTTCAGCGAGTTCGGCGCATTGCGGGGCGCGTTCAATTGGTATCGGGCTTTCAGCCTCCAGCCGCACGACTTTTCCTCCACAATCAAGCAGCCGGTTTTGTTCCTATGGGGGAACAGAGATGAGGCCTTCGGCCGTAGCGCCGCCGAGAAGACAGCAAATTATGTCGAAGGACCGTTCCGCTTCCACCACCTCACGGCGGGCCATCGGCTGATGACGGAGATCCCGAACTTCGTAAGCAACGAAGTGGTGTCGCATCTTAGAACCTGGTCCAATATTTCGGAGCAATGGAAGCTGGGGCTGGTGAAGTCTCAACCCGCCGACGCTTCATGCGTCCAATCGAGGCCGAGCTGCCTGAGCATCTCCGTTACCTCGGATGGAACTGGTGTCAGAATACGCAATCTCTGCAATGAGCATCACCAGGGCACCGTGCAAATCTCTTGCACTGGCTGGTCGCCCGAGGCTTTCGTCGAACACCGTTTCAACCTCGGCGCCAAGACCGTCCTGATTCAGGACTATAACGGGTTCTCTTTAGGCACCTGCTATTACGGGCACCGGCTTTGCGTGGTGCAGCTGCCGCAACAATAGCCTTGGGGCTATGACGCGGGCGCCTCTTCCTCGACATGGCGGGGGAAGACGGGCGCGGGCGGCGGCAATTCTGTGCCAGGCTTGAGTCGCCCCTTCGGGCCGAGTGCTTTGAAATCGCGCGCGCCAGCCGGCACGGCGAGCTGATCGAGCAGCTTGGCGGCGCTCCCCGGCATCGCCGGTTGCACCAGAATGGCGATCTGGCGCAGCACTTCCGCCGTCACATAGAGAATGGTCTCCATGCGCGCGGGGTCGGTCTTCTTGTGCGCCCAGGGCTCTTCGCCCGCGAAGTACCGATTGGCGTCGGCGACCAGCGCCCAGATGATCTCGAGCGCGCGGTGGATGGCAAAGGCGTCGATCGCCTCCTCCACGCGGGGCAGCAGCGCATCGGCCGCAGCGAGAATGGTTTCGTCTGCCGCGGTCAGCTTTTCCGGTTTCGGCACGCGGCTCTCGCAATTCTTGGCGATCATGGACAAAGAGCGCTGGGCGAGATTGCCGAGATCGTTGGCGAGGTCGGCGTTGATCCGTTGCACGATGGCCTCGCGACTGTAGTTGCCGTCCTGGCCAAACGGCACTTCGCGCAAGAGGAAATAACGGATCTGGTCGACGCCGTAATCGTTCGCCAGCACGAAGGGATCGACCACGTTGCCGACCGATTTCGACATCTTCTCCCCGCGATTATAGAGAAAGCCGTGGCCGAACACGCGCTTGGGCGGGGCGATGCCGGCCGACATCAGAAACGCCGGCCAATAGACGGCGTGGAAGCGAATGATGTCCTTGCCGATAATATGCACCTCGGCCGGCCAGTATTTCCGGAAGCTCTCGGAGCCTTCGTCGGGGAAGCCGACGCCCGTCAGGTAATTGGTCAGCGCATCGACCCAGACATACATGATGTGCTTGGGGTCGCCCGGCACGGGCACGCCCCAATCGAACGTGGTCCGCGAGATCGAGAGGTCCTGTAGCCCGCCGCGCACGAAGCTCTTGACCTCGTTGGCGCGCGTCTCCGGTCCGATGAACGCGGGATGCGCGTCGTAAAAGCTAAGAAGCTTGTCCTGGTAGGCGGAGAGGCGGAAGAAATAGCTCTCCTCCTCGACCCACTCGACCGGGGTTCCTTGCGGCGACACCTTCTTGCCGCCCTCGCCTTCCTTCAGTTCCTTCTCGTCGTAATAGGCCTCGTCGCGCACCGAGTACCAGCCGGCATATTTGTCGAGATAAATGTCGCCGGCCTCGGCCATGCGCCGCCACAGCTCCTGGCAGGCGCGCGCGTGTCGCGCCTCGCGCGTGCGGATGAAATCGTCGTTGGAGCAATCGAGTGCGCGCACCATGTCACGGAATTTCGGCGTGTTGCGGTCGGCGAGCTCGGCCGGCGTGATGCCTTGCGCCTTCGCGGTCTGCAGCATCTTGATGCCGTGCTCATCTGTGCCGGTGAGAAAGAACACGTCATGGCCCTGCAAGCGGCGGAAGCGCGCCAGCGCATCGGTGGCCACCGCCTCGTAGGCATGGCCGATATGCGGTGCATCGTTGGGATAGGAGATGGCCGTGGTGAGGTAATAAGGTTTGCCGGACATGGCGGCAGGAATAGCCTCGCGTGCCTCCCTGAGCAAGCGCGCCCGCCGAACGCCCCTAAACCGGATGCTCGCGCGCGAGCTTCTGCAGGCGGAACCAGGTCTCGAGCAGCAGAAGATTGCGGTCGAGATTGAAGGCGAAGGCTTCGTCCTTGGCCGCCGTGATCGCCTCCCAGGCTTCGGCCCAGGGGATGAGGTTACCGGGCGAAATGAGCCGCTTGGCGAGTGCCTGCTCTTCCGGCATTGCACCCTCGCCCGTGGCGGCGAAGCGGATCAGGCGCTCGATCAGGCCGAGCAGCAGGGCGAAATACAGCTCGATGCGCTCCGTGTCGCCGGTGCCCGAGAACCGATCGGCCACGCCGTGCAGGGCCGTCCCCTCAAGTTCAGGCAACGCGCCGAGCATGGCGACGATCTCATTGTAAAGGTCGATGCCTTCGCCGGAGACCAGCTCGAGCGCGCGGCGCACGCTGCCCTGGCTCAGAGCCAGCGCCATACGCAGCGTCTCGGCGTCGGCCTCATGCCCGTCGCGCGCCAGCGCCGAGCGCACCGCCGCCTCCAACGCCTCCTCGTTCAAACCCGAGACGCGAAGCGTCCTGGTGCGTGAGCGGATGGTGACGGGCAAACGCCCCTCGGCGCCGGCAATCAGCAGGAACAGAGTCTGCGGCGGCGGCTCTTCCAGAGCTTTGAGCAGAGCGTTGGCCGCGTTCTGGTTCAGCTCGTCGGCGCGATCGACGATAACCACGCGCCAGCCCGCCTCGCCCGCCGAATGACCGAGAAACGCGCGCAAGCGCCTGACCTCGTCGACGCCGATCCATTGCGAATAGCGCTTAGTCTTGTCGTTGAACGAGCGCCGGATCAGGAGAAGATTGGGATGCGACAGCGCCGCCACCTTGCGAAACACCTTGTGGCCAGTATCGGCGGGATCCTCGCCAGACGTGCCCTGAGAGAGCACGGTCCGCGCCAAGCGATAAGCCAGCGTCGCCTTGCCGACACCCTCTAGCCCCACCAGCAGCCAGGCATGGTGCAGACGGCCCGAAGCGAGCGAGTCGGTGAATTCGCGCAAGGCTTCCTCATGACCATAGAGGCGGTCGACCTCCCGCGGCGCCGAGAATCGATCGAGCCGATCAGGCTCGCCGGCGGCCGCGCGGGAACGTTCGGCGGCAACACTCATGGATGCAGACGCTGGAGCACGACCTCCCACACGTCCTCCGCCACCATCGCCTCGGGCTGGCTCGCATCGACCACCACGCAGCGGTCCGGCTCCTCCTCGGCGATGTCGAGAAAGGCCCGGCGCACGCGCTCATGCAGCATGATTTCCTGGCGCTCGAAGCGATCCGGCACCATGCCGCCACGCCGCTCGGCGGCGCGCGCGAGCCCCGCCTCGACCGGAATGTCGAGAAGGAAGGTGATGTCTGGCCGCAAGCCTGCGAGCGTCAGCCGCTCAAGCGCATTGATCAGATCGCGCGGCACGCCGGCGGTCACCCCTTGATAGGCGCGCGTAGAGTCGTAGAAGCGGTCGCAGATCACCCACTTGCCCTCGACGATCGCCTGGCCGATGGCCTTGTCGATATGATCGGCCCGCGCCACCGAGAACATCAGCGCCTCGGCAAAGGGCCCGAACTCCCAGACCTTGCCGGAGAGCAGCGCCTCGCGGATTTCTTCCGCCGCGGGCGAGCCGCCCGGCTCGCGCGTGGCAAAGACCTTGCGGCCCGCGCGCGTCAGGCGGTTGGCGAGAATACCGGCCTGGGTGGATTTGCCCGCGCCCTCGCCCCCCTCGAATGTGATGAATTTGCCGGTCTCGACCGCCTGGCGCTGCATCGACGTCTACAAGATCCAGCAGAAAGCAAGGCAGCCAAGCGAATCCAACCCACGCATGAGGAAATTGCTCCGCTCGATATCTTCTCCGGCATAGAGCGGCATCTCGTTGGTGGCCTGGGATTCGGCCGAGGTGATGCGCAAGGTCGCCACCTGGGCGCCTTTCTTGATCGGCGCCTTGATCGGCCCCTCGTAATGGATGGTCGCGTTGACGGCGCCGGTCGCGGCGGATGGCAGCAGAATATTGATGTCACCCTCGCCGACCAGGGGCACATAGTGACTGGTCCCGCCCCACACCAGCGCGTCGCTCACCTTCTCGCCCTCGTCGAATAGCCTGAACTGCTTGAAGTTCTTGAAGCCCCATTGGAGCAATCTCTTCGCTTCGGTTTCCCGTTCCTTCGGCGTAGCGAGCCCGGCGACCACTACGATCAGCCGCTGATCGCCCTGCTTGACCGAAGCCGTGAGGCCGTAGCCGGATTCCTTGACGAAGCCGGTCTTGAGACCGTCAGCCGCCAGCTCTGGGTCGAAGACGAGCGGGTTGCGGTTTCGGAACGTGAATTTCTCACGGTACTTGAACTCGTGCAGGCCGAAATACTCGTAATAGTCGGGATAATGCGTGATGAGGTAGCGGGCGAGCATCCCCAGTTCCCGCGCCGTCATCAGATGGCCTTCCGCCGGCAGACCGGTGGCGTTGGCGAAGGTCGATTGCTCCAGCCCGATCTCGCGGGCGTATTTGGTCATCTCCTTGGCGAATTCTTCTTCCGTGCCGGAGATGCCTTCGGCGAGAATGATGGCGCCGTCATTCGCCGATTGCACCGTGACGCCCTGGATGAGGTCTGACACCTTCACCATCGTGTTCAACGGCGCGAACATGGCCGACGTCCCCGATGGCGCGCCGCCGGTGCGCCAGGCATGCTCGCTGACCTTAAACTCATCCTCGAGCTTGAGCCTGCCGGCCTTCAGCTCGCGAAACACGACCGCGAGCGTCATGAGCTTGCTCATGCTCGCCGGCACCATGAGCGTGTCCGGGTCCTTCTCGAAAAGCACCAGATTCTCGCCGGCGTCCATGATGAGGGCACGCGGGGCCTTGGTGTCGATGCCGCCCGGAGGCGCTTTGGCCTGTTGGGCCAGACTCGTGACACTGCCGGCGCCGCCGGCAACAATGACGGCGGCTACAGCGATTCTGAGCAATCTGCTGGACACGGGACGGATCGGATAGGTTTGGGTTGGAGGCCGCTTGCCGCGGTAAGCTACCCCTTATTGTCGAGCGGGTGAGGCCAAAAAGCAACGCCCATATCCCTCCCCCCTAATTCACGATTTTGGCGCCGCGATAGCCGGCCTTCGTCACCTTGCCGAGCGCGGCTCGTGCCGCTTTTTTATCGGGAAACGGCCCGACGCGGACTCGGGACAGCATATCCCCACGGAATTCCACCTGGATCACCTCGACCGGGGCGATTTCACCCAGCACCGCCCGCGCCTTGTCGACATTCTCCTGCATCTTGAACATGCCGGCCTGGATCAGGAAGCCGCCCGTTGTGGCGACGCTGCCAGTGGCCTGGGCGGCAGCGGGGGTGGCGGCGGGAGTCCCCAGTCTCCAGGCCTTCGTGCCTTGAGATTCCATCTCCTCCGCGAGGCTCACGACCCGTTGTCCGCTCGCCTGCGGCGACACCTTGTTCTCGGCCACCTGCATGAAGCCTTGGCTCGCGAGATAGCGCCGCTCGTAGCTGTCGTCGCCGTTCAGCGGCGCACGTCCGAGATAGGTCACGCGCACCACCGCCGTACCGTGCCGGCGGACGCCCAGCACCTCTGCCGAGCGTCGCGATAGGTCGATGATGCGGTCATTGGCGAATGGACCCCGGTCGTTGACGCGCACGACGACCGAGCGGCCGTTGTTGAGATTGGTCACGCGCGCATAGATGGGGAGAGGCAGCGTGGGATGCGCGGCCGACAGCCGGTCCATGTCGTAGATCTCGCCGTTGGCCGTATAGCGCCCGTGAAAAAGGTCGCCGTACCAAGAGGCTAGGCCGACGCGGTTATAATTTGGATCTTCGCGCGGATGGAACGTGGTGCCGCCGACCGCATAGGGTTTGCCGACGTGATATTTGCCGCCGCCTTTGGGCACGGGCTGGCCGTATTTGACCACGCGCTCGCTGAGCTTCTGACGGCCGCCGCAGGAGGCCACCCCCGTGACAAGCCCACCAATGATGAGGAGCGACAGGACAAGGCGCGCGGATGCGGCAAGGCCCGCAGGCAATCCAAGCCGACCCGCGCGACGCGCGGGTTTGCGCTGACCGACTCCACTCACGCAACAGACCCCGTAAGGGCTTACTTGGGACGCGCCAATAAGCCCCGCCCGCTAAGGCGGGAGGGCTTACGCAGCTTCGCTCGCTCCACTGTCTGCTGCGCGGGTTAGCAAAGGGTGAAGTTGCCTTACGCCGGTATGACGCTGTTCAGGCTAGGCCGATGCGGGCGAGGCAGGCGGTGGCGACCTCGTCGACGGAACCGCTGGCGTCGATGACTTCGAAATCCTGCTTGCCGATGTCGTAGGCGAGTTGCGCATCGACCACCTCTGGCGTGGCGTCCGACACGTCACCCTCGCGGGTGGTGACCCGCTGCCGCATCAACTCACGGGGCGCGTCGAGCCAGAGACCGGTGAAAGCCACGCCCATCTCGCCCGCCACGGCCACGACGGCCGTGCGTTCCTCGGGCTTGGCATGCACCGCATCGACGATTGCCGCGTGGCCAGACTCGAGTGCGAGGCGCGCGCGCTTGCGGCAGGCGGCATAGACCTGATCCGAGATGCCTTGCGTATAGGCGACGTCAGGCAATTTCCGATCCGGGGCGCCCCCGAACAAACGCTTCCGCTCGACGTCGCTCCTGATATGCACCGCGCCCGGGAAGGCGCCGATATGGGGCGCAAGCGCCCGGGCGACGGCCGACTTGCCGCTGCCCGACAGACCGCCGATGGCGATCAGGCGCGGCGGAGGCGGCGTCAGCAATGTGCGGGCGAGGTCGAAATAGGCTCGCGCCTCGCCGCGCGCCTTGCCGGGCGCCTTGCCGGGCGCCTTGCCGGGCGCCTTGCCAATGTCGGCCTCGGCCGCCTTCTCGGCGCGCAGCAGCTCGACCTTGGCCCTGATCATCGCCCGCATCGACAGGAACAGCGGGAGGGCCTCAAGCCCGAGGAGATTGCCGCTTGAGCCCTCGCGGTCGAGATAGGCGTTGAACACGGCGTTGGCGTGCGCTGTCAGCCCGCGTCTGCCGAGATCCATCAGCAGGAAGGCAAGGTCGTAGAGCACATCGATGGTGGCGAGACGGTCGTCGAACTCGAGCGCGTCGAACAGGACCGGCTCGCCCTCGATCTCAACGATGTTGCGCAAATGCAGGTCGCCGTGGCAGTGGCGCACATAGCCCCCCTTGGCGCGCGACCTGAGCAGAGGCGAGAGCGCGGCAAGCCGCGCGTCGCTCGCCCGCGCCAGCGCCTTCGCCTCCTCGGGCGGGAACACGCCTGGATTGGCGATCAGCGCCGCCTCGTTGTCGCGGAGGATGTCTTGCAGCGGCAACACGGCCTGCGCCGGGGTCAGTAGCCGGTCGGCGCGGGCGTGGAAGTCGGCGATGGTTTCCGCCAATGGCCGCATAGAGTTTCCGGACAAATTCCCTGTTTGCGCGCGTTTATCGAATAAATTCTGCTGCTCGAATCGGCGCATGACGAGCACCCACTCGACCACCTTACCGGTGCCACGCAGGCGAAAATTGCCATCGTCTCCGATGGTTATCGGCACCACTTCAAGATAGAGCTGAGGCGCCGTGCGCGTGTTGATGCGCAGCTCGTTCAGGAGCGCCAAACGGCGCTTTTCCAAGGAAGAAAAGTCGAGGAACGGGTACTTGACCGCCCGCTTGACCTTGTAGGCGAAGGGCCCGGCCAGAAACACCACCGAGGCATGAGTCTCAATGCGCTCAACGGCTTCCGGCCGCGGCGCATAGGCTTCCGGCAGGGCCAGGAACGCCAGCAGCTTCGCCTGATCAGAATCGGCCCCTGCCATAATTAACCATAGCATGCGAATCGCGTGCCCATTGGGCCACAGGGACTTTGGAAATACTTAGGAAATAGGCTGCCGCCCTTGTTGTGTCACGATTAACTGCGTTAACTTTCGGTGGGACGGGTGGGCTTGCAGGAATCATCCCGCGAGCGCCTCTCGGAAAGACCGAGCGGTAGCGATGAGAGTGGCGCATTGGGCGATCGCCGTGGCGGTTGCCGGTCTCGTCATGGGCGGGGCCACGCCTTCTATTGCCGCCGGCGATTCGAATATCGCCGTGAAGCGCCTCGGCCCTCCGGATGTCGAGGCGCGCCGCGAGGCGATGCTGCAACAGATGATCGCCCGCCCGAGCGATCTCGATCTCGCCTTCACCTATGCCAACCTGTCCGCGCAGGTCGGGGACTACGAGGCCGCCATCTCGACCCTCGAGCGCATGCTGATCTACGCGCCGAACACCCCGCGCCTTCAGCTCGAGCTCGGCATTCTCTATTACCGTCTCGGCGCCTACGAAGTCGCCCGCAGCTATTTCGAGCAGGCACTCGCCAACCCGAACCTGCCGCCGGATGTCGCCCAGCAGGTGCGGCTCTATTTGCAGCAGCTCTCGATCGCCGCCGACCCCCCCGCCTTCTCCGCCACGCTCTTCTCGGCCATACGCTGGGAGAGCAACGCCAATTCAGGCCCGGGCACGCAGAACGTCACGCTGCAAGGCATCAACTTCACCATCGACGATGAATCGGTCGGCCGGTCGGGGTGGAGCGCGCTCAATATCGGCACCATCCACTATTCGCATGACCTGAAGCGCCAGGGCGACCGCATCGAATTCGACGCGCTACTCTACTCGACCGCCTATTTCGACAAGGAGCTCCAGGAGATCGACCTCGATTTCTTCGAGGTCACGCTCGGCCCGAGCTTCAACATGAAGCGCTGGGGCATGGACCAGTCCCGCCTGTTCGTCTACGCCATCGGCGATCTGGCCTATCTCGGCTACGACTATTATTTCGGCGCACCCGGCGCGGGTATCCGTATCTTGAGCTTCGCCGCGGAGCGGAGCGTGCTCGACACGCGCATCGAGACGCGTGTGCGCGATTTCGACAACACGCCAGACCTCCCCACCAACACCCTGCGCAACGGCCCGCAGACCCGCTTCGGCACCACCTATTCCTACTATGTGACGCCGGGCTTCGTGGTGACCACCCAGGGCTATGCGCAGCGCGAGGACGTGACCGCGGGCTTCTATTCCAATTGGGAGATCGCGCTGTCGGGAGGCTTCGCCTGGACGTTTGACAATCCTTTATGGCAGGGCCGCTATCCCTGGACCTGGCAAGTGGGCGGCGGCATCATCCGGCGGGACTACGACGATCCGGACCCCATCATCAATCCTGTCGAGGCCGAAAGAGACGACCAGTATTGGGCGCGCACGGCGCTTGTCCTGCCGGTGGCGGAAACCTGGGCCCTGGTGCCCCAGGTTGAATATCGCGATCAGCAATCCAACTATGATATAAGGGCGTTCGACGACCTGATGGCTCTGGTCGGCGTCCAGAAGAGGTTCTGAGGGATGAGGACACACTCTTCAGTTCTTGGCGTCGGGCTACGCGGCACGACGAGCGCCGCCGCCCTGCTCGGCCTTGCCCTTGGCGTGTTCCTGGCGGCTGCTCCGGCCGAGGCCGAAAAAGTCGGCGTGGCCGCCGCGGTCAATCCGGACGCCTTTTCCAGCCTGAGCGGCGCGCCGCAAAGCCAGCTCAATATCGGCAAGTCGATCTTCTACAACGAGCGCATCAACACGACCGGTAGTGGGCTCGTGCAGGTGCTGCTGGTGGACGGCTCGACCTTCACCGTGGGCCCGGGCTCCGACCTCGTCATCGACAGATTCGTCTACAATCCGAAGAAGCAGACCGGCCAAGTGGTGGCGACCTTCTCCAAGGGCGTGGTGCGCTATGTCGGCGGCAAGATTTCCAAGAACGATGCCGGCGTCACCATCAAGACGCCGGGCGGCGCGCTCGCCATTCGCGGCGGCATGGTTCAGGGCAATGGGAAGGTGTGGTCCTTCCTCCACGGCGTGGCGATGACCTTCACGGGCAAGAACGGCCAGATCTATAAGGTCTTTCAGCCCGGCTATACGCTGGATCTCACCAGCGGCACGCCGACCGTGCGGCCGACAACAGCCACAGACATAAGCGTAATCATGGCGGCACTCACCAAGGGCGGTACGGGCATCGGCACCGGCACTGTGCCCACCGGCAATCCGCCCCCGAAGCAAGCTCTCGCCGAGACGCTCAGCCTGCAGCAGTTGATCGCCGACGCCACGGCCACCAGGATCGACGACACGCTAGAGGAAGAGGAGATTGCAGAGGCGCCAATATCGCCGACGGACCCCGTTGACCCGAACCCTGTCGATCCGGTCGATCCGGTCGATCCTGTCGATCCCGTCGATCCGCCGAAACCCAACCTCGTGTACGGCTACGCCGGTGGCATCTACACGCAAGAAGGCGGCGACATCGATTATGATGACCACGCGGGGACCCTGATGACGATGTCTCCGGCTCAGTTTGCACTCACCTTCGATAAGGAATCCTCTGAGTTTGTAGGGGCCGCTGCCGCTCTGTTCGCGAATGGCGGCGGTGGCATGACCGCCCTATTCACCGCCGTCGACATCCCCGACGAAGGCGGCCAGGGTAACGGGTTTTCCAATCATGGGCCCAACGACAACGGCCCTGATTTTGACACCTTGTTCGCGGGGATCGCCGGCCCCGATGCAATCGCCGTCTATAACGACACGACGAACGATCAACAACCGCCCAAATTAACAAACCCGGCGCAGCTAAATTCCGGGAGCGCCGCACTGTTCGGCTTCGTCGGTGCGGGAGAAGTTCTTTGCGCGGACTGCGACTTCCTCTCATGGGGCGTCTGGTTCGCGGAGGTCGATTTCCAGAACGACAATAACGTCGCTACCCAAGTGGAAGCTATTGGGCTTTGGGTCACTGGAGACGTGATCAACGACGTCGTCGGCGCGATGCCCTTGACTGGGCAGGCTTATTACGCCGGTGCCGCTTATGGCATTGTCGTCACCGATCTATTCAACTATGGGGATCCCTATCTCGCCGAGGGCGACATGGACATGAGCTGGAACTTCGCCTCGCGGACGGGCAGGTTCGACGTGAGGGATTTCGATAAGTACAATATCGAGGGTGGACTCGAGTTCGGGGGCGATCTGAGCGCCCCGGGAGCGGTTGGCAACAGTATAGTCTCGACAGGCAAACTGAATCAGTTCAGCGGAAACCTTTCGTCCACTCAGTCTTACCTGCCCCCCGAGCTCCAAAATCTGAGCGGGGTCGTCAATGGGTCATTCGTTGGGGCGACGAAGATGCCCGACAACACACCCGGCAATCCAAAAGGCGTGATCGGCAACTGGAACCTCAACAACGATGTCTACAAGGCCAGTGGCATCTTTGCCGGCTCCAAGGTGCCTTAGGCGCCAAGCTCTCGCCTTGCGTATCTTGCTGCCGGATCGGCGCGCTCCCACATAATAGTCCGATCCGTTGAATGCCTCACCGTGTCTGGACTCGAGGTCATGCCATGCGCCACGTCCACGCCTTCATCCTCCCCCTCTTCGCACTAAGCCTCCCTCTCCTCGCCCCCGCCGCGGCGCAGGCCGAGCCGACCGAGATCGTCGTGCGCGTGCTCGGCAACGACAGCAAGTTCATCGGCACCAGCATGGGCGGATGCGCGTGACCCTGCGCGACGCGCAGACCGGCGAAATCCTCGCCACGGGCGTGACGCAAGGCGCGACCGGCGACACCAAGCGCATTATGCATGAGGACGGCGGCAGGCGCGCCCAGCTCTCCGACGACTCAGCCGCCAAGTTCGTCGCCACCATCGATCTCGACGAGCCGCGCCTGATCGAGG
>DATMDY010000157.1:0-11341 GCA_035557335.1 Methyloceanibacter sp.
AGCGAATCGGGATGCGCCGTCTGCACGCCGACCGCCGCGGGCAAGCCATAGCCCATGGTGCCGAGGCCGCCGGAGGTCATCCAGCGATTGGGCTCCTCGAACTTGAAGAACTGCGCCGCCCACATCTGATGCTGGCCGACCTCGGTGGTGATGTAGACGTCATGGCCGCGGGTGAGCGCATAGAGGCGCTCGATGGCGTATTGCGGCATGATCACATCGTCGCGCTTGCGGTAATGCAGGCAGTTGCGGCCGCGCCAGCGGTCGATCTCGCCCCACCAAGATTTGAGCGCCGCCTTGTCGACCTTCGGCTTCTTGGCATTCCAGGCGTCGAGCATCTGCTGCAGCACGATGGCGCAATCGCCGACGATGGGCAGATCGACATGCACGTTCTTGTTGATGGACGAACGGTCGATATCGACATGGATCTTCTTGGAGCCCGGCGAGAAAGCGTCGATCCGCCCGGTGATGCGGTCGTCGAAGCGCGCGCCGATGCAGATCATCACGTCGCAATCGTGCATGGCATTGTTGGCTTCGTAGGTGCCGTGCATGCCGAGCATGCCGAGCCACTGACCGTCCGACGCGGGATAAGAGCCAAGCCCCATCAAAGTGGAAGTGATGGGAAAGCCGGTGAGACGCACGAGCTCGCGCAGGCGCTGGCTCGCCAGAGGGCCTGAATTGACCACGCCGCCGCCGGTGTAGAACAGCGGGCGCTTGGCGTTTGCCATCAGCTCGATGGCCGCTTCGACCGCGCGCTGGTCGCCTTGCGTTTGCGGGTTGTAGCTCTTGTGCTGCGAATTGGTGAGCCCGGTATACTCGCCCTTGGCGAATTGGATGTCCTTGGGGATGTCGACCACCACCGGGCCGGGACGGCCGGTGCGCGCGACATAGAACGCCTCGTGCAGGATGCGCGGCAGGGCGTTCACGTCCTTGACCAAATAATTGTGCTTGGTGCAGGGGCGCGTGATGCCGACCGTGTCGCATTCCTGGAAGGCGTCGTTGCCGATGAGATGGGTCGGCACCTGTCCGGTGATGCAGACCAGCGGCACCGAATCCATCAGCGCGTCGGTCAAGCCGGTGACGGCGTTGGTGGCGCCGGGGCCGGAGGTGACGAGCACGCAACCGACCTTGCCGGTCGAGCGCGCATAGCCTTCGGCGGCATGGACCGCGCCCTGCTCGTGACGCACGAGAATGTGCTTGATCCGATCCTGCTGGAACAGCTCGTCATAGATCGGCAGGACCGCGCCGCCGGGATAGCCGAAGATATGCTCGACACCCTGATCGGCGAGAGCCTCGAGCACCATCTGTGCGCCGGTCATCACGCGTGACATGTCACAACTCACTGACAAAACCGGGCCCGCGGCTCGACGTCCGCTGCCCGGTCGAAGCTAAAGGAATGGCGGAAAAGCCTGATTAAGGCGCGCACCCTAAGGCTTGACCTACGGGGGGTCAACGGCAAATGCGAATGAATGACAACATTCATGCTAATTTATATTCTGAAAATTACCCAATAGAGCGACAACACGAATTTTTGTTGCTCCTTTTTCTCAAAGGTTAACGCCATGGGCTGGCTGATTGGGTCGTCTGGACAATCCCCCGCATAGCGCCTATGTCCCAATCCCTTTCGAGGCCGCGGCGCTGGTCCGGCGTTTACGCGACAGTCTTCAACTCCATCTCCGGCTTAATGCAGCAGGCCGCAAGCTCAGACACGCATGCCAACGGCAGTGACACCCCCGCGCTCTCGCAGCGTGCGTTCTGGGCGCTCACTTTCGGTTCGATCGGCGTCGTCTATGGCGACATCGGCACGAGCCCACTGTATGCGTTGCGCGTCGCGGTGCTGGCCGCTGCGGACAATGGCGCGGTCACACAGAATATCGTGCTCGGCGTTCTGTCGCTGATCTTCTGGTCGTTGATCGTCGTCGTCACGCTCAAATATGTGCTGGTCCTTCTGCGTGCCGACAACGAAGGCGAAGGCGGCACGCTCGCCCTCACCGCCCTGGCCTTCCGCGCGCTCGGCAAGCGCACGCCGCTCGTGATCGCGCTCGGAATCGTTGGCGCCTCGATGTTCTACGGATCGACGCTGATCACGCCGGCGCTGTCGGTGCTGTCAGCCATCGAGGGCCTTAATGTCGCGACCGAGGCATTCGCGCCCTACGTTCTGCCGCTGACCGTGATCATCCTCATCTTGCTGTTTTCGGTGCAGTCGCACGGCACGAAGCGTGTCTCGGCCTTCTTTGCGCCGATCATGCTGCTCTGGTTCATCGTGATTGCGGTGGCCGGTGCCGTGGAGATCGCGGCAAATCCCGATATCCTAGCCGCGCTCAATCCTCTGCACGGCCTGAGATTCCTCCTCACACACGGCATCATAGGTCTCATCACGCTGGCCGCCGTGTTCCTCGTCGTTACCGGATCCGAGGCGCTCTACAACGATCTAGGCCATTTTGGCCGACGCCCGATCCAGACCGCGTGGCTCTATTTCGTACTGCCCGCGCTGCTGCTCAATTATTTCGGCCAGGGCGCGCTGGTCTTGGCGGATCCCGAAGCCCTGGCTAATCCCTTCTACCTCCTTTTCCCGGAATGGGCGCTCTATCCGATGGTGGTGCTGGCCACCGCCGCCACGGCGATCGCCAGCCAAGCCGTCATCACCGGCGCCTACTCGATCACCCGCCAGGCCATGCAACTCGGCTTTCTGCCGCGCATGGAAGTGCGCCATACCTCCGAGGAGCTGTTCGGCCAGATCTATATGCCGCGCGTGAACTGGCTCCTGCTGGTCGGCGTGCTGCTGCTGGTCTTCATGTTCCGCTCGTCGAGCGAGCTTGCCGCGGCCTATGTGCTCGCCGTGGCCACCACCGAATGGACGGCGGGTATTCTCGGCTTCATCGTCATCTGGAAGCTGTGGCGGTGGCCGTTCTGGGCGGTCTGCGCGCTGATGGTTCCGCTCATCCTGGTGGACTCATCCTTCATGCTCGCCAGCACGCTCGAATTCTTCGAGGGCGCCTGGATGCCCGTGCTGGTCGGCGCGGCGCTCGTGCTCGTCATGTACACTTGGCGGCGCGGCACGCGCCTGCTCGCGCAGAAGACGCGGCGCGTGGAGGTGCCGTTCGCGCCGCTGATCAAGAGTCTCGAGGAAAAACCGCCTCACATAGTCCCCGGCACCGCCGTGTTCCTCACCAGCGATCCCGAATTCGCGCCGACGGCGCTGCTGCACAATCTGAAGCACAACAAGGTGCTGCACGAGCACAACGTGATCCTCACCATCGTCAACCAGGACATTCCGCGCGTGCCGCTCAAGGACCGCGTGCATCTGGAGCAGATCAGCGACAAGTTCATGCGGCTTGTGCTGCATTTCGGCTTCATGGAACGGCCCAACGTGCCGCGGGCCCTGGCGGTGGCCCGCAAGCAGGGCTGGAGCTTCGACATCATGTCGACCTCGTTCTTCCTGTCGCGGCGATCGGTCAGGCCGGACCCGCGTTCGGCCATGCCGCCTTGGCAGGACCGGCTCTATATCTTCCTCGCGTACAACGCCGACGACGCGTCGAGCTATTTCCAGCTGCCCACCGATCGCGTGGTGGAGATCGGCACCCAAGTCACTGTTTGATCGCGCCTGCGGCGGCGGCGGAGTCGGGGAACCAGTCCCAGTCGGCCATGAAACGTCTGAGCCACGTCATCTGACGCTTGGCGTAACGCCGGCTCTCGGTCTTGGCCTTGGTCACCGCTTCTTCCAGGCTGGCGGCGCCGACAAGATGAGTGGCAAGCTCGCGCACCCCATGCGCCCGCATCGCCGGCAGCCCGGGATGGAGGTGAAGAGCGATGAGCGCCCGCACCTCTTCGACGGCGCCGGCCTCGACCATACGGTCGAACCGCGCGTCGATCTGCGCATAAACCACCTCGCGCTCGGGCGCGACCACGATCCTCACGACGCCGTCCGGGCAGAGCATGGGAGATGTTTCCCCGCCATGCCACTCGGCGAGCGAGACGCCGGTCGCCTCGATCACTTCGAGCGCGCGCGCCACGCGTTGCGGGTCGGAGGGCCTGAGCCGCATGGCCATGGCTGGATCGAGCAAGGCAAGCTTGCGATAAAGGCCCTCGGCGCCAAGCGTCTCAGCCTGCTCGCGCCAATGCTCGCGGATCTCGGCCGGAATGTCGGGAACCGGGGCGAGACCTTCGAGCAGCACCTTGAAATAGAGGCCCGTGCCGCCCACCAGAACCGGCACCCTCCCCTCACTTTGCGCTTCGGCGATCGCCGTCGCGGCATCGTCCCGCCAGCTCCCGGCGGAGTACGCCTCTCGCGCCGGGACCATGCCGTAAAGCCGGTGAGGTGCCATTGCCTCGTCGTCAGGCGTGGGCCGCGCGGTCAGGACCGCAAGCTCGCGATAGACCTGCATGGAATCGGCGTTGATGATCGTGCCGCCCAGGCGCGCGGCGAGTGCAAGTGCTGCTGCC
This sequence comes from Methyloceanibacter sp., assembly GCA_035557335.1. GTDB lineage: Bacteria > Pseudomonadota > Alphaproteobacteria > Rhizobiales > Methyloligellaceae > Methyloceanibacter. Next base: position 4,441 of record DATMDY010000157.1, read on the forward strand.
GATTTGCCGCTCGCCGTCGGTCCGGCGATGAGAACAGCCTTCGGTCGGCGCGCATCGCCGCTCATGGGGAAGGCCCTAGCTCGTCGGCACGGCGACGAAACGGAGCTCGCCCTTGGCGTCGGAGAGCAGCAGCAATACCGAGCGACGGCCCGACTGCTTCACCGCCAGGAGCCGGTCCATGACGTCCTGCGGCTGCGTCACCTTTTCCTGGGTCACCTCGACGATCACATCACCCGCCTTCACGTTCTTTTGCGCTGCCGGGCTGTCCGGCTTGACCTCGGTGATGATCACGCCTTCGATGGTCTTGCCGATGCTGTACCGGTCGCGCAGTTCGTCGGTCAGCGGCGCGATGGACAGGCCGAGCAGCTCTTCGCGTGCGCTCGGAAGCGCTTCGCTCTCCGCGTCGTCCTCTTCCACATCCGCCTCGTCCTCGATGATGTCCTCGGCTTCCTCGTCGGCGGGCAAGCGCCCCACGGTCACGTTGACATCGACGGTTTGGCCCTTGCGCAGAAGCTCGAGCGCGACGTTCTTGCCGATCGGCGTGGCGGCGACGGCGCGCGGCAGGTCGCGCATGTTCTCGATGGGCTGGCCGTCGAATTTGAGGATCACGTCGCTTGGCTGAATGCCGCTGTCGGCGGCGGGACTGTCGGGCGACACTTTGGCCACCAGCGCCCCCGCCGGCTCTTGCAGCCCGAGGCTCAGGGCGATCTCCTCGGTCACGTTCTGCACATGCACACCGAGCCAGCCGCGCCGCGTCTCGCCATATTGCTTGAGCTGGTTGACGACCTGCACGGCGCTGTTGGAGGGCACGGCGAAGCCGATGCCGATCGAGCCGCCGGTCGGCGATATGATCGCCGTGTTCACGCCGATGACCTGGCCTTCCATGTTAAACAGGGGACCGCCGGAATTGCCGCGATTGATGGCGGCGTCGGTCTGGAGGAAATCGTCATAAGGGCCGGCGTTAATGTCGCGCTTGGTGGCCGAGATGATGCCGACCGTGACGCTGCCGCCAAGGCCGAAGGGATTGCCGATGGCCATCACCCAGTCCCCCACCCGCATCTTCGACGAATCGCCGAAGGAGATGGCCTTGAGCGGCTTCTTGGGCTCGACCATCAGCAAAGCGAGATCGGTCTTGGGGTCGTGGCCCAGGATCTTGACGACCTTCAGCTTGGTGCCGTCGGTGAAGTTGACGATGATCTCGTCGGCCCCCTCGATGACGTGATGATTGGTGACGATCAGGCCGGAGGGGTCGATGACAAAGCCCGAGCCGAGCGAGCTCACCTTGCGGGGCACTCCGTCGCTGTCCTCGTCGTCGAAGAAATCGTCGAAGAATTCCTCGAAGGGCGAACCCTTGGGGCCGGGCGTGCCGGGGGTGCCGGGGGTGGTGCCTTGCGCTCCCTTGAGCGTCTGGGTGGTGGAGATGTTCACCACCGATTCCTGCAAGCCTTCGGCGACATCGGCGACGGAGTCTGGGCCGCGCGCATGGGCAGGTGCACCGGCAAAGAACAGCGCGAAGGCGGCCGCCAGCAGACAGGACCGGCTGAGGACTTCGCTATGATCGCTATGCTGTGGCATCGCCGCGCATTGTACCGGAATCCGTCAAGATAACGCACGAAACCATGAGGTTGTGTCCGAAACTAGCCCCGTACCAGCCACACGACGAGGACGCCGGCGGCGACCGCCACGGCGCCGGCCAGGCGCAAGGACGACTCTGGCACCTCTTCCGTCGCTGCCAGGACTTTGCGGCCGAAACGCGGGGCGAGTGCCCAGAGCAGTCCCTCAATAACAAGAACCAGGCCCAAAGCGACGGTAAGATCGCGCATGTCTCCCGCAGCTTTGGCTTAAGGTACCGATGACGCTTCGGGTGAGGACTCGGTGTCCGTGCTGATGGCCGTATCTTGCGGCACGCCGCCGCCACTATCAGGCACCGCGCCCTGCTCCATGTCGCCCGCATCCTCATCCGGTTCTTCGGGCGCCGGCTCGGACGGCGCGGCCTGTGGCTCGCTCGGCGTTGGCGTGTTCCCCGGACCCCTGCCGGCAGGATTGCCGAAATACTGGAAGAATTCCGAGTCGGGGCTCAACAGGAGCCTTGTGTCGGCTGACTGCAGCGCCGCTTCATAGGCCTGCATGGAGCGGTAGAAGGAGAAGAAGTCGGGATCCTTGCTGAATGCTTCGGCGTAGACGCGGTTCTTCTCGGCGTCGCCGTCGCCGCGGATGCGCGACGATTCGCCGGTCGCCTCGGCCTTTAGCACGGTGACTTGGCGGTCGGCATTGGCGCGGATACGGCGCGAGGCTTCCTCGCCTTGGGCGCGGATCTCGGAGGCCTGTCTCTGCCGTTCGGTCTGCATGCGCCGATAGATCGCCAGGCTGTTGGCTTCGGGAAGGTCGGCGCGCTTGATGCGCACATCGGCCACGGTGATGCCGAGGCCCTTGGCTTCGGTATTCACCTGCTTGGTGATGTCCTGCATCAGCGCATGGCGCTTGTCGCGCACCACGGCTTCGAAGCTCGCCGCACCAAGCACGCGGCGGAGTGAGGCTTCGAGAAAGGCCCCGAGCCGCAGCCTCGCGCCGCGCTCGTCACCCACCGCCTGGTAGAACAGCAGCGGGTCGGTGATGCGCCAACGGGCGAAGGCATCCACGACGAGCCGCTTCTGGTCGGCGGCGATCACTTCCTGTTGCCCTGAATCGAGATCGAGCAGGCGCTTGTCGAAGAATTCCACGTTCTGGATGAAGGGAATCTTGTATTTGAGGCCGGGCTCGGTCACGAGCCGCTTGGGCTTGCCGAACTCCAGCACCAGCGCTTGTTGCGTTTGGAACACTGTAAACAGTGTCAGATAAGCCACGACCGCGGCCAGGCCGAGGACCACGAGGATTGAGGTGAGCGCGGTGCGGTTCATGGCTGCGCTCCTTCCTGAGTGGCGGGAGGTGGCGTGCGTTTCTGCAGCTCGTTGAGCGGCAGATAGGGCACGACGCCGCTGCCGCTCTTCTCGTCGATGATGATCTTGTCGGTATCGGAGAACACTTGTTGCATGGTGTCGATGAAGATGCGCCTCCGGGTCACCTCGGGTGCCTTGTGGTACTCCTCGAGCACATTCAAGAAGCGGTCCGCCTCACCCTTGGCCTCGGCGATCACTTGATCGCGATAGCCTTGCGCCGATTGCAGGATGCGCTCGGCCTCGCCGCGCGCCTCGGGAACCACGCGATTGGCGTAGGCCTGCGCTTCGTTCTGCAAGCGCTCCTGATCGGCGCGCGCCGCCTGCACGTCACGGAAGGCATCGATGACCTGTGAGGGCGGATCGACCTTCTGCAACTGCACCTGGACGACACGGATACCGGCGCCATAGCTGTCCAAGATGCGTTGAATGAGCTGCTGCACCGAAGTTTCCGTCTGGGCACGCGCGGCGGTGAGGATCGGCTCGATGTCGCTCTGGCCGACGATCTCGCGCATGGCGGTTTCCGCCACGTCCTTCACGGTGCGTTCGGGGCTCTGGATGTTGAAGAGGTAGTCCGGTGCGTTGCTGATCTGCCAGAACACGACGAAATCGATGTCGACGATGTTCTCGTCGCCGGTCAGCATCAGGCTTTCCTCGGGCACATCGCGCACGGTGGTCGTGGCGTCGCGGGCTTCGGTGGAGCCGCGCATGCCGATCTCGGTGCGGTTGATACGCGTCACCTGGGGCAGTTCGACCTGCTCGATCGGATAGGGCCAGCGGAAATTGAGGCCCGGCGGCAGCTGCCGCACATATTCGCCGAAACGGAGCACGATGCCGAGCTCGTCGGGGTTGACCCGCACGGTGAAGCCGAAAAAGCCGATCAGCGCGGCAAGAACGACGCCGATCAGAATAGTGAAGGGACCGCTCATGCCCCCGCCCGGTATGGCCTGGCGAATGCGGTCCTGGCCGCGGCGCAGGATCTCTTCGAGGTCAGGCTGCTGGCCGGGGGAGCCGGGACGCGGCCCCCAGGGCCCTCCGCCGCCGCCTTTCCAACCGCCGCCTCCGCTCTGATTGCTCCAAGGCATATGCGTTACTCGTTCCTGATATTTGTGAGAAGGGCTGCGCCATGCGGCGCGGGCTGCAACGGACCGGAAATGCGATCCAGCGGCAGAGTCTGGAGGGTTATAGGCCAGATCGCCGGTGCGGCGCAATGTGCGCCCGGGGCATCAGGGCGAGGCTTTCGAACCATCGACCCAGTCAATGTGTACGGTCAATATCACAAATCTGTAGTTGTCTATCAACGCTTGACAGTCACAAATCGGAATGTCTAGTATTATTAAACATGATCCGATCGTTCAGAAGCAAGGCTCTGCGTCGCTTCGCCGAACGAGGCGATGCTTCGAAGCTAAGCGTCCAGAACCCGGACCGCATCCGGCGCATCCTCGCCCGGCTGGATGCCGCGATGAAACCGGAGGACATGAACCTACCCGGCCTCCGCTTTCATGGCCTAAAGGGCAAGGACAAAGGCCGGTATGCCGTGGATGTAAGCGGCAACTGGCGCATAACATTTGGATGGCTCGACGGCGATGCCATCGATGTCGATCTGGAGGACTATCACTGATGAGCAACCCTCGCCTGAAAGGCCTGAAGCCAACGCACCCCGGTGAGTTTCTCCGGGAGGATGTTCTTCCCGCGCTCGACATTCCGAAGACCGAGATTGCCAAGCGCCTCGGTATCTCGCGCGCCATGCTCTATGCGATCCTCGATGAGCGGGCCCCGGTATCCCCGGCGATGGCGCTGCGGCTTGGCAAGTTGTTCGGCACCACCGCCGAATCTTGGCTCAACATGCAGCGGGACTACGATCTCCGCATGCTGGAGAAGTCCATGTCGGAGGAACTGGGCGAGATCGACCCGGTCGCCGCTTGAAGGCGTGCCTCAGAATGAGGCTTGAGCACGTTCCAGCACCACAAAGCTGAAAGCGTGGTCTTCTTTGGGACCCGGGGCGTGTTCCTCGCGAGAGACCTCGCGCCATTCGCGTCCGTCGAGCGCAGGGAACCAGGTGTCGGCTTCCGGCGTGGCGTGGACTTCCGTCAGATAGATGCGGCCGGCTTGCGGCAAGACTTCGCGGAACACGTCCTCGCCGCCGATCACCATGATCTCATCGACGCCGTCTTTCGCGGCCGCTTTGCGCGCGACGTCGAACGCTTCCTCGAGATTGTAGGCCATGATCGCGCCCGGCGCCTCGAAGGCCGCGTTCCGCGTCAGCACGATATTGACGCGGCCGGGAAGAGCGCGCCCCAAGGACTTAAAGGTCAGTCGTCCCATGACGATCGGCTTGCCCATGGTGATCTTGCGGAAATAGCGCATGTCGCTGGAAAGATGCCAGGGCAGGTTCCCGCCAAGCCCGATGGCGCGGTTCTCCGCCATAGCGACCACCAGGGCGATAACCGGCGGCGTGGGATTCAAACCGCGACCTCGGCGTGGATGGCCGGGTGCGGGTCGTAGCCCACGAGCTTGAAATCCTCATAGGCGAAGTCGAACAGCGACCGCACTTCCGAATTGATCTCCATGCGCGGCAAGGCACGGGGCGAGCGTGAGAACTGCACGTCGGCCTGGTCGAGATGGTTCAGATAAAGATGCACGTCGCCGAAAGTGTGCACGAACTCACCCGGCTTGAGTCCCACCACCTGCGCCACCATCAGCGTCAACAGCGCATAGGAGGCGATGTTGAAGGGCACCCCCAGGAACATGTCGGCGGAGCGCTGGTAGAGCTGACAAGAGAGCCGCCCCTCCCCCACATAGAACTGGAACAGGCAGTGGCAGGGCGGCAGCGTCATTTGGTCGAGCTCTCCCACATTCCAGGCGCAGACGATGTGCCGGCGCGAATCGGGGTTGGCCTTGAGGCCGTCAACCAGGAAGGCGATCTGGTCGATATGGGCGCCGTCGGGCGTGGGCCAGGAGCGCCACTGCCGCCCATAGACCGGCCCAAGCTCGCCGTCCTGGTCGGCCCATTCGTCCCAGATGGTCACGCCATGCTGGTTCAGGTAGCGCACATTGGTCGAGCCTTGCAGGAACCACAAAAGTTCATGGACGATCGATTTGACATGCAGCTTCTTGGTGGTGAGGAGCGGAAAGCCCTCGCTCAAATCGAAGCGCATCTGCTCGCCGAACAGGCTTAAGCAGCCGGTGCCGGTTCGGTCCGCTTTGCGGACGCCCTTGTCACGGATGCGGGCGAGAAGGTCGAGATATTGGCGCACAAACTGCTCTCGTTGCCGGGTCGATGCCGCTAATCGTTTCCTGTTATAAAGTGGCGATTGTTCCGACCAACGGAAAGGTGCCTCATGCGTCTTATCCCCGTTCTCGTTATCGGCCTTAGCCTCGCTTTTGCCCTGCCCGCCGCCGCGGCGCAGGCCAGCATCGACGATGTGCGCGCCATGGCCTTCGACCGCGGCATCGTCAAGATCAAGGAGATCGAGCTCGACGACGGCATCTGGGAGGTCGAAGGACGCGACGCCAGCGGCCACGAGATCGAGATGGAGGTCGAGGCCGGGACCGGCCGCATCATCAAACTTCGGCGCGATTAACCTTCCCGACTCGCCAGACGGAGTTGGGGGTTATCGCAGGTCAATCTTTTTTTTGCCGCCATAACAGCCTATATAGATTCTTGCCGGTGCAAGCCGGCTATGGCGATAAACGGTCGGCGTAATAAGCCCATTCGGACCCGGGGGCGGTACCCGGCGCCTCCACCATCAGGGAGCAGAAGTCAGTAATCAGAAATCAGGTAGGAAGCTTCTGATATCTGATCACTGATTTCTGAAACCTGTCATGGGGGCGAAATAGGATCGACGAGGGTGTAAAGGTCGCGCTTTCGCTCGGCATGGTACCGCCGTTATCGGGCCAACCATATAGTTGCCAATGACAACTATGCGGAGGCTCGTCTCGCCGCGTAAGCAGCGCGATAGCCTGAA
>DATMDY010000158.1:0-25663 GCA_035557335.1 Methyloceanibacter sp.
CACGCCTCCAAGAATGCCAATGATCGTGGAGGTGAAGGCATTCAAATAGTATCGGAAGAGGCTCCGGCTTTCGGGCTCTTCATAAGCGATGTTCAGAGCGGCCATCATGGCTTGCGTGACGAAATTGGCGCTCCAAAGAGCCAAGCCCAGGCTCACCGCAAGACTCCAGCCGAGCGTTCCGCGCGGCGCTGTGGAGATGCGGTGGATCTGCTCGATCACGATGTCGTAGGCTTGGGGCGGCAGGACGGAACCAAGCATACGGAAATGCTGCTCCACGGTCGCGGGATCCGCAGTCAGACCATAGAGAGAGATAAGCGCCGTTAGCGCGGGAAAAATGGCAGCGAGCGCGAAGAAGGCGCACCCCGCCGCCACCACCGAGAGATTGTCGCGATTGCTTTCGCTCCACACCCTTTGAGCGACCTGCCACCACCCTTTGAGCGGGATGTGGTAAGGACGCGTCGCGTCGCGGCCGTAGGGATCTGGTTTGCGATTCATGGTTGATGAGGAAGCAGGGAACGCTGAAGCATAATGCAGCGCCGAACTCGTGGTTCCATTAAGAGCCGGTTGCGGGAAAACAGGAACTAGTCGATCCTCAGTCTAGTTGATTCGGCAGCCGGCTCGCGTTCGCAGCCGCGAGAAGGAGGCAATATGGACACCACGACACTTCTCATCATCATCCTGGTAGTGCTTGTTCTTTTCGGTGGCGGCTGGTACGGCCGGGGACGCTGGTTCTAGGCTGATCTTCGGTAGCCTCGGTCGCGGTTTGATTGGTATCAGCCTAGAAACGAGCAACCATCCGCACTAGTTCTGATGTCAACGGATCCACGTCAAGATCAGCCATTTCTAACGTCTTCGAGGCTTGGCACCACCCCGACTAGGGCGGTCATCTCGAGCTCGCGGTACAATCTTGAGTGGCACCTCAGGGGCTACGAAAGTTTTGTCTCGATTGCTCATCACGTTGGCTTCTGCGTCGGGGTACAGACGCGACGTAACCAATTCAAGCTCTGGACGGCGCGCCGCGTTGACCGAGATTTCCGAGGCCTGCTGTAGCGAGGTGGCGTAAGCGTCGGCTTCGGCCGTTTCTTCCAAGGCCTTGACGGGCGCGCCTGCCGCATCGGCGGCCCAGTAGCCAACAAGGATCAGGCAACCTGGGGGGAGGATGCGCCGTAGGCGCCGCACGAGATAGCGCACCTGAGCTGATCTGCTTCCAATACCGAGAAAAGACAGGCAGACGAGCTTGACCTTGGCAGCTTCGAGAGAAGCGATGTGACCGGCCGAGATCGCCTCACTTTCAGCGAGGCGCGCCTTCAGGCCGTGCTTCTTCAGCAGCCCAGCAAGCATGGCAGCGGCTGCCTCATCGAGGGGCGTTCGGCCACCGATGCATAGGACCGAGTCCTCCTCTCCCCAGCCTGGCGCGAGATCTGCAGGCTCAAGAATCGGAAGCAAGTCCTCCTCCACCTCATCCATGGTGCTGAGCGAAGCCAATCCGGTTTCGGCATCCTCCTTCGTCTCGGCTAGCTCTACCTTCCTGAACCAGCGCCGAGGCTCGAAATCGGCGAGGTTGTCCATGATGTCTTTGACGGTAGTGCCGATACGTTTGATATTCTCCTCATCGAGGGCGCCACGTTCGTAATCGCGCTCGACAAGCTGCAGCCCTTTAAGGACCACGTTGTCGAGATAGGTCTCGAGCGGCTGCTCTTTAAGGCAAAGTTCGGCCTCATAGGTAGCTTCCGCTGAATCGCCCGCGAGCGCACGCCGATAGAAGCTCTGCTGCGGCGTAAGGGCCGGTTTGTTTCCGAGCAGCACCTCGAGGAAGTTCAAACCTTCGACATGGCGGCCGAGAACCACGAGGCAGACCGTGAGCGGCATGGCTAGCAGAAGGCCCAGCGGACCCCATAGCCACGTCCAGAACACGGCGGAGACAACCACTGCGATCGGGGAGAGCCCCGTTCCGTGCCCATAGACGAGGGGCTCCACCACCTGGCCCATGAGCGTCTCCGAAATGAGGTACAGCCCAAAGGTCAGCAGGAAGGTCGTCCAACCCGGGGCTACCGCCGCGGCGAGAAGCAGGGGAAAGGCGGCGGCGATGAATGAGCCCACATAGGGAACGAACCGCATCAGCATGGCGAGGATGCCCCACACGATGGGACTCGGCACACCGATTAGCCAAAGCCCGAGCGCGATGAAGACGCCGTAGGCAGAACTAATCAAAACCTGGCTCAGGAAATACTTGCTGAGGCGCTCGGCGGCGTCGTTCATACCGGAGGTGGCCCGCTGCATGTCCGAGGCGCCGAGCAAGCGGATCGCCCTGTCGCGCAAATCCTCGCGTTGGAATAGGATAAAGATAACGAAAAGAATGACGATGCCGGCCGTGGCGAGTGGTGGCAGCACGGTCCCGGCGATCCTCTGATAAAGCTCCCAGGGCTTCGGCTCCGGCTCGCGGACCTCGACCGCGATCGGTTTGTCAGGCCCCCTGCCTTCAGCGGCAGGGTTGAGCGATGTACCAGCGGCAGGATCAACTTCGGGCTCAGTGAGCTGGCGCTCCAGTCCTCTCATCGCGTCGGCGGCCTTCTCGAAGACAGGCGAGGCTGCGGCGCCTTTGCGCAAACCAGCGAGCTTGTCGGCGAGGACGTGTTGATATCGCGGAAGATCCTTAGCAAGCTGCGTCGCCTGTTGCGACACGAGCCAGCCAAGAGCGAAGATGAGGGCCAAGGCAGAAGTGACGACGATCGTCACGCCGAGCACCCGTGGAACCTTCAGCCGGCGCAAGAAAAGGAGCGCCGGCGTGAGCACGAAACTCAACAGGATAGCAAAAACGAGCGGCAGCAGCACCTCGCGCCCGACATAGAGCCCGGTAATGACGATTGCCCCGCTCAGCAGGAGAGCCGCGCTCCGCACCTCTGAACTCGACGAGCTGAAAATCGGGAAGCGTGGTGGCATGCAAAGACTCCCCGGCGCCCAAGACGCCCGAGGCGCCGCAATGGACCGGCTAGCTTGGGTCTAGCTGAGTGTTCTCCAAACAGAATGGAGGCGTGGAAGTTCCGTTCGGCTGTGGGCTGTTGCCGAGGTTCCACCCGCCTGAGAACGCGCATCGGCTTGATCAAAGCGCAGCGTCTATCATCTGAATTATCCACTGGGTAGTGGCCCGAGCTGGGCCCACTGCTCCGCCCGGAAATCTAGGGGCAGTGGAGTGTCATGGAAGGGCGAAAAGTCCTCCCGAGCTGATTTTTTTTCGCTGTCGGGAACGGAGCTTGGGGTACGGCCGTTATACAGCGCGCCTTACGTAATATCAATCAATACTACAGGCAGGAAGGAAACGCCCATGACACGCAGTCTTGTTATTGTGGCAATCGCTATTCTGATGTCAGCTGCTCCAGCTTTGGCAGCGGACGACGCGCAGACGCCTCCAGCCGGTGGCTCAGATACGTCCACTGGAGCTAAAGAACAAAGTTCAGCGCCGCCCGGCTCGGACGCTGCGGAGGATAAGGACTCGGACTCCTCTGCGGGCACGAGTAGCGACACGTCTACCGGAGCGAAAGAACAAAGTTCAGCACCTCCGGGGTCGTCAGCTGCAGATAAATCTAAGCCTAATCCGACAACGGGATCCGGCAACTAACAGTGCTGTTATCGGGACACGCCGCTGTGGTCAGTAGCGTGTCCCTTCGCTTTGACCGGGTGCGCTTAACTTGGCGGATGCCGGACCAACCGACGTGATTGTCGAACTTGCTTAACAAGGAAAACCTGATGTCATTACCTCTGGCTCTCGCATCCCTGAACAAGCGTTGGCCCTTGGTGGATGTCTTAGCCGGGAGACTTGGCTGGAGAGGCACCCTACTGGGTCTCGCCCTATCGAGTGCCCTCCGTCGACCGAATATGGCAAAACTGGCGGCGGTCATACTGCTGTTCACAGCGCGGAAGCTCTTCCGAAAACTAGCGATCGCGCAGCCACGCCGCGAGCCCGCGCGGGCGAGGCGGCGAAGCTGATGACGGTTTGAGTGTCGCGCGGCAAGTCGCGGCGCGCTCCCAACGGCCTAGCGTTTTGTCTTTGACCGCTTGCCCGGCTTTTTCGGTGTCCGCTTGGCCGCGCGTTTCGTGGAGGACGCGCGCGTGGCACTCTTTTTCGTCGGCGCGGACTTGGATCTCGCAGTCTTGGGTTTTGCGCTGCGCTTTTTAGCCGAGCCTGCTTTTTTACTTGCAGGTTTTCTTGCTGGTTTTTTGCCGCTCTTGCGAGCGCCGAGTACGGCGCCAGACACCGCGCCAACTATCGTGCCAACAACTGGGGTGCCTACCGCCGTGCCAACCACCGCGCCAGCGACCGCACCGCCAAGAGCGCTACGCGCCGTCCTGTCCCGTCCGTCCTTTTTTTCATCCTCACTATTCATGTTGAGCTCCGCCAAGGGTGTGCTGCCGCATCCCGGCCAAGCATAGCAAACGGGCGCCGGAATGTCCGGCGCCCGTTGTGAGTTTTTAAAAGTTAGCTTGGCTGTTTTGTAGCCGGTACCCAGACGCCCTTCGTCTTATCGAAGACGTAGCTGGGGGCATTTTGCAGTGCTTCCTTGGTGGTGTTCATGACCAGGTAGCGGTCGCCAGCCTTCTCGGTGACCTTAAGAGCTTTGAAGGGGACAGCAACGTCCTTCTCGCCTACGCCCAGCAAGCCTCCGACTCCAACGATGACAGCGGAGATCCGTCCATCAGGGCCGACCAAAATGTCATTGACGTCCCCGATTTTGTTATCTTGGCTGTCGTAGACATCTTCGTTGTAATACGTGCTGATCGTCGCCGCGTCGGTAGGCACAGTTGTCATGAGTGTGGTGTTTTCAGCCGCCGAAGCGGGAATAGCAGTTGCCACCGCCAGAACTAGCGCGCTGGCAAAGAGGGGGGAAAGCTTTTTCATGGGTACTACTTCCTTCGTTTTAGAGAGGGGTTATCCCAGAACTCGAAACATCGCTCCCGGGTTCCAAATGATAGTGACTTGATGCGCTTCTTCGCAGCCTTCTCGCGAGTTACGCGACCTGCCACATCGAGATAAGCAAAACCGCGACCACAACGGCGCTCTCGCCATAGGTGAGGCCTTAACGGCCGCAAAGCTCACGAGGCGAGGGGCCATAGGGAAACTGGGAACTCGGTACCGCCAGGGCGAGTTCCACTGATCAGTCAACCGAGGATGAGCCGTGCACCACATCCAGATCCTTCTGCCCCTCAATGACGATGAGGGACGAAGATTTCCCGCGCAGGCCTTCGAGCGATTGACAGGAGAGCTGACCGAAAAGTTCGGCGGCGCGACAAGCTTCACGCGCACACCAGCAGAAGGTCGCTGGAAAAATGGACAGACAACAGAGCATGACGACATCGCCGTCATCGAAGTTATGACTGAAACGGTTGAGCGTGAATGGTGGGCAGATTTACATCAGCGCCTTGAGCATGAATTCAATCAAGATGAAGTGGTTATCCGCTCCCATCAAGCGGACGGCTACGCCTAAGCCAACACGGGCACAGCCCCTGGATTAGTCAGAATCGATTAAACCCCAAGCCTGTAGCTTGCCGAAGTCACCTTGGAGGAGCCGCTGCCCGATATCGCTGCGATAGCGCGCATTCGGAACGATGATTTTCTCAGCCAGAGAATTTGCCGCGTCCCGCGCCACCGCGATCGTCTCCCCTTTCCCGGTAACGACGAGCGTGTAGCCGCTCGTGCCGCTCGTCACCAACGCGCCGCCGCTCAGGCCAACTTCCCCATAATGTAGGTTTCGCCGATCGGCCGGCGAGACATCGTCCTCGAACAGGACTGGCAGCCCGATCGGTTCCGTCACCTGTTCTCGACAATAGGGAAATGGCGGGGTGGTGATAACGATACCTACAGCGAATCCCGGTTCCGTCTCAAAACGAACGGCACGGCGCCCGAGCATCAAACGAAACAAATCGGCCCAAGAGGTCCGTTGTAGCGAATCGAGGATGGCATAGCCCGGGTAGCCGAAACGGCAGGTGAATTCCAGTGGCCAAATCCCACTTTCGTTGACCATGGTGTTGAGGTTGATATAGCCGCAATAGCCGTTCTCCTTGAGGAGGGCGCGCATCTTAGCCAAAGTTCGATCGAAGAAACTCTTGCTGCGGGAATAGGTGACAACGGTCCCCATCTCGCCGGTGAGCTCACCGAGGTCGCCGGGGAAAAAGCGCTTGTGCTCCCAGTCGAGGCAAGCAGGCTCGAGGAAATCCTCGCCATTGAAATAGGCTCCTACGCCCATCTCAATGCCCTCGATAAACTCCATCAAGATCAGGTTCGATTCTTCGTATCGATGGTCGGTCGCAAGAACCGCGCTGACATCGACGCCCCCAGGGTGGCGGCCAACAAAGGTCGCGGCATTCGGTCCGTTCGATTTGACAACGTAGCGCCCAGGACACCGGTCGATGAAGCGGCGCGCCTCTACCGCTTGCGCAAATTCGAAAACCGCGGCCGTGGAGAGCCCAAGCTCACCCAGAATTCGCTGGGCAAAAGCGCGGTCGTTTTCCAGCCGGGCCCCATAGGCACCGCTGCCAATGACGTTGAACCCGTAATGTCGCAGCCGATCTTGAAGCTCTCCCCGCCCCGCACCGACATTCTCAAAAAGAATGCACCCGTCTCGGCCTGCGTCTCGAACCCATTGCAGTTCCGCCTGCCAGTCCGCGACCTGGTTTACGAGACCCGCGAGCGTGCCGCGGCAAAGGGGGTTGCCGATATAGATTTTAATTTCGTGGCCGTCTTCGGCAAGCCGAAGATAGAGAGAGGCGAGATCGGCGGCGTCACCGATCCCTAGGAAGCGCATCTTCGCGAATCCATGGTTCTACGCTGCGCGGTTATGCTGCGCGTCCAGGCCGAAATGCTGGCGATAGCGATCGAAGGACCGCGCGCCATGCCACAAGCGCAACACGGCTCCCTCGCCGATCGCAGCGGCGCGCCGCGGGTCCTCCTCAACGAGCGAGCGCAACACTTCCCGGTTCCAGCACTCCGAGTGCTTGATATCGAGCACGGCGTGCAAGGTGAAATAGAGCCGCTTCTTGGTAGGAATGCGCAGCCGCTTCAAGCCTTGATCCACGAAGCCGGCGCGCGTCGGTGCCGTCATCTCAATCACGCCGAGCGCGCCGATCGACTGAAAGCAATAGCGCCGGCTCCGCGCCAGCGCCAGCATGGCATTCCCAAGCGCAAGCGACTCGGGAACCACGCGGTCGGGTTGCGCATCGATATCCAGATAGCTGGCGAGCCTCTCGAGCAGCGGTCCATGCATCGCCGTGTCCCTGCCACGGCCCATCTCGTCCCAGTAATTCCGCGCCATCTCCAATTTCGCGGTGACGGGCATCTTCACTTGCGTCATGGCGAGAAGGTCGTCGAACCCCGCTTCACCCGCAACTTCCTGCGTCAAGAACCAAAGCATGTCCTCGCGAGTCGCGGCCTCGGCGAGCCATGGGAAGAGTGGATCGCCCTGGCCGGGACCGGTGTGCTTGAGTTCCTCGAACCAATCGATGAACCCGTCGACGTTTTCCGGAATGTTGGTCACGAGCGGGCCTATTGCCTGACGCACCGCCTCGATATATTCGCCTTCGGCGCGCGTGACGCGGGCATAATCGTCGATTTCCTCGCGCCAGTTCTCATCGGGAAAGCGCGGCTCGAGCTGCCCGCCGTTATATTTGGCGAGCTCGACCTGAAAGGATACGAACGCCGGGCCCTGGAGCGCCGCGGCACCTACCGTCCAGGAGAGGTCTTGGGTCGTCACTGCATTATCCTTTGATGACTGTCAGGCCGACCACGGCGATCCGATCGGCATGCGCATAAGCATGCTTATCGAGCTCCTCGCCAAAGACGTCGGGGTCGATCTCCTCGTAAACGAATTGCAGCCCAGGAAGTTGCACCAGTGGCCTTACAGACTCAAAAAAAGGGTCGACTCCGCCGTTGATGGGGGTTCCGGTATAAAGAATTAGGCGGCCGCCCGTCCTGAGCCGCGCCAGACCTTGTTCGGCTATGCGTAGTGCGAGCGCGATGCCAAACTCTCCGCCGCCGTCGCGGTAGAGCCGCCGCGCCTCGTCCACGAGATAAGGAGGATTGGCGATGATAAGATCGATTTCGCCTTCGACTCCATCTAGGACGTCACTGAATACCGTTTGAGCGGCGGGAAGATCGTTAAGGGCCGCATTCACGGCACTGAATTCAAGCGCTTTTCGGTTGATGTCGGCGAGGATGAGTTCCGTCGTGCTCGGCAGCAAACGGGCCGCGTAGATGCCCCCTGCTCCGCTGCCGCTACCGATGTCGACAAGCTTGATCGGTTTGTCCGCTGACATATGCATTAGCGATGAGCGAAGCAGCCGCGCGAAGCGATAGGTATCCGGTCCGAAAAAGACTGAATACTGCTCGGTCGTAGGAAAACCTGAATGGACGAACAGCAAATCGCCTAGCGTCGCGAAGCGCACCTTAGACCGGTAAAGACGGGCTGTGTCGTCTAGGGCTTCTGCCTCTGCAAGAAGCTCTAAGATACGCGGCGCGACCCCGTCCCGATCGAATGGAAGGTTCCATCCGAAAATCGACTGAAGTGTTGTCGGGCCTTGAAGGTGTCGAAGCACTCGACTGTGCGTCGCAGGTGTGACTGCCGCGAATCGGTATTTCTCCGACTGCAGTATGTGGCCCAACGCCGTGAGGGCATGCCATTTCTTATCCATGAATTCGAACCTACCTCAACGGGATAGTACTGGCTCCAATCGCTGATGCGGTCCGGACTCAAGAACATAAAAACAACGCGTCCCTTCATTAGTTCGGACCGTTGGAGTCGTTTGGAACATTATCCGAGGAGCCTCATGTCCGCTGATGACCCACAACTGACATGCTAAGCGCCGACATATTGATCAGTTAACATACATGGGTCCCCAACGGGCGTATCATGTCCTCCGTCGAGGTGGCACTCTGATCACCCAGATGAGGCACGTTGGGCCCGCTTGGGCGTTATGATCGAAGTTCCATTGGTTTGAGGCTCTTCAACCAACTGGTCTGCCATGGATCTTTACGTCGTACTCCTTGCGGTTTTCGGAGGCGTTGTCCTGTTGACCGCCTGGCTGCCGATGCTGCTCAAGGGCTGGCCGCTATCACTCCCGATCGTTTGCATTTGCCTCGGGGTTCTCCTTGTGTGGTCACCGCTGGCGCCAATCATTGGCTCGAACCCGCTGGAGAACCGCTACATCACCGAACGGATGACGGAGTTCGTCGTCATAGTTGCTCTCATGGGAGCGGGGCTAAAGCTCGATAGGCCCGTAGGGTGGCGGAGTTGGATGATTACATGGCGGCTGATTGGTATCGCCATGCCGCTGACCATCGCCGGCATCGCGCTCCTCGGCTGGGAGTTACTCGGCCTAGGTTTTGCATCTGCTCTCTTGCTTGGCGCGGCTCTTGCGCCCACCGATCCGGTCCTCGCAAGTGACGTGCAGGTGGGACCGCCTCAATCCGGCGAAGAGGACGACGTACGCTTTGCGCTTACCTCCGAGGCAGGGCTTAACGATGGATTGAGCTTCCCCTTTGTCTATCTAGCAATCGCCATCTCGATCTCCCAGGTTACGGGCGATCCTTGGCTCCGTGAATGGCTTCTCGTCGACGTTGTTTGGAAGCTTGCGGCGGGGATCGGTGTTGGATGGCTGGTCGGCAAGCTTATGGGCTATCTTACTTTTCGCCTTCCAAGGCGAGCGCAGCTATCGCGTACGGGCGACGGGTTTGTTGCACTCGGCATTACCTGCCTCGGCTATGGGCTAACCGAGTTAGCCAACGGGTACGGCTTCGTAGGGGTGTTCGTTGCAGCCTTAACGCTGCGCTCGGTGGAACGCGCACATAGCTATCACGAAAACCTGCACACCTTTGCCGAGCAGATCGAGCGGCTTCTGATGATGGTGCTCCTTGTCTTCTTTGGAGCTGCGATCGCCGAGGGCTCGGTCTTCAACGCGTTGAACTGGAATGTTGTCGCTGTTGCGGCCCTCGTACTCTTCGTGGTGCGCCCTCTTTCCGCCTGGATCAGCCTTATGGGAAGCCCCGAACCTCCGAGAGAAAAGGCAGTGATTGCCTTCTTCGGAATTCGCGGTCTCGGATCGTTCTATTACGTTGCCTATGCGACCGGGCAGTCCCAGTTCGAGCGGCCTGAAGATCTATGGGTCACGGTCTGTCTAGTTGTTCTCGCCTCCATCGTTCTGCACGGCATCGCCGCGACCCCCGTTATGCGGCATCTTGATCGTGGATTGACCGCTTAGGAGCTAGACGCAGACATGTCTCGCATGCGCTGATTGGGCCGGTGACCCATATCGGACTTAAATCTATCGCCTGGCCTAGCCCGCTGCCTTCTCACCAGAGGGTGCGAGGCGCAAAACCTTGGCGTTGTCGCCGTCGGTCAACAACAGCAATGGGCGAGCTGTGGCGTCTCCTGACTTCATTGGCGAAGGTGCATGATCTTCAAACACAAGAGTCCACCAATGAGGGTTAGGCTAATGCCGTTAGCTAAAATAATGACGATGTCCGCCTTCAACACACCATATGCCACCCAGAGCGCTAGACCGGAGGCCAGCACCAAGAGCATGTTCATCGAGATGTCGTCAGTCTGACCGGTGGTCCACGCCTTCTTGAGCTGTGGCAAGATGGCTCCGGTTGTGCACACCGCCGCAGCGAGGCCAACTACCATAACGAATGTGCTCATGGCGCTTCGGTAGGAAAAACTACATTCCAGTCACGCTTCATATCGACGATAGTCCAGCCTTTGGCGTTTGCTTCATCGAGAACCTTGTCGAGACGGCCCACATCGGATTGGCGATCGTAGGCCCATTCGCGGTCAGCGTCGGTGTGATGCACGATGCCCATAAAGCGTAAACCAATGCCTGCTCCCGTCCATTCGAGCATCTCCTTGTCTCCGTCAGAATTGCCAAAAGCAAAGATCGGGCGTTGTCCAATGAACCTGTTAATGGCCACAGGTTTGCCCGGTCCGTCTTCGACGGGCTCTACACTGGGCATCTTTAGAAGAACCGGCCTTAAATTCTGCACCTGAAACTGCGTAGCAGTGGTCGAACCCACGACCTGCTCCGGTGGGACACAATACGTCTTGTCGGCGAAGACACGTATGAAATCTTGGCCCGCACCCGAGACGATAAAGGTCTTGAACCCATTGATTTGCAAATAGGCAAGAAGCTCCAGCATCGGTTGGTAGACGAGCTCTGTATAAAAACGCTTGAATCGCTTGTCCTTGGTGGTGGCAAGCCATGCGGTAACGATGGCGCTGAATTCATCGGTCGTCATGCCAGAATGCGTGGCGGTGATGATCTCGCGTAGCCCTTTTTCATCCAACGCCACAAGCGCTTCCACATTCCCTTCCAGCACAGCTTGGAATGGCTGCCTCGTCCTCCACTCCTGATGCTCGGGAACGAGCGCTTTCACTCTGTCGAAAGCAAAGACGAATTGGATATAGGTAGGTTGCTCGGGCCAGAGCGTGCCGTCGTTGTCGAAGACGGCAATACGCTTTGCGTGTGGTACGAAATCGCGAGTTCCTTCTGCCGTTACGCGGGACACAAAATTCAGTATGGCTGATTTTGTGACTCCATCACTCCAAGACTTAAGTGGGTCATTAGACATGGAGCGCCCTAGGTGAGACATGGAGCGCCCCTCAGTTATCGGAGAGCCACCAATCGGTCGCTATAGTCAATTCTATAAACCTCTTTTCCTGTGATGGAATTTAGGATGGCGGCATTACGCCCAGGCGCTGTTACAAAACTTGCGTCACCTAACCCGTGAGTTTTCTTGTTCTGGGATTGGATGAATATCATTCGATCTTCAGGTCCATCCCACGCTATCGCATACCCGTCAGTCGCCTCTTTCTCGCTAATACGGCGCTTCAGCTCAGGGCCTAATAGAGGAGAATCGAGCACCGTCTCATCCTCCAAACCGGTACACAGAATAACGCAATCGTACGCGTCCACGCTTGTTTGCCCTGACGGCAAGGCGCGCACCGTTACCGACGTTCCTTCTTCGTATTCGACGATCTCCAACACCTCTGTATTAGCTTGGAGATGGATCGATGGACTGGCCATGCCGGAACGGCTCAAATATTTTAGGCTGTACAGTCGTTGATAAAGAGCTTGAGCGACGAGAGGAGAGATACCGTTCGCCACGCCCTTATCGTCATGAACGATTTTCTCTCTGAGCGCTCTGGGAAGAGCCGCAAACGCGTGTGCGTAACTCGCTGAGAAAGCCTCCCTCGAGAAATTGCTAATATCGAGAACGCGAAAGGCGGTCTCACTCGTAACCCATGTTATTTGCGTTCCCGCGTTAGCATATTCGTCCAAAAGGTAGTTGATACACTCGGCGGCTGATTGACCCCCTCCCACGACAAGAACGCGCTGCAGGGGGTCTGGAAAATTGAATGAGAGAAGTGTGGAAACGTTCGCTACTTTCTCGTCGGCTTTTCGACCGACGATCTTGGCTCGGCGCCGCACCCTAAGACGATGTGCTTGGAGGCGTACGTGCCCGGGGGGTCCGCTTGCACGACGAATAAGTTTGTCTGTGGATCATAATCCACGCAATTTACGTTGACCGAAAAAAATATGTCCGGTAGTTGCGCGGCGACCCAATTGAAATAGTCCTCAAATTCCTGGCGTGTGGGGTAAATGGTGGAAGAACAAAAAAACTGCTCCAATCGAGCATTCGATTTTAAATAGTTCAAGAACGAAAACCCACTGGTCGGATCGATAGGCGTGACCAGGTCGCGATAAAATTCCGTCAGCATCAAAGTCCCCCGGAACATCTGCTGAGAATGCCAAAATATCGCTGGGTTCCTTTCGAGAAAGACTGAACTCAAGGATGACAGTCCGCGCTCTCTCGCTGTCATAAGGAGAGCGGCCAAGCTAAGATTGGCCGGACCGACGCCTATACCAATTAGGTCGATCCCCATGATATATCCTGCGTTGTTAGTGGTTACGTGTCCCATTTTTCCAGACCGAAATTGCGTACCAAACCTTAGGACTTGGTTGAGGGGAGTCCGCGTGATGCCGGGTCCTTGTACAACAGATACTGATGCGCCGCATGGCGGCGATTGAGAGGTTAGGTGGCATTACCGCGAACCCCCGGGCTGGCGACCGATTGCGTTATCTTCGATCCGGTGGGGCGTGTGCTTCTAATCCGTCGCAAGCATGCGCCTTGTGCCGGTAGTCATGCGCTGCCGGGTGGTTTTGTCAAAGTCGGCGAGACCGTGGAGGATGCCTGCCGCCGTGAAGTACGCGAGGAGACTAGCGTCGAGTTGAACGATCTCGCCCTCGTCGGCGTCTACTCCGACCTAAACCGAGATCCCCGGGGCCACATAGTCAGCATTGCCTATACGACCCGGCTCCCAAGCGATGTCTTACCAAGGGCCGGATCGGATGCGACGAGCGCCGAGTGGGTAGACACGAGCCAAGTCACGCTCGGGCTCGACCACGCACAGATTCTGGCCGACGCCAAAGCCAAAATCTTCTCACACATCCGATCGGAAGGGCACGATACCTAAGCTGACCACTAAGGACGGTGTGGCGGCGTGCCCGGTCGCCTGCGCCAAACTTGGCTGAGGACAGCTACCCCGATGCTAAACGCAGTGGCGGCGGTAGCCAACCACGCGTGTCTTCGCCACCAACTCTCAGCTTTGTCGTCTCGACGTCTACGAAGAACCTCCCGCGCGGCCGCCTCTTTGCGTGGGCTCAACTCCCTGGGATCCAGATTGCTTCGCTCGTCCATAGACCCACCTCGCGCCGGCTTCGTCTTTCCGCAAGGGGGCGCCATTACGCCGCTCGCAGCAATTCACTTCTGCGATGGGAAACGGTTCTGACCATCCCGCAGTCCTCACACCGAAAGGTGTAAAGCTCCATTTCGGGATGCGTGGGGTGAGGTTCGACCGCAGCAAGAGAAGTCTTCTTGCCGCAGATGAGGCATTCTTTAGCGACGATGTTTTGGATCCTCATATGAATCTCCTTCAACCGTATCAGGCGTGAAGGCGATAGCCGACCGTTGCTCTTATGAAGCTGAGATTGAACCCGGCCCCCTTGTAATGGAGGCGCGGTCGGTTGAAGTATGCGCCTGTCGCTGACGAATGGCCAGTCGAAATCACGCATGGCTGCTACCGGCTGCCTGCGGTGCGGCACACCCAGTGAAAGCAGGCGCACGCACTAGCGTCGACTTCGGGCACCAAGCGGAAATCGCGATTAGGTTTCGCATTGTCGTGATTTCCGCTTGTGGCACTAAGCGGACGTCCACCCGATCGCTCATCGCGATGTGGGTCGGAACGCCGTCGGCCGTCGCCGAAGAGAAGAAGGCCGGCGTGACTATCGCGCCTTAGCATCTGGTCTGGGGCTCGCATCCCCGTCGCTCAAGCGCGACGGGGCAAGCGCGTATGCGCCGTCGCCGAGCAAGGCTTGCGCAATGCAGAGAACGAAGAGGTAGAGGGGATATTCCCAGCCACCGTCGGTGGAGGCAAATAGCCAGCCGTTTCCTGCATGAGCCCAAATCGCACCGATCAGGATGGGTGAGAGAGCCAATGCGACCCATCGCGTCTGGATACCCAAAATGAGGAGTATTCCACCGACCGCCTCGGCAACGAAGGTCGCATAGGCGAGCCAAGCCGGCAGTCCGATGGAAACGAAGAACTTGGCCGTCCCCTCCAGCGTAAGTGTCATAAGCATGTAAATGACGCTGTGCGCGAGGAACATCGTGCCGAGGGCAATGCGCAAGAGAAGCACGCCGTAAGATCTCAATCGATAATCCGTCATCACACTCCTCCTCGCATACTGATCTGCGATCGACCGGGGTCACATCCTAGAAGACCGCGGCGCGCACGCCCATTCTGCTACGTCCGCCGATGGCCACAAAGCGAACTAGATCTGGCGCGCTCCTACGTCCGCTTTTGGCCCAAAGCAGACACCGAAACCGGCCCAAACGCAAAAAGGTGAGAGCAAATTCGCTGACCAAAATGCCATTCGGAATTCTGAAGTCCGCCCCAAATGGCGGTGCTAAATGCCGCTTTGGGGGGAACCTTTCGAGACCTTGTGCCATCAAATGTTCAGGTACTTCGCAACCTGGCGGCGGGGCATGCTCGGACTTTAGTCTGTCGCCATAACTAAAGAGATGAGCAATGGCACAGGACATTTCGACTTTTATCACAAGACGAAGCATGGTCGCAGGGTTGGCGCTGACCGCCTCCCCGATAGCTTTGGCGGGGGCGGATAACGAGTATGCGCAAGCCAAGCAAACCGCACCTGAGAAAAGTCTGTACGAGCGGCTGGGCGGCGTCTTCGCCATCGCGGCGGTGGTGGATCACTTCAGCGAAGCCATAGTGAAAAACCCTATTGTCGGCCAGAAATCCAAGAACCCACAGCTGCGAGAATGGCACACCAAGAATCTAGGAAGGCTGCCCGGCCTCAAGTTTATGCGGACGCTGTGGGTCTGCGACGTTTCGGGTGGGCCGTTCCAGTTCACGGCCACCAAGCCCGGCGCGACGCCGCTCGGCCTTGAGGAGGCTCACCGGGACCTCCGGATCTCTCCAGCAGAATTTGATGAGGTCGCAGCGGAGCTCGGACGGACCCTGGATTTCGTCAAGGTTCCGAAGCGTGAGAAGGCCGAAGTCCTGGCAGCCTTTGCCGCCCACAAAGGCGAGGTCACCGCCGGCTACGTTGAGGTCCCTAAGCGAGGCTGAAGCATCTGTGTTCCGGATTACCCGCGAAAGGACATACCATGCTCAAAAGTGTTGTCATCGGCACTTTATCCGGCGCCATTCTGTTCGCCGTGGCCGCAAGTGCGGCTGACCAGGCGGCAAAGCCGACCGATCCCCAAATCGCCCACATCGCCTACACGGCGGGAAAGATCGACATCGAGGCGGCGACTTTGTTCCAGGCGCACCAAAGGCACGCCGAGCAGCTCGCCAGTCATTTGCAATTGGCTTCGGAGTTGCAATAAGAACCATGGCAAGCGTCGCGCTGGACTACGAGACTCTGACCGATCTTGAGCTCGCGAGACGGATAGCCCAGCGCGACGCGCTTGCTCTGCGCGTCGTGACCAGGCGCAACAACCAGCGTCTCTATCGGACGGCATGGAGCGTGCTGAAAGATAGGGCCGACGCCGAGGAGGCAGTGCAGGAGGGTTACCTCAAGGCATTCGCCGCCATCGATAGCTTCGTGGGGGCGTCGTCGCTCAGCACATGGCTGACGCGTATTGTGTTAAACGAAGCGCTCGGCTGGCGCAGGTCGGCACAACGCAAAATCCGCGTGCTGCGCGAGCAGTCAATTGCCTTCATAGATGACTATCGGGAGAATCTTATGGGAGGTTCTGCCGCTTCTTCATCGCCGGAAGCTGATGCCGCGCGAGGCCAGGTCGCCCGACTTCTCGAGCAGGCCATAGCGGATCTGCCAGAAGCGTTCCGGATTGTTTTCATGTTGCGCGATGTGGATGGGTTGAGCGTCGAGGAAACGGCCGAGGCCCTGCAAATTCCTCCGTCGACCGTCAAAACCCGGCTTTTACGGGCCCGGCGACGGCTGCAGGTCGTACTGGCTCCCACCCTGCAAGACGCTCTGCGCGGCGCCTTCCCCTTTGCAGGTGAAGCATGTGAAGCACTTACAGCGCGTGTGCTGAGTAGGTACGTCCCTTAGCCGATGTCCGCTGGCACTTACTTGTGGCACTTAACCGACCAACCCCATTGGCGCTGTGATGTTCGCTTATGACCCTACAGGACTTCACGGGCTAGGTGCCAATGCCATGAGGATTGTCCGCAAACTTAAGAGCACCACCACGCAGCCGACTAGAAGCATCAAGACTTTATCCGGGATGTGTTTGGTGGCGTACGCCGCGAACGGCGCCGCAATGACTCCGCCGATGATGAGACCGGCGATGATAGGCCACAGGCTCAGGCCGACGGTGAGGAAGAAAGTCGTTGTTATGACCACAGTGACGAAGAACTCGGCAAGGTTGACCGAGCCGATGGCGTAGCGCGGCTTCGTGCCCTGCCCAAGGAGGGTGGAGGTCACGATCGGGCCCCATCCACCTCCGCCGATGGCGTCGAGCACGCCGCCAAACAATCCTAGCGGAGCGACTGCCCGCGGAGCTGGCGCCTCGATCGGACGGGCCGCAAGCGCCTTCCAGACGATAAATACCCCAAGCAGAAGGAGGTAGGCGCTGATGAAAGGTCTCAGGGTATCGCCTGGGAGTTCCGACAGAACATAGGCACCTATGGCGCCGCCAATCATACCCGGCACGGCGAGGCGTACCAGCAATTTGCGGTCAACATTGCCGAGACGCCAATGGGCGAAGCCCGAGGCGCCAGTGGTGAAGGTCTCGGCTGCATGCACGCACGCGCTCGCGGTGGCCGGGGGCACGCCGAGGCTGAGCAGCACGGAGCTTGCGGTTACGCCATAGGCCATGCCGAGCGCGCCATCGATCATTTGCGCTACGAAGCCGATGATGACGTAAAGCAGGATGTCGTCCCACATGTGAATGGCTCCCAACCGAGATGGCGTTGGCTACGAACGATAAAAGCATTGAGATTTGCTCGCCCCGCCAGAAGTGCCCATGGTGTGCACACTCTATGATCTCGTATTTCTGAGCAAGCTACGCGCATGCCATACTCTTCGGACAAAACGCACTGCCGTTCCAAACAAGTGTTCTGGCCAAGATTTTGGTTTTACCGACGGACAGGCAGCGCGCCCGGCGCGCGTGTCAGCGTCAATTTGAGGGATTTGCGATTTCGATTTCCGGCGTTGGGGTCGCTACTCTCGTCCGATGGGAGCTTAATCACTGAGTGTCTACCATCAGCAGCGTCTACTCTTGGCACTTTGCAGACAAAGGCGACGGTGGGCGACGGCGTCCGACCCTGACCCAAAACGGACATGCAGCGACCGGGATCAACTTCGTGAATTTTTATCGGCCGCAGCGAGCTACGGATTCCCGCGCACTGGACGGGGGTTCCTCGCACCGATCACCCCAGCCGAACCCGTAAACGATGTGTGATGCCGTCGTCCGCCAGCGGCACGCGCAACGGCCGTTCCACGATCACTGTGTCGTCTAGCTGGGCGGAAGCAATGCCTCGGCCAGCGCCGCCGGAGTTCTCGACCAGGATCTCGTATCGTGCGGAACGGTACCGGACCGTCATATAGAAGCTCGGCCAAGCCTTCGGGATGCACGGGTCCAGATATAGAACCGCACCCCGTAGGCGCAGTCCGAGGATGCTCTCGATACCCGCGCGTTGCATCCATCCCGCGGAGCCCGTGTACCACGTCCAGCCGCCGCGCCCGACATGGCGCAGATTCGCATAGACGTCGGCGACGACGACGTAGGGTTCCACCTTGTAGCGCTGCACCCCCGCCCGGCTTCCGGCGTGGTTGATGGGGTTGATAAGAGAGAACAGTTGCGCCGCCTTGTCGCCTTGTCCGAGCCCCGCAAAGGCCATCACCGACCACAGCGCGGCGTGCGTATAATGACCTCCATTCTCCCGAATGCCCGGCGGATAACCCTTTATATAGCCGGGATCGAGCCGCGTCTGGTCGAACGGCGGCGTGAATAAGAGCGCCAGTCCGTCCTGAGGGCGGATCAGTTCGCGCTCGACCGCCGCCATGGCGCGGGCGGCGCGCTCGCTGTCCCCGGCCCCGGAAATCACCGCCCAAGTTTGCGCGATCGAATCGATCCGGCAGGCCTCGCTTGTCGCCGAGCCAAGCGCCGTACCGTCGTCGAACCAGCCGCGCAAATACCAGTCTCCGTCCCACGCCTCACGCTCGAGCGAGGCTCCGAGGGCGGCAGCTTGCGCTCGCCAATTGGCGCCGCGGCCCGTTTCGTGGCGGGCATCGGCGAGCGGAGCGAATGCGGTAAGCGTTGAGTGCAGAAGCCAGCCAAGCCAGACGCTCTCGCCCTCGCCACGTTCGCCGACGCGGTTCATGCCGTCGTTCCAGTCGCCGGTACCGATCAGCGGCAGACCGTGGACGCCGAACGTGAGGCTTTGGTCAAGCCCGCGCGCGCAGTGCTCGAACAGCGTGGCGACCTCGTCGGAAACGGCGGGCTGGAAGAAGCTTTGGTGCTCTCCCACCGCGAGCCGCGGGCCTTCCAGGAAGGGAACCACCTCATCCAGGATGGCGGCGTCGCCGGTCGCCTCGATATAATGGGCGGTGGCGTAGGCGAGCCATGCGCGGTCGTCGGAGATCCGCGTGCGCACACCCTGCCCCGACTCCGGCAGCCACCAGTGCTGAACATCACCTTCGACGAACTGCCGTGCCGCTGCTCGCAGCAAGTGCTCGCGCGTAATCTCCGGTCGGGAGGCGGCGAGCGCCGTGCCGTCCTGAAGCTGATCGCGAAAGCCGTAGGCGCCGCTTGCCTGATAGAAGGCAGAGCGGGCCCAGATACGGCAGGCGAGCGTCTGGTAGAGGAGCCAGCCATTCAGCATGATGTCCATCGGCCTATCGGGCGTCTTCACCTGAACCGCGCCGAGGACATCGTCCCAATACCGGCCAACATCGGACAGAACGGTGTCAAGATTGATTGCGCGATAGCGCGCGATCAGGCTCCGCGCGTCTTCCGCGCTCGCAACCTGGCCCAGAAAGAACACGACTTCGACGGTGCCGTGCGGTGGAAGCTCGATGGTGGTGCGCAGCGCGCCGCAGGGATCAAGCCCTGCCCCGACGGTGTTGGAGAGCGCCGTCCCCCTGGCGAGCGCTGCGGGGTTCGCCAGGGTACCGTTGCGGCCAATGAACTCCCGCCGGTCGCCCGTCCAGTCCGTTTGACCGAACTCCCGCCGGTCACCCGTCCAGTCCGTTTGATATCCGTTCAGATCGGCGAAGGCGACCCGAGATCCGAAAGCCTCGTTCCATGCGTTGCGCGCGAACATCGCACCGGTCACGGAATCAATTTCCGTCGCCACGAACGGAGCCGAGACGGTCCGCGATAAACCGAGAACCCATTCGGCATAGGCAGTTACCGATAGGTGCCGTGTGCGGCTCGACGTGTTGTGTAGCGTGAGACGCGAGATCTTGATCGGATCGTCGAGCGGCACGAATTGCAAAAGATCGAGTGCAATCCCGTGCGCCGTATGCTCGAACCGGCTGTATCCCCTCCCGTGGCGGGCGACGTAGCTGCCCGCCTCGTCGCGGATGGGCAGGGCAGTAGGGCCCCACAGGGTACCCGTGTCGTCGTCGTGGACATAGAATGCCTCCCCCGGACGATCGGTGACCGGATCATTCGACCAGGGGGTGAGTTGGTTCTCGCGGCTGTTCACGGACCAGGTGGTGCCGCCGCCTTCGGTCGCCACCTGAAAGCCGAAGGCGGGGTTGGCGATGACGTTTATCCAGGGGGCCGGCGTTGACTGACCAGGGCCGAGGATCGTTACATATTCCCGTCCGTCCTCAGCGAAGCCGCCGAGCCCGTTGAAGAACTCGAGATTCGGCAAAGATGGTGCCGCCCGCGGCTCCGAAGCGAGGGCAGCCCGCTTCGGAAGGGATCGCGCAGGGATTCTGCGATCGGGAACACGGTCAAGCTGATCGGAGAGGCGCCCGCGCTGTCCGACGAACACCGCCCGCGCTACTGACGCGAGAAGGGCGCATGTCTCCGCCGAGATCAGGTCAGCTCTCAGCACGAAGACGCGGCCCGGAGGTCCCTCCACGTCGACCCGCGGCCGTGACTGGCTCGTTCGCACCAGCGTCTCAAGCGCGATCTGAAGGTCCTGGACATAGGAAGACCCGCGCTCGTTGAGGATCACGAGATCGAAGGCGAACTGTTTCATCCGCAAATATTCATGCGCATGAAGCAATTGGCGGGCGACGTCGAGGTGCTCGGTGTCGGCGATGCGCAGCAGCAAAATCGGCAGGTCGCCGGAAATGCTCAGTGGCCAGAGCCCCGACTGCGCGCCGGCGCCTCGAAGGATGGCATCGGAGGAAGGCCTCAGGGTGGGAGCTGAGTAGATGAGGTGTCCCGCGAGACGCTGGAACATACTTGCCTGGCCCGGACTGATTCCGAAGTGGTGGAGCTGCACCTGCGCCTGGGTCCAGGCGAGAGTCGCCGCCCGCTCGAAGGAGGTGGTGTCGCGATGCTTGTCGATGAGGTCAAGCAGCGCCTCGCGAGATGATGCGACCACGGTCCAAAAGGCAATGTGCACGATCGCGCCCGGCGCGATCCGCACACGCCGGCGCAGGGCGAAGACCGCATCGAGCACGGTACCGACCGTGTTCGAGAGCGGCCGTCCGTCGATCACCCCGATCGCCGTTCGGACGCTGCCGCCGCGGCCGAGGAACCGGGCCCTGTCGGTTTCCACCTCAGGCTTTCCCACGGCGCCACCATCGACGACAGCGAGGTGTGCAGCCCAGATTTCCGGCTCGCTCGGCGCTCGCCGTCTGCGCGTCGCCAAAATGGCGCCGACTTCAGCCCGATATTCGGTTTCCACGAACAACTTGGAAAAGGCTGGATGCGTGACGTCGGCAGCCTGGGGTGACAACACGAGTTCGGCATAGGACGTGACGTCTATCTCCCGCACGCGGGTGCCGGAGTTCGATATCGAGACGCGACGGACCTCGGCATCGTCTTCGGCCGAAACGAGCACCTCCATGGTCGTCTTGAGCGTTCCGTCCTGGCGCGTGAACTCGGCGCGATCCTCGTTGAAAGCGACATCGTAGTCGTCTGGCTCGGTGCCGCTTGGCTGAAATCCAGCCGACCATACGTTGCCGCTGTTGATGTCGCGCAAAAAGATATAGGAGCCCCATTCGTCACAGGTGGCGTCCTCGCGCCAACGAGTCACAGCCAGGTCGCGCCAGCGGCTGTAACCCGAGCCTGCGGCCGTGAGCATCACCGAATAGCGGCCGTTCGAGAGGAGCTGGGTAACGGGCGTCGCGCCGTGCGCTGTGGTAAGCCGCCGGCCGCCAGGCGGCTCCACGTCCCAGATTTTGGCGGTTGGCTCCGCCGCCGCCCAGGGACGCGCCACCACCACGCCACGCGGCGTTCGCTCCTGCAGCAACAGCTCCGTCGCCTGCACGATGGGCTCGGCGTGGAACCGCGCCCGCATCGCGCCGTCGAGAAGCGCGTCGGCGATGGCCACGATCGTCATGCCCTGATGATGCGCCATAAAGGCCCGCACGATCGCGATGGTCTTGCCTTCCGGCACGCGGATTGGCGTGTAGTCCAGGGCCTCGTAGAACCCATAACGGCCGCTCGCACCGGCCGCGGCGAGGCGGTCGAAGTTGCGCGCTGCAGCCTGCGGATCAACCATGCTCGCGAGCGCGGTCGCGTAAGGGGCAACGACGACGTTCTCGCCCAGCCCGCGCTTCAGCCCAAGGCCGGGTACGCCGAAGTTCGAATACTGGTAGGTGAACTCCAGGTCGCGGGCATTGTAGGCGGATTCCGAAACGCCCCAAGGCACCCCGAGCTTGGCCCCGTAGTCAATCTGGCGCCGCACGATCAGCCGGCTCGTCCCTTCGATGAGGCTGCCCTCCGGCGCCCGCATGACGAGAGATGGCATCAGATATTCGAACATCGACCCGGACCAGGAGATCAGCGCGGCGCCGCGCGAGACGGGCGTGACAGCACGACCGAGGTGGAACCAGTGGCGGGTCGGAACGTCTCCCTTGGCGATTGCCATGAAGCTCGCGAGCCGCGCCTCCGAAGCGAGGAGATCGTAACAGCTCGGGTCGCGCGTGCCCTCGGCGACGAGATAGCCGATCGAAAGTAACTTGCGGTCGTGGTCGAGCAGAAAGCCGAACTCCATCGCGAGCGCTGTCGCCCGCGCGGCCTGCTCCAGGGCCGAGAGGCGCGCCGCTAAAGAGGCGGTTGCCTTCGCCAACCCGTCGATATCGCGGCGGTGGCTCTCGATCGCTCTTAGGGTCGTCTCAGCCCAGAACAGCATGTCGGCGCCGGTGCCGTCGCTTCGTTCGCTCGCGAGAGCACGCGCGATGTCCACCAGGGTTTCCGCGGCAACCGCGAGCGCCGAGAGCCGTTTCGCGATGCCCTCGCCGTCGACGGTTGCCCGCCCCGCATCGGCCGCGAGCAGGGCCCGCGCGTCGTCCAGCTGGCGCCACGTCACCGTTTGCGTTCGCCGACCGTCGCGCAGCCGGCCCGCCTCTTCGCGCATGAGCTCGAGCGCGTCTGCGACACCGGCAAGACGTCGCTCGTCGGTGAGCGGCTGAACCGCCCATTCCCGGCACGCATTGGCGAGAGCGATGAGGTGCCCGGCCAAATTGCCGCTATCGACGGAAGATATATATCGGGGATCGAGCGGCTGCAGATCCCGCGTATCGTACCAGTTGTAGAAATGGCCCCGGAAGCGCGCGAGCCGGCTCATGGTGGACAGCGTCGCCTCCAGCCGCTCGACCGCATCGATCGTTCCCGTCCATCCGAAGTCGCGAGCGCTCACCACCGACAAGAGATAGAGGCCGAGATTGGTCGGCGAGGTCCGATGCGCCAGAATCGGTGCCGGATCTTCTTGGAAGTTGTCCGGCGGCAACATCTGATCGGCCGGCGTCACGAAGGTCTCAAAGAACCGCCACGTCCGCCGTGCGATCAGTCGCAGGGCGAGGGCATCGCCGTCTGACATTGATTGCCTGCCCGCCACGATAGGCGATCGGCTCGTCCAGCGCGCGATCGCCGGCGAGGCGATCCAGAGCGCAGCGAATGGCAGCACGAGCGGCCAAGTCCCGTGCCCCCACGCCGAAGCGACGATCACCGCCACAGCGGCGATGATGACCGCCCCGGCCATCCGGCGATAGAAGCTGAAAAGGTCGAGCCTCGGACCGATCGTTGCCTGCGCCGCGGTAACCCATTCGAGGAGATGCCGGCGGGTAACGAACAGCCGGTTCAGGGTCCGCGTGATCGCGTCGGCCATCAACCACGCCTGATGCGCAAGGGAGCTGATCATGAGCGCCGATTGGGCGAGAGCGAGGCGGAGATCGGCGCCGAGCGCGCCGAGGTGGCTGCGCACCGTGATTCCGGTCCGCCCCGGAACGACGGCAGCGACGACGGGGATCAGGGTCGGCAGTACGATCGTCGCGAGTATGAAGAAAGTCCAAATCGCGGCCGCCTCGAGCGGCAAGGTCCATCCCACCAGCAAGGCGAGGACCGCAGCCGGAGCCGACAGCGTACGTCGCAGATTGTCGAGCATCTTCCAGCGGCCGATCGCCGGGAGGGCGCCACGCTTCTGATCCTTGCTGGCGATGGGGCCGCGACCGAAGATCCAGGGTAGCAATTGCCAATCGCCGCGCGCCCAGCGGTGGTGGCGCAGGGCGGCGACGTCGTAGCGGGCGGGGAACTCCTCAACCACCTCGACGTCGGAGGCGAGACCGGCGCGCGCGAACACGCCCTCGAACAAATCGTGGCTAAGCAACGTCGAGTCCGGCACACGACCGGCGAGCGCGGCCTGGAAGGCGTCCACCTCGTAGATGCCCTTGCCCACATAGGAGCCTTCGCCGAACAGATCTTGGTACACGTCGGACACCGCGGAGGCATAAGGGTCGATGCCGCTCACACTGGAGAACACGCGCTGGAACAGCGAGCCCTCGTGGCCGATCGGCAGTGACGGCGTCACTCGCGGCTGCAGCACCGCATAGCCCTCGACAACCCTGCCGGCGTCGGCATCGAAGCGCGGCCGGTTGAGCGGGTGCGCCATCTTGCCGATCAGGCGGCGAACCGTGTCGCGCGGCAATCTCGTGTCGGCGTCAAGCGTAATGACGTAGCGAACCCCAGCGGGCACGGCCCCAATCTGCTGGTTCGTCAACACGAAAGTCGTGTCGGTCGCGCCGCGCAGGAGTTCGTTCAACTCGTGTAGCTTACCGCGCTTGCGCTCCCAGCCGATCCAGCGTCCTTCACCTTCGTTCCAGACTCGCCGGCGATGGAGCAGCAGGAAGCGGGGGCCGCCGGGCGCCGCACCGTGGCGTTGGTTGAGCTGGGCGATGCCCTCCGCTGCAGCTGCGAGGAGAACGGCGTCGCTCTCCAAGTGCTCGGTCGCAGCATCGACCCAGTCGGAGAGTAGTGCGAACTGAAGGTCGCCTTCCGGGCTGGCGAGATGATGGATTTCCAGCCGCTCGATCTGCTCCTCGATCGCGTCGCGTGTCGTCAGCAGCGTCGGCACCGCGACGAGCGTGCGCAGATGCGAGGGCACGCCGTCGCGCAGGGCCAAGGCGGGGAGGATCGTGGTGCCAAAGCTCCGTATCACGCCCCGGTTCACCAGCGCGATGGCCGCGTCGATGGCGGGAATCGCACCCAGGCCAGCAAGCAGGCTCAGCCATGCCCCATGCAGCCCCACGGCAGCGAGCGCGAACAGCGGCGAGGCGAGGATAACCGCAGCGGCAACAGCAACAGCGCTGACATAGCCCCCAATGCCGATCACCCGGCTCGATCGCTCAAGCCAAGTGTGAGGCGGCGGCCGAAAGCCGATCCCCGCCTCGAACGCGGCGCGACCTCCCCCGAGAAGATGATAGCCAGGATCGCTCCCGCGGCCTTCCACCCCGCCCGCGTCGGCATATGTGGCTTGCTCTGTGGCTAACACGGCGTGGCGTGCGATCTCGATCTCGGTGCGATCCGAGCCGCGCGCCAGTTCCTCGATGGCGCTGCGGTAGAGGTTGCGCGTCGAGAAATCCATCTCGGGAAAGGCGCTCGCTGCGGCGAGCACGTCGTCGACAAAGCTGATGCGCTCGAACAACTCAGTCCAATCGACGT
>DATMDY010000159.1:0-7062 GCA_035557335.1 Methyloceanibacter sp.
CAGCACCATCTTCGAGCGGATCTTGACCACCAGCTTGGTGACCATGTACAGCAGCAGGCCCTTGAGGAAGAAGATGCCCGCGACCATGAAGGTCAGCAGCAGGATCACGTCGAACCCCCTGACCACTTCGCGGTACACCGCGAGCGGCGTCGTCATCCCGATCGCGACCGCTTCTAGCGCCAGCAGCCCACCCGGCTGCAGCGGGTAGCAGCGCAGCGACATGACCAGCGTGAAAATGAACTCGAGCAGCAGCACCCAGCCGGCGAGGTACGGATGAGCGGCGAACAGGATCGGGTTCAGCACCAGGAAGCCGACGATCGTGTGCTTGTACCACTGCGGCGAATTGCCCAGAAAGTTCCGCAGGAACGCCTGGGCCAGGGTCTGCTCGGACATGAACCGCCTCACGATTTGCTCGAAGAGGTCAGGAGCAAAAAAAGCCGCGGCAGCAACCCTGCGCCTGGGAGAGTGCACAGGGTCCAGCCTCGGCTAACCCCCTGACGCCTCCTCCATCGTTGCGTGCCCCGGCTCTAATGGGTGATAGACGGGCGCGTAGGGGTTCCGCGAACGCTACCGATGCGGGACTGAACGAGGCAATAAGGGAAACTACGTAGTGCGGGCGGCTCGGCGGCTGGTGACAATGCCGCCGTGCAACAGGACGACACGTACCGCGCCACTCTCGTGCGCGCCGCCGAAATCCTGGGAGGGGCCAAACCTTTGTGTGATCACTTGCAGGTGCCCATGGCTGACTTGGCGCGCTGGCTTACGGGGGACGGCAAGCCGCCCATAGGGATATTTCTGCGCGCGGTGGACGTGCTGATCGAGGAACGCGGCAAGCCGAAGCGCTCTACGCCGGACCGTCCTAATGAGAAGCAAGACACAAAGGACGGATGACATTGAGCCTCAAGCAGGTGCTGTTGCACCGCGCCGCGAAGCTTCTACGCGGGAAAGATAAGCTCGCCGTTCAGTTGAACGTGCTGGAACCGCTGCTCGATGCCTGGATGGATGGCACCGTCGATATGCCGGACACCAAAATGCCCCGGCTGGCCGCCATTCTCAACAAGGCAGGCGACCAGACCCGGGGGTAGCTACCTTGCGGTCAACCCGAAATACAGCCCGACCAGGAAGTAGGCGAGCACGACCAGAACCCCGATAGCAAGCGCCCGCATCCCCTATCCCTTGCCCATCCGCCGCGTGATGTGCTTCGCCATGGCCGTAGCGAGCTCATGTTCGCCCATGAAAACCCTGCCGACGCTCAGCTTTGAGAAAGCCGCCGATTCTTCATCGGTATGGGTGCGCACGATGATTTCCACCGCGGGGTTCAAGGTGCGAGCCGTGTCGATCATCTTGGGAATGCCCGCGGTATCAGGCGCCGCGATGATGAGCATCGCCGCAGTCGCTATGTGTGCCTGCACCAGAACTTCAGGGACGGCCGCATCACCCGCGACTGTGGGCGTGCCGCGCCGACGCAGCTCCTGCACCGCCTGCCGATTGGTTTCGACAATGATGTAGCTGACGTCAACTTCATCGAGAGTTGCCACGATTCGGCGTCCCACGCGCCCATACCCGACGATTACCACCTGGCCGGATAGCGTTTCCGCTGGGACGGTCATTGGCAACGCGGACAAAGGATCGGCTGGGCGGCGAAGCCAGCGAAGGAGTCGGGGCCGAGACGCGAACCACCTCAGCAAGGGGGCGATGGCGGAAAACATCACCGAGTTGAGCGAAATCGAAATGAACGCGGCCGCGAGAATAAGGCTCTGGCCTTCAGCCGGAAGGAGCTTCAGACCCACACCGAGCCCCGCCAGAATGAACGAGAACTCCCCGATCTGCGCCAGGCTTGCGCCGACAATGAGCGCGGTCTCGAGCGGATATCTCAGTAGTATCACCAGCACGATCGCCGCAACGGTTTTCCCGAGCATGACAATGGCGGTCACGGCCAGCACCTTCCCCGGATGCTCCATGAGCACCAGAGGGTCGAAAAGCATTCCGACCGAAACGAAGAAGAGAACCGAGAACGCTTCGCGCAGCGGAAGCGACTCCTCGGCGGCGCGGTGGCTGAGGTTCGACTCGCCCATCATCATGCCGGCGAAAAAGGCCCCCAAGGCGAATGAAACGTCGAATAGCTGCGCGGACCCGAATGCAATGGCTATCGCGGCGGCGACGACGCAGAGCGTGAATAGCTCGCGCGAGCCCGAGCGGGCTACAAAGAGCAGCAAAGCGGGGAAGAGACGCTTTCCGACTACGAGCATGATGGTGATAAATAGCGCCACCTTCCCGAGCGTGATCACCAAGGTAGTGCTCCACGCCTCGGTTCTGTCCGTGGCTTGGCCGCCGAGAAGGCCTGCCAGGGCGGGCAACAAGACGAGGACAAGCACCATCGCGAGATCCTCGACAATCAACCAACCGACCGCGATCTGGCCGTTGATTGATCTCAGCGCGCCACGCAGCTCAAGCGCTCGCAGGAGCACGACGGTGCTCGCGACCGACAGCGCAACACCGAAAATCAACGCCGCGCCTGCGTTCCATCCCCAGCCGGTGGCCGCTACGATGCCAAGCGCGGTGGCGACCACCATCTGAATCACCGCCCCCGGCACGGCGATCTTCCTTACCGCCAATAAGTCGGCCACGGAGAAGTGAAGGCCGACACCGAACATGAGAAGCATCACCCCAATCTCCGCGAGCTGTGCTGCGAGATCGAGGTCGGCCACGAAGCCTGGCGTCGCAGGCCCGAGCATGACGCCCGCAAGCAGATAGCCAACGATCGGCGGTATTCGCAGACGCGCGCAAGCAAGCCCGGCAATAAGCGCGAGCCCGAGGCTTGCAGCGATCGTCGCGATCAGACTTACGTTGTGCGGCATTTCTTGTCCGGGTATAGCTACCTCACAACTGGCGTTCAGGCTCTAGGTAATTTCCCTTATTGAGGTTCGCACGCAAGGTGAACTAGGGTTTGAGTGATCTAACTTGGCTAGGCGCGAAATGGATAGTCGCGACTACGGAGCCTTGCGTCCTCACAAGCCGCAGACGCCTCATGGCGAAAACGCAATCAAAGTCATCGCGGCCGCGACGGATTTCACTACCACCGCAACCGTCGCATTGAGGCGAGCGGGGCAACTCTGCCGCGCCAATGGCGCGCGAGTGCATCTGATAAACGTCATGAGCCCCGCCCGCGCGAAGGCCGGTTCGATGCTCAATGCGATCAGCGGCCGCGGGCGGCTGAGCGCGAGCGCGGCAGTCTCCCATCTGCGTCAAGCAGCGGCGCGCATCATTGCTGAGTTCGATGTGCCTGTGGATACCCATCTCGGCGTGGGTAACGTGTCCCGTGAAATCGGAGCTCATGCGCGGGCGGTGCGTGCAGACCTTATCGTTGTCGGAAATTCCCGAAAAAACTTCCTGGAGGAAGTCCTGGGGCTTAACACGGCGCTGCGGGTGCAGAGAAAGACGGACCTTCCGCTATTGGCGGTTTCGAGTCCTGCCCTGCGACCGTATACCCGCGTCCTCCTTGCTTCCGATCTCTCTGCGGAGGCCGCCCGGGCGGGACAGCAGGCGCTTCGTTTTTTCCCCGATTCGACGTTCGTGGTTCTCCACGCATTCGAATCGCCCTACACCGGCATGCTTGCCATGTCGGGCGCAACGCACGATGTGCTCGAGGATTACCGGCGTCGCGCCAAGTTCGAAGGCATGGAGCGGCTTCGCGCCTTCGCGCGCGACGCCTCGCTATATAACGACGCGATCCTGCGCGTGGATGTCGGACACCCCGCGCTATCGGCTCGCAAGCAAGCAGGCGAGCTCGGTATTGACCTCGTGGTGCTACGACCGACCAAGCGCTGGCTGACGAGCGGCGTTACCGAGCATCTCATCGCCGATCCCCCGTGCGACCTGTTGCTTATGCCTTAGGTTCGAGGGCGAGCGGTTGGCAAGCCGAATGCGCTACGCTCGGTAGCGAGGCAAGGCTCGCTCTTATGGCATGAGCATGATCGAAAGACTTTCGCGGTTTCCCCTCTGGGCGCTGTCGAGCCAGGCGGTTGGGCGATACGCCCTGGAGGCGGCGATATTCGTGCCGTTGTACCTGGCACTGGACTGGGCCAGCTACATAGAGCCGCTTGGGTCCTTCAACATCACCCCGTGGAATCCAGGGCCGGCGCTAGCCATCGTTTGGATGATGCATGCGGGCCTTGCCAGGGCACCGGTCGTCCTCTTTGCGACATTTCTCGCGGACAACGTAGCTCGAGATCCCCCCGGCGGCTACGGCGTCATGCTGCTAAGCGCCCTGGCACTGACAATCGGATATGCGCTGATCGCAGCCACTTTGCGTGCGCTGCTTCCGGCCGAGCGCACCCTAGGGACCATCCGTGCGCTCACTACGCTGGTCACTGTTGTCGCCGTCGGAACCGCCATCAACGGCGTCACCTTCCTGGGTGTGCTCGCCGCCGCAGCGCTTCTGAGCCCCGATGTCCTGCTGCAGGGCTGGCTTCGGTTCTGGATCGGCGATGTGGTGGGCATTCTGGTCACTGCGCCCTTCCTGTTGATCGCGACGGATGCCGACAAGCGATCGGAGCTCGCCGCACTTCCGAGGCGCACGGAAAGCTACCTGCAAGCCGGCCTCGTTGCAACGACGCTCTGGCTGATCCTTGCAGGACTAGCGCCCGATCCGTCGCATGGCTTTTTTCTGCTGTTCCCGCCTCTTATCTGGATCGCGTTGCGCAGCGGGCTGGCCGGCGCGCTCGTCGCCATCACGATGGTCCAGCTCGGCATCGTGCTTTCGTTCCACCAGCAGACAGAGCCAGCGCTTCCGATCATCGAGCTTCAAGCGCTTGTGGCCACGCTCACCTTGACCGGGCTTTACCTTGGGGTCATGGTCGACGAGCGCCGGCGGGCAAAGGAGCAACTGAACCAATCTCTGCATCTTGCGACCGCGGGTGAAATGGCCGGCGCGATCACGCATGAAGTGAGCCAGCCGTTGACCGCTTTGGCGAGCTACAGCCGCTCCGCCAAGCTTCTCATCGAGGCGGGACGCGGCGATGCGGAACTGGCGACCCTTGTCGACAAGATCTTGAGCGAGTCTCTTCGGGCTTCGCGCGTCGTGCGGCGCCTGCGGGAGTTTTTTAGAGCCGGATCAATGCGGCTCCAACCGCTGCCCTCGGCAGAGCTACTCGGCATGATTGAGCGCCTCGGCACGGAAGTGACAGAAGGGACGACGATCAGCTTTGTGAAGAGCGCCGATCCCGATCTTCCGGCGGTTCGCCTCGACCGAGTCCAGATTGAATTGGTCTTGCGCAACCTCATTGGCAATGCGCTCGACTCGCTGGAGGAGCATGCTCCTGGTCACGGCCAGATCACCGTGAGCGTGAAGCGCGATAGCGCGAAGCGATTGCGCATCGTGGTCGCCGACAATGGCCCCGGAATTGCAGCCGGAGCGAGGCAACATCTTTTCCGGCCCTTTGCCTCCGGCAAACCGAATGGCATGGGATTGGGGCTGGCGGTGAGCCGCGCGATTGCGGAAGCGCATGGGGGCTCGTTGAGCGTGCAGGCGGCCGGACATGGCGAATTTCACCTCGTCTTGCCACTG
This sequence comes from Methyloceanibacter sp., assembly GCA_035557335.1. Lineage (GTDB taxonomy): Bacteria > Pseudomonadota > Alphaproteobacteria > Rhizobiales > Methyloligellaceae > Methyloceanibacter. The sequence goes on from DATMDY010000159.1 coordinate 5,567, forward strand.
GATTCCGGCCATGGCTGAGGTACCTGTTCTTCCTGTTGTCTACCTGATCGACGACGATTCGTCCGTACGCGACGCCTTGGACATCATGCTGCGATATTCCGGCTACCAGACCAGACTGTTTGCGGACGCCGAGAGTTTTCTCGCCGCTTTCCAAGACGACTGGGTGGGCTGCGTAGTCGCCGACCTTCGCCTTCCAGGGATGAGCGGTCTCGATCTGCAAAACCGTCTGGCGGGAAGCGGCCGGCGGATCCCAATCGTCATCATCACCGCGCATGGAGACGTGCCGACCGCACGCAAGGCGTTGCGCGCAGATGCGGTGGATTTCATCGAGAAGCCTTTTGAGGACTCGGAGCTGCGCGAGGCCATCGACAGGGCCTTCTCCATAGAGCGGCGCCGCATTGCCTTGGAACAGGTTCAACGCGCGTATGCCCAGAAACTGGCATCGCTAACCCCCCGTGAACGCGAAGTATTGGAGCTCGCGGCCACGGGCCTGCATGCCAAGCAGATTGCCGCAGCCCTCGGCATCAGCGCTCGAACGGTCGAGATCCACAAGCATCACATCATGGAAAAGCTCGAGCTTCGGAATGTTGCGGAGATGGTGCGCTTCGCTTTGGGATCTGAAACGCGCTCTTAGACCCCGTGGGGAAACAGCTGCCGGGGCGAGGCGTGGACCCCGCCCCGGCGCCCCCTCAACACTCCTCCTCCAAGATCCAATTGCGCGCCCTAGGGAATGGGAGCAAACCGGGGCGCGCGTGCGAGGGTCTGCGAACTTTACGGGTCCTCGGCCGTGGAGATAAATAAGGGAAACTACGTAGAGGCGGGACATCGATTCCCGCTGCCTCCACCAACCTAACCGCGCGCGATTGCGCGGTTCTCAAGCCGGCTGAGTAGCCGCACCAGCGGCCAGAGCATCACGAAATAGATCAGGGCTGCCAGGACGATCGGCGTCGGGTTGTAGGTCAGGCTCTGCGCCTGTCGGGCCTGGAACAGGAGCTCGGGCATGGCAACCACGCTGCCGAGCGCCGTCAGCTTGACTACCTCCAGCGTGTTCGAGAGCAGATCGGGCAGCACGTTGCGCACGGCCTGCGGCAAGACGACGTAGATCATGGTCTGGAACCGGCCGAGCCCGGTGCTGCGCGCGGCCTCGGTCTGGCCCGACGGCACTGACTCGATGCCGGCGCGCAGGATTTCGCCGTAGTAGGCGCCGGTGTTGAGGAAGAACGCGATGCAGACGCAGGCGAAGCCGCCCAGCTCCAGGCCGGCGAACGGCAGGCCGGCGAACAGGAAGATCAACAGCACCAGCGGCGGAAAGGCGCGGAAGAAATCCACCCAGGCCATTAGGGGCCAGCGCACCCAGTGGGTGCGCAAGCTCGCCAACATTGCAAGGGCCAGCCCGCCGATCAGTCCGAGCGGCACCACCACCAGCGAAAGCAGCACGGTGTTGCCCAGGCCGGCGAGGAGGATCGGCCAGGCGGCCTTGATGATCTGCGGGTTGA
>DATMDY010000160.1:0-5705 GCA_035557335.1 Methyloceanibacter sp.
TTCACGCCGCAAGCCGACCTTGGCACGCCGCCACGGCCTTTTCCGCGGCTTCGGCCAAGGTGTCCGCGGTGATGAGCTTGAGCCCGCTCTCCGCCAGGATTTTCTGCCCTTCCTCCACGTTGGTGCCGGCCAGCCGCACGATCAGCGGCACCTTGACGTCAACCGTCTCGCAGGCCTGCACCACGCCTTTCGCCACCCAGTCGCAGCGATTGATGCCGGCGAAGATGTTGACCAGCACGGCTTTGACCTTGGCGTCGGACAGGACGAGCTTCAGCGCCGTGGCGATACGCTCAGGCGAGGCACCGCCACCCACGTCCAGAAAGTTCGCGGGCGTGCCGCCGGCATGCTTGATCATGTCCATGGTCGCCATGGCCAGCCCCGCGCCGTTGACGATGCAGCCGATCTCGCCGTCGAGCCCGATATAGTTGAGATTGTGCTCGGCGGCTTGCGCTTCGCGCGGGTCCTGCTGCGAGGGATCGTGCATGTCGGCGACGTTGTGGCGGCGGAATAGCGCGTTGTCGTCGAACGACATCTTGGCGTCGAGCGCCAGCACGCGGTCGTCCTTGGACACCACCAGCGGATTGATCTCGAGCATGGTGGCGTCGCAATCGCGGAACGCGCGATAGGCGTTCATGATGGTCGAAACCGCGCTCTGCGCCTGCTTGATGCTAAGGCCCAGCTGGAAGGCGAGCTCGCGTGCCTGGAAGGCCTGCAAGCCCACGGCCGGCTCGACCACCACCTGAAGGATGGCCTCGGGCTCGTCCTTGGCGATCTCCTCGATCTCCATGCCGCCGCGCTGCGAGGCGATGACGCGGATGCGCTCGGCTTTGCGGTCGAGCACGTAGCCGAGATAAAGCTCGCGATCGAAGGGCTCGGCCACCTCGATATAGATGCGCTGCACCGGCTTTCCTTCCGGCCCGGTCTGGATGGTGACCAGGCGCTTGCCAAGAAGCTCGGCGGCCGCGTCGCGCACCTCGTGATAGGTCTTGCACAATTTGATGCCGCCGGCCTTGCCGCGCGCGCCGGCATGAATCTGAGCCTTCACCGCCCAGTTCCAGCCGCCAAGCTCGGTCGCCGCATAGACCGCCTGGTCGGGGCTGAAGGCCACGGCGCCCTTCGGCACCGGCACGCCGAAGCTGCCCAGCAATTCCTTGGCTTGATACTCGTGAACGTCCACCTTGGCTCCTCCTTCAAGTCTTTTTCGGCGGGCGGTTTTGAGCTTAGCTCAGCTTGCCCTTGACGATACCGTAAGCCTTCTCGGTCGCTCCTTCAGCGCCGGTCAGAAGTCCTTCCAATTCCTTTAGCTTAGCGTCAGCGAAGGTTTTGTCCGTAATCATTTTTGCATTCGTATAGACATTCAGCGCGCCGCTTCGCAGTGCAGCATAGGCGGCGAGCACGGCCACACCGGCGTCGCTGATGACGTTGAGATTGCCCTTCTCCGAGGCGGCAAGCGCAAGGTCGATAACCTCGCGCGCCGCCTGGCAGCAGGCCAGCGGAACGTCGGTCGCCTGCTTCAGCGCGGCTTGGATCGCCGTCTCGCGCTTGGCCTTGTCGGCGTCGGTCTCCTTAGCCATGCCGTAGGCGGCCATCACGGAATCGAATGCCTTCACGTCGTCCTGGATCATGCCGGTCAATCTGTGGCGGAGCGCCTCGGCCTTGGCGAGTACGTCCTTCATCTCGCCCTCGACCTCGACATATTTCTTTTTGCCGATGGTGAGGTTGCACACCATGCTCACCAATGCCGCACCCATGGCGCCGATGATGGCCGCGGCGCTGCCGCCGCCCGGCGTGGCCGAGCTCGACGCCAGCGCATCGAGGAACGGCTCGACCGCCATGTCCTTGATCTGCGCCATCAGGCCATGTCCTTCGCCAGCGCGTAGATCTCCTCGGCGTCGAGCACACCCTCGGAGCTTTCGAACAGCTGCTTGATGCAGCCGCGATGCAGTTTCAGCTTGAGACCGCCAATGCCGAGCGCGCCGAACACGAGCTTGCCGTCGTAGTCCTTGCCCTTGTCGGTGGCCTCGATGCCTTCGATGCCGAGCGGCGGCTGGGCGTTCACGTCGGCCAGCATCTCGATATTCGGATTGTTCTGCCAGTCAGACTTCTTCAAGAGCTGGCAGCCGATTGCGCCGGCGGCGAATACGATCTGCGCGTCCTTCACCGCCTTGCCGCGCGCCTTGTCGTCTTTTGCCTGAAGCGCGGCGACCTTCACGCCGAAGCGCTTCCCGATCGCCTTGGCGGCCTTGTCGGCGCGTGCCTTGGAACGCGAGGTGAGCGTGACATCGGCGCCTTCCTGCGCCAGCAGCGCCGCGGCGCGCATGCCGACGGGTCCGGTGCCAGCGAGCACCACCGCCTTCTTGCCCTTGAGCGAGCCGGCCTTCGCGAGCAGCGCCACGCCGGCCGCGGCGGTGGTGTTCGAGCCGTTCGAGTCGAGCATGATCGACACGCGGAACGGCCCGAAGAATTTCTTCTTCACCGCCTCGAACAGCGCCTCGCCCTTCCTCATGTCGCTACCGCCGACGAAGATGGCCGTGTTCTGCTTGTCCTTGCCGCCGCGCGTGAAGATGGTGCCGTCAACCAGCGCACCCACGGCCTTCGGCGTGACATTGGCGTAACCAGTCACCCGGTCGGCACCACCGTCATAGGCGACCACCGTGTCGAACACGCTCGCGTAAGGATCGGTGTCGAACAGGAACAGCAGTTTCTTCATGGCGCGGCCCTCGCCTTACTCCACCACGTTCTGCGGCTTGCCGCCCACGAACGCCTCGATATTGTCGATGAGCTGATCGGCCAGGATCTGCATCGCCTCCTGGCTCGCCCAGGCGACATGCGGCGTGACAATCAGGTTCGGGATCGTGGGATCGAGAAGGATATTGCCTTCCTTGGGCGGCTCCTTGGTCAGCACGTCGAAGCCGGCGCCGGCGATGGTGCCGTTCTTGAGCGCCTCGGCGAGCGCCGCCTCATCGACCAGGCCGCCGCGCGCGGTGTTGATGAGGATGGCGGTCGGCTTCATCTTCTTGAACTCGGCCGCGCCGATCATGTTCTTGGTCTCGGGCGTGAGCGGCATGTGCAGCGTGATAATGTCGCTCTCGCGCAGGATGGTGTCGAAATCGACCCGGCCCGGCACATCGACGATGTCGTAAGGCAACACCTTCATGCCGAGACATTCGGCGCGCTTGGCCACCGCCCGGCCGATGGCGCCGAAGCCCACCACGCCCATGGTCGAGCCGGCGATGTCGCGGATCGGGTGGTCGAAAAAGCAGAACTGGTTGACCTTCCCCCAGCGGCCCGCGCGGACATCCTCGACATAAGCGAGCAGATTGCGGCGGAGCGCGAACATCAGCGCGACGACATGCTCCGGCACGGTGTTGAAGGCGTAATTGCGGATATTGACGACGGCGATGCCGGCTTCCTTGCAGTAGGTCTTGTCCACCACGTCGGTGCCGGTGGCGGCCACCGCGATCAGCTTCAGCTTCGGCAGCTGCTTCAGCGTCTCGGCCCGCATCGGGACTTTGTTGATGATGGCGATGGTCGCGTCCTTGAGGCGATCTACGATCTCCTCCGGCGTCCAGGTCGCCTCGTACTCTTTATAGCTGTGCGGAAAATCGGGCTTGCGCACATTGGCGCCCACCGACTCCCGATCGAGGAACACGATCGCGTGCTGCACTGAACTAGAACCCCCTACGACGAGATAAACCCTTACCCTGGCATCGGCGGTCGGCGTTCGAGCCCTACTCGGCCGCGATCCGCGTTTCCCTAGTGGAATGACCGGCACGGAATTGTTCTTGCGCCGCGGCCACGCCCGACCCCGGCACCACCTCGATGCCCACGTCGCGCATGGCCATCTCGGCCCCGGCGATGCCGCCGAGCAGCATCAGCTCGTTCAGATCGCCCAAATGGCCGATGCGGAACAATTTGCCGGCCATCTGCGACAGGCCCGCACCGAGCGCGAGATTGTAGCGGCGGTAGGCGCGGTCGATCACATCGGCGCCATTGAAACCTTGCGGCACCATGATCGCGCTCACCGTATTGGAATGCCATTTCGGCTCCTTGGCGCAGAGCTTGAGCCCCCACGCCTTGACCGCGGCGCGCGTGCCTTCGGCGAGATAGCGATGGCGCGCGAACACGTTGTCGAGCCCTTCCTCCTGGAGCATGGCGAGCGACTCGCGAAGCCCATAAAGCAGCGGCAGCGCCGGCGTGTAGGGGAAATAGCCCGACGGATTGGTGCGCATATGGTCGGCAAGGTCGAAATAGGCGCGCGTGCACTTCGCATCCTTCATCTGGGTGAGCGCCTTCTGGCTCGCGCAGAGAATGCCGAGGCCCGCGGGCAGCATGAGGCCCTTCTGCGAGCCGGTGATGGCGAGATCGACGCCCCAATCGTCCATGCGGAAATCGATGCTGGCGATCGAGCTCACGCCATCGACATAGAGCAGCGCCGGATGTTTGGCGGCATCGAGCGCGCGGCGCACCGCGGCAACGTCGGACGTGACGCCGGTGGCGGTCTCGTTATGGACGACGAGGACGCCCTTGATCTCGTGGTTCTTGTCGGCGCGCAGCGCTTCCTCGATGCGCTCAGGCGAAACGCCCGTGCCCCATTCCTCCTCCTGCACGATGACGTCGAGACCGTGCCGGCGGGCAAGCTCGCCCCAGAGATGGCTGAATTGGCCGAAGCGCGCGATGAGGACCTTGTCGCCGGGCGAGCGCGTATTGGTGATGGCGGCTTCCCACGCGCCGGTCCCGCTCGACGGGAAGATGACAACCTGACCGTCCTTGGTCTTGAAGATCTTCTTCAGCTCTTCGTAGAGCGGGAGCGTGAGCTTGGGGAAATCGGAGGAGCGATGGTCCTCCATGGTGACATGCATGGCGCGCAGGATCCGGTCGGGAACGTTGGTCGGTCCCGGCACGAACAGGAAATTACGGCCTGGCTTGCGTCGGGCCATACGTCGCCTCCCTTTGAAATTCTTGGGCTAACGGGCCCGGCGCGGGCCCATGCCTCGGCTAGAGGCAGGTGGTAACGATCACCTGCAAACCTTGCAACCCCTTTCCACCCTTAGAAAAGGCCGCTGATGCGGCCGTCTGCCGCAAGCTCGATATTGTTGGCCGCGGGCACTTTGGGCAGGCCCGGCATGGTCATGATGTCCCCGCAGATCACCACCACGAACTCCGCGCCGGCCGAGAGCCGTACCTCGCGGATCGGAATGGTGTGGCCAGACGGCACGCCCTTGGCATCCGGGTTGGTGGTGAAGCTGTACTGGGTCTTGGCGATGCAGATGGGGAAATGTCCGAAGCCCGCTTTTTCAAGCTCGGCAAAGCGGTCGCGCACCGCCTTGTCGGCGGTGATGTCCTCGGCGCCGTAGATCTCGCGGGCAATGGTGCGGGTCTTATCCAACAAAGACATGTCGTCGGGATAGAGCGGTTGGAAATCGCTCGGCTTCTCGTCGATGGTGCGGACCACGGCCTCGGCGAGTTCGACCGCGCCCTCGCCGCCGAGCGCCCAATGGTCGGCCATGACGCATTCGGCACCCGACGTGGCGGTGAGCCGCTTGAGCAGCGCGATCTCGGCGTCGGTGTCCGACGAGAAGCGGTTCGTCGCCACCACCACCGGCACGCCGTATTTCTGCACGTTCTCGACGTGGCGCGCGAGATTGGCATAGCCCTTCTCCAACGCTTCGAGATTCTCCTTCTTGAGATCGTCCTTGGCCACG